>NZ_AP019807.1:0-300000 GCF_007183175.1 Microbulbifer sp. GL-2
CCACTACTTTGGAGACAGTCCAGCGCCCAAATGCAGAGCCTCCGAACTTCTTCCATAACTGCAATACAGGGCTCTTTGAAGATTGATAGTCCATCTCACCTCACTATCTATACGATTGACTGGCAAGCGCCTTGGTTGACGCCAATATTACGTGCAACTATATATCATCGAACCGCCGGACCAGATAATCAGAACTATCAGTTTCATTGACAGGTCTGATTACCAAAAGCTGTAAAGCACCGAGTCAAAGACACCCAAAGTGATTCAGTGGAGTCCTACCTGCATTCTCTTTATAGCTATTATTGTAAACTCAACCCTTCTCCCATTAACGAATGGTATAAGTATAAAACGGAGACAAGAAAATAAATTGGCACCAATATCTGCGGAGAATTTCAATAAACACATGTTAATCTGGCAATCAAATAAATCGACAGCTCGGAAAAATCTATATTTTGGAGCTTAATCTCATTTTTTCACCCACAATTAAGCGACAACAACTATAAAAGCAGCGTTTTCATTTTTTAGAACTATAAAAGGAAAGTTAACATGGCTATTCTGCCGGCAAATGCACTCAATCAACTACAGACAAATACATCAAATTTTCTAAAAACCTTTCCCATTAGAATTTATGGTGATCCAGGAGCCTCTGCGGTAACCCAATATTGCATTGGCAATGGAGGAAACTCCTATCGTCCAGGAACTGTACTGGGCACACATAACATGCATACAACTGAGTCATTTCAAATCCGCGGCAATGCATTTTATCTGGCCACAAACCCACACCTGTTTTTTACCCACTCCATACATATGGATGTAGGTGCAGCTAATCTGGGTTTTTACCGACTACCCAGTGCAACTGGTCCGTCGATGATGGTAACCGGTCAACTATCCGCCTGTTCTTTTGTAATCCGCCCAGTTGTCGGAAGTACGGCCCTGGACGTTGCTCATGTACAGCCCGCAGCAGTCAATGGCGATACCCTTCGCAATAACCTCGCAGCCACTTATGGAACCGCTTTTGTTTACGGCACCAGCAATCAACGAGGTTTTTACAATGGCGCAAACCGCACCGTTTCAGTGATTGGCATACGTACAGGCACTAACTGGAAAATCTACGCTCAGAAACACGATAGAACCACAGGAGATTATCGCATTCTCAGTGTGTATGAGATTTACCCAACACATCATAAGCTTTAACAAAATAACAGCAGGCAGCTGTTTGACAATTAGAAATTCAAGATGATTTTCTCTTCCTTGCAATAAATAAATTGAAAGTTTAGCCTTTGCCAAACCAACACCTCAAACCCTGTCAGTTCCAATAGAAATAGAAATAGAAATAGAAATAGAAATAGAAATAGAAATTCTATCAAAGGGACTAACGGGGTAAAAATTCATAAAAATGAAACTTTTCTTTCATGCTGCTTAAATGAGGCTCGCCGCACAGATTAACTGATCGCCTGAGGCAAATTGGCTATCGTCATATAAACGCATTAATACTGTCATTTCACACCAGCATACTTACACGAATCTGCTTGTGGGTTTCCGCAGGCATTCCATTAAAGACAAAAAAATCGTTTAGGATATGTCGTGAAGAAAACGCTTACCACAGGCCTAATTTTCGCTGCCTTAACTGCATCATCTGCGCAGGCTTTCCAGCAAATAACCCACAAGCGCATCGCAATTGATGCGGTTTCGTATATGCGCAACAATCCAGAGGCAACTGAGTACAACAAACTAAAAGCTTGGGTGAACGCCGCTGGATACAGCGTAGATGAATTTGCTGAAGTGCTAGGCCAGGGCGCCTATGATGTGGATGATTTCAAGGATACTTACCTGTGCGGGGCAATCACAGGTGATTGTGTCTATGCACCAGTATTCAATGCTGGTGCCTCACTGGTTGGTTACACCAGCTATTGGCATTTCCAAAATCACACTCGCGGCTCAGATGTTCACGGGAACGACTTCGGTGGCTACAACTATGACCTGCTCACCGTGTGGGACAGCATCGATAATATGGCAGCCACTTGGCTGGTTGGCGACTACCTGGATGACGGCAACGGAGGGATGACCGGTTGGTGGTCAGCCGATGACTCAGAATACAATACCTATGGTATCACTGAAGCTAACTATCGCCAGGGTAGCCATTCTTCTAAATCTATGTATGACGACTTTGAGGAGATCCCCTTTCAACCTATCGACAACCTCGGCCAGTACTGGTACAGCCAATTTCTTGCCCAACCAACCGCACAAACTCTCGGCTTTGTAATGCATACCACAGACCTGCTTCAGCCACACCATGTGTGGACCACCTCAGGACTCAACCACAGCGGTTGGGAGGGCTGGGTTGCAGATTACTACGATAGCGAAAACCTCAATGACGAAGCACTGGTTGCTCAGGCCATGTCTAACTTTACTGCTATAGGGCAAAGCAGCGATGATATTCGCCCCCTATTGACTCAAGGCGGCGCCCTCGCCTATGCCAATGGTGGCATTGTTTTATCCAGTACCGATCATAACGACAGGTTGCAAGTGGCCAAAACTGTCGTACCTCATGCCATTGCAATGGTGGTTCATATCCTCAATCACGCTGCTCAACAAGTCAGTGAATAACAATAAGAATTAAGCACTCACCACCGGCAATCCCAGCTGGTGGTCTAAGGATATTCTGATGAGAGTTCCCTGGGTATTGGCCACCGTAATGATGGTGACCATTTTAGCTTTCGCGGACTCACCTGCAACGCTACCAGATCGTATTGCAGCAAGAGTTAATGGCGAAGATATCTCACTAGCAGCATTAGACGTATTTATAAAAGCAGCACGTCGACATGATAAAGAGGTCAACAGGAGATCAGTGCTGAAAGGGCTTCTAGAAAGCCATCTGCTAGCCACGATGAACACCACAAAGTCTGTAATAGATAACCACAATACTGTAGGCTACGACTACCATACGCAGGTTGAGCAACAGCTCTTCAAATTGATTCGCAGCGCTTACCAAACCCCGCTTGAAAAGGCCATGCAGTCTGCAAACGTAAACAGCAGCCTGGATTTTCTAACGGCTCCTCTGACATTCAATATCAATGCACTAAAACCAGTTCTTCAGTTACAGCAAAAGCTCTATAGCTCCATGACAACTGAACAACGGAAGTCAGCAGAGCAGCTAGTGATTGCTCGCTATAAATTCCGAGATACACAAGCTGAACAAGTATTGACTTTATGGGACTTATATCGTCGCCAGAATATGCAGCTTAAGGTACAGATGCACAACTTGAATTTGGAATTCATCCGCGAGGCCATAAAGCAACAGCTCACTAGCGCCTATGTGTTAGATTGGTTTGAAACCGGTTCATCCTTGGACCAGGTATCCCGCGCAACCGTCAAACGGTGTATAGAGTATGCCCTACAGCGTGAACTTCTATTACAAAATATGGGATTGATTCATGATATTCACGATGAAAACCCACACCTCCAAGCTCTCGCAAAATCTGTAACTAAGAAAGAAGTTCATCAGTACTATAAAAAGCACAAAGAGGACTTCAAGCGCATTGAAAAGGTTCACGCCTATCATATCCGTCTGGAATCACAAGAAAAGGCTGATATTGTCTACAAGGAAATCAAAGCCGGCCTGCCCTTTCATAAAGCAATTCAGAAATACTCTAATACAACAGGCCGGAACTCCAACGGCAGCCTAGGGTGGATTGATCGAGAAAACCACCGCGATCACTGGACACTCGCCATGGCATTTAGCCTCCCTGAAAATACAGTATCAAAACCATTTCGCAGCCCCCCAAAAGTCGGGGATGTGCACTGGGAAATACTCTGGGTAGACCAGCGGGAAATTAGCTATCAGCCAATCGAGAGTGAGTCCGTGCACTATAGAGCCACTAATGCTATTGCCCAACAGAAGCTCCAAGAAAAATTCAATACGCTAATGTCACAAGCTTACAAAAATACGTCCATACAGCTAAACCAGAGGGTGCTGTCTTGCGAATTTTGTTAATTGCCATAGCCTTTGCTCTTACTGGATTGATCGCTGTTACAGTAACTTCAGACAATCATAGTTCAGCTTTTGACGAAAGAGTCGACACAGTTAAGCGCAACCAAAAATCTGCCTCAACTCCAAGTAACAACCTTAAGGCGATTTCCGTAGTCACTCAAGATTCAGAAAATGGAGCTGGTCCTAACTTGTCATTACCCTCTAAGCCAAATAACGCAGCTGTGCAATCTCTAATGAAAAGTATGAAAACTGGTGATCCACGTACGCCACCACTAGCACCCACTGTTAATCCACGAATTAAACCGACACTTGAGGAACTGGCATCCCGCGATCTTTATCGGGAGTTTGAGGCCCGCCAGAAAAAGACCGTATATGCCTCTTTTGTTGTAGCCGCAAAGCACAAAATCACAGAAATAGAGCAACAAATCGCTCAGGGAAAGAAATTTGGTGTCAGCCAAAAACAGCTCGCCGAAGCAACACAAAAACTGGAAATGCTTCAAAAAGAAACAGGGAGAATCCTGAGGGAGCATCCAGAAATCGATATCGGATCCGGTCCAGAGTAGTAGAAAAAGCTATCGAATCCAGATCAGTTCTTGCAATACTCCCGACACAATATGACTGTATGTCCTGGTTCTTATCAGCCAAATATATGTGCCCAATAACAATTCGCCAATGAAAGCGTGCAACACTATAATCTCCTAAATTTTTAAAACTTTGTGGCGGTGAGCCAGGCAGGGTAGATGATTGTAAAAGCAGCTTTCCCACTCTTCTTGTTAAGTTGTATAGCAACTTATTCGCTGGCGTCTACTGTTGGAGTCAGACTGGAGGACTGGGACAGCATTTGTGAAGTACAGGTCACTGGTGGAAAGAACCCATCATTCACAAACTTCGAGACCTACAAGAATGTAAGAAGGGGTTGGAAAATTGAGCGGCCGTATCAAATATGCTACCGCCGTAACGAAGAGCCTTCACAATGCAATTCAAAAATGACCTTATGGCGATGTAAAAGATACGTGGAGTCTGATGACCAGAAAGGTAATATTTTTCCACTTTTCTAGATTCAATGAATCCTTTATTTCAGATACTAAGTGCAATTGGCGAGGAATGTAAATAAAAGTGGCATGAAACATTTGTAGAAATTTTTTCCCTGGCCATGCCACTTTATCAAACTAATAACTGATTAATTATTTACAGTAAAGCTGCTTGACGTACCGCTGTAGCCGGAAATTTTCCCAGTCCACCCACTCTTCCAGTTTCCGTAATGCTTAATACGATATGTACCAGCTGGTGTACTTTCACCAATTGTCCACTGCCCTTCAGCAAAGGAACAAGCCAGGCAATCTATAGCGGTATCCCTGGTCCAGATAAAACGGGTGTCCAAATCATTATCCGTAAGATAGGTTTCCCAGCTACCATTCACTTTTCGCTGAATCTCAATAAACGTGCCGCCAGTCCTGAAATTATTGCGAGGATGTCCAGAGCGAAAAGAGGCGCTCACCATGTCTCCAGCAGAGTAGCTGTTACCGGCATCATTCCAGACTTGCCCAAAAGATTCCCAAAGGCGCTTATCATCATAAACCACCCCAATAACGTGAATCACCTGGTCATTAGATAAATCTGCAGGTGCTGGGCCTGCATCGACTTCCAGATTATTGTTCATGGCATAGGCCATCTCCGTGTAAATTTGCTGATAAGCTGCAAGGGTGTTGGGGCCAAAGATAGTATGGCCACCCTCATAGTGCTGCATATCGAATTCTTCGTGTGTAGTTACGTAACCACTATAGGCATTCGCCAGACCGGCAATCACCACCGTAGAGATTCCATTACCCTGCATAGCTGAGAGCACCTGCTCTTCCAAACGGCGCCCCGCCATAGTAGTCATCTCACTGGGCGCTGCAACCAGGGCAAGGGAACCGATCCGAAACATCTGAAATGGTAAATAGGGTGTGTACAGCTCTTGCCCCACCACTTTACGCTCTACAAAGGTTGGCTTGGGATATTGGCAGGGATCATCCTGAGTCTCGTTGAAAACAGCCGCCGCAGAAAAGGCGTTCATCAATCCAAATATCGGGAATCCATCAATTACAGATTCAAACAGGCTTTCGCTGCGATCCCACTCCGTACCCTCATTATCTACAGACATACCTTCGAAGATACCGTCAATTCCACTGGGGCCATCCCAGGTAGAACCCGCTGTAAAGGACCAGCCAACCGCGCCTTCACATATATCCTGCTGTCCTACTCCAGAGTACTGTCCCGCCACTGTGTAGCCTGGGAAATAGATGATTTGATGGAGATAGTCCAGTTCTCCCATCAACTTGTTAGCTGCTGACTCATATAGTGACTGCGCTTTGGAAAACTGCTTTTCTGCAGCCAGCTCTAAACTCGCATATTCACTAGTACCGCAGCCATCTCTGGGGCCACACACATTTGGAGAGGCATCACCCAGGTTGCTGTTGGCAAAAGCCGCTACGAAACCATCTGAGGTATTGGGTTGGCCAGCAGCCCAGGTTTCAAATAGATAACTGGCCGCACCTTTATGGTCGCTACTCAACTGGCGTTGTTCGGTTCCGAGGGAAACATTGTGCACAGCAAACCAATTGATAATCCCCATTACCTCATTATCCGATCCCACCAATTTGAGCTGACTCATGGTTTTATTAGTATCGTATTGGTAATTACTAATATCGGAATTTTGTGCGTAAGGTTCTGGGTTGCGATTAACACTGGTATTGAGCAGGGTCCCCTGATCCAGATAAATATCGCCCTCCTTCAGGCTGTTATTCGCTGAGACAATAGACTGGTAAATACCTTCCACAATCGCACTGTAATTATCTCCCGCGTAACCCAATGCGCTCATATTTAACATTACATAGTGATCGTAACCACCAGGTCCCACATGCGTGTGAGTTGCTGTGAGCATGACATTCTCATCACTGAATCTATTGTTACCATACTTACTTTTAAGTTTGGCGATTACACCCTGTTTAACGCCCTGGGGAATGCCCTGCAGATCCGCAGATACAAATACTAGACGCCGACTATTCTGTTGATTCCCGATAATAAACGCGCGGGACCACAAACGGGTGTGAATACCCTTTGTTGTTTGCCCTGTCTCACCATAGCCAACCATACCAACATCGGCGGCTGGGCCCGTAATATCGTATTTACCAGTACCCAGCAACCAGTCCGCACCGAACGCAAAAGGGGAAGCGCCTACTAGCCCCAAGAGCACCACACAAATCTTGATTATTATTTTATTCATATTTTCTCCAAAAATTTTACGGTAGCGACGCCTACACATAGCATTAGCCATGGAAAGACGACTGACCATACTTGCAAAAATTATTCTGATAACGCAGTAAAAGAAACTGGCTCTACAGCCGGCTTTACGAAGTACAACTACGTGACTGTACTTTTATTATTTCTATTATTTCTTCCTGATAGCGACAAACCTATACAGTAATAAAGCTTAGACAGGTATGGCAATATTCTTCCTTGATTCGCAACTTTTTAGTAAGTTATTACTTTGGCATGCGGGTTCCATGATACTTCATGAACGCTATCCACAGGTTTGCAATAACTCCCAATCCACCCAAAGCCAGGGTACTTCGCAATACCAGATCTGCCATTAGGATTTATTAAATATAGATATCATTCATAGTCCGAGGTCGATGTAATTTCCACTTACTTTGAAAGGATCATTCGAGATGACCAAAGCGTTTTTAGTTTAGCTTTGATGAATTTCTGACGATTCCAACAAAAAAGCGCGCACCAATTTGAAGCGTAAACAGAATTACTCGAGATTCCTCTAGCCCCCGATAAATTTTGAAGCACTCACGAGTCAACAGAACCTGTGGATGAGTAGTCATTTAGTCAGCTTAACTCCTTTAGACGAAACTTTATCGCCAGAGAGGAGCCTTAGCTATTGGTACAAATATTAATAATTAGTGATTTCTTGATGCATATCCGACTCTTCAAAGCAAGCATGATTCCTTTACTTTTATTAGGGCTATTTGGTCAGGCGCTCGCAGCTACAAACTGCGACGTGAACCTGGTTGTTCAGAGCCAATGGAATACTGGTTACATGGCCGCTGTAGTGGTTCGAAATACTGGCAATGAGCCCATCAATGGCTGGTCAGTCGACTGGCAGTGGCCCGCAGACCAAGTGATCGATCACTCCTGGAATGCCAAGATTAGTCAAAGCGGCAATATCGTTACCGCGGAGGGAACTGGCGATTTTGCCACCATACCAACAGGCGAGGCGCGGTCCTTTGGGTTTAATATCTCCTACTCTGGAGGAGAGCAGATCCCATCCAAGATAAATGCCAGCTGTAATAAGCAAGCACCTACGCCCCCAACACCTACTGAACCACCAACAAGCACTCCGCTATCCCCAATTGAGCGCTACAACTACATTCTCGGTACCCAGACAATCAGTCCCAAGTACAGTTTTACTGGAGAAGGCTCCCTTGTGGAGTCTGCCAAGGCCATTCATGCAATGGGCTCGAATTTTCTTAAGATTGCTCTCTCCACGGGCCTGTATGATGAACTACGAGGCAAAGGGCTGGACTACCAATTCAAACGCATGCTTGAAGAAGTGCCCGCTTATCGTGAGGTCCTGGAAATGGATTTTTCCCACTATATGTTTTGGGTGGAAGATTCAGGCTCCTGGATGGACAACAAGGGCATGTCCAAAGATGAACTAACCTGGCAATACGATAAAATTTATGCCCTGGCTGAATACCTGCTAACGCAATATAACGGATCTGGTAAAACCTTTATGATTGGCCACTGGGAAGGGGATTGGAACCTGGTGCAAAAGGCAGACGGAACCCGTGATGACAACCAGGAAAAAATCGACCCCATACGAATCCAGGGATTAATCGACTGGCTCAATATTCGTCAGAAGGCCATAGATGATGCTAAAGCCAATATAGCTCACTCCGATGTCAACCTGTATCACTATGTTGAAGTCAATAGGGTTGAATCGGCAATGCAGGGGAAGGAGCGTATTACTAATGCCGTACTGCCCCACACTAATGTGGATCTGGTGTCTTACTCAGCTTATGACCTGACTACCAAGGAAAGACACTCAGACTTCGCCACCTTACATACTGAGTTAACGAAAGCTTTAGATTTCATTAATTCAAAGCTTCCCACAAAGGCAGGCTTGCCATTTGAAAAACGAGTATTTATTGGCGAGTACGGATATGGTGAATCCTGGTTCAAAGACTGGGGCACCCGCTCTGGAGAAGCACAGGATATGCTCTCGCGCAATGTGATTAAAACTTCATTGGAGTGGGGGACTCCTTTTATCTTGTATTGGCAGATGTATGGTAACGAGTATGATAGCTGGGCTAATGAGTTTGTCGGCTACTGGCTGATCAACAACGATGGGAACAAAAAACAGATTTACCAAACACACCAAAAGTTCTATCGGGACGCCAAACAATACCTGAGCGATTTTCAGGCAAAGCAGGGTACCCTACCTACAGAGCGAGAGTTCCGTGCCTACGCACTTAAATGGTTTGAGTCCACTGAATCCCCAACAACACAGCCAATTCCAGCACCAGACACAACACCTGCACCAAGCCCGGAACCTACTCCCCCACTGTCATCCTCTGGCCGGTGTACTGTGGAATACACTGTACAAAATGACTGGGGCAATGGCTTTATGGCTAATGTGGTTATCCGCAACACTGGAAATACCCCCATTGAAAAATGGCGGGTTGAGTGGCAATGGCCAGGTAACCAAAAGGTGGCCCATCACTGGAATGCTCTGATAAGTGAAAATAGCGGTACAGTAACTGCCAGCGGCCAGGACACTATTCCTCCAGGCGAGGCTCGGGCATTTGGTTTTAATGGTGAGTACACGGGTGAAAATATCCAGCCAAACCTGACCACTAGCTGCCAGTCCAATAGCGTAACAGAACCCTCTCCGCCAAGTGCCCCTGAACCTACAGAACCAGAGCCCCAGCCCACTGAGCCGTCCAATCCCAATAAAGGCAATGCCAACAGTATAAAACTCTGGCTCATTGGGGACTCGATCACCTATGGCATGACTACCCTCCCCTTCAACTCCAACGGCTTCCGCTCCCAAATTTGGCAACACCTCCTCGATGCCTCCAATGGCAAATCCAGTTTCCCGGTTACCACAAGTGAGAGCAATGGCTCCCTCCAAATTCTCTATAGTGGCAAGCCCATACACACTATCGGAACTGTAAATGGTCCAACTGGCCCAGAGGACCTGGCACAACAAAGCAGGAATTACTGGCACTCGGGAATCCCAGGAGCCACCACAAGCGATATGCTCTGCTTCCTAAACCCTACAGGTCATCAAGTTCCATCTGGCTATAATTTTGCCAGCTGTGCTCAATCCATTGCTAACTTCAATTCGGTAGCTACCGAAATCTGCCGGGAAGACAGTAACAGTGCCGGATGGTTAGGTAACCAAGCCTGCCAGCTGAGTCAAAGCCTCTCCGGCACTGATGCCGTTGTGATACCTATCCAACTGGGAACCAACGATATTACATTCTTAAATATGAATGGCGCCACTAACTGTAGTGCCATACCTGAGATAGGAGGCACCTCAGCCAGTCGACTGGAGCAGGTTGTTGCCAACATATTGTCACCAGCAAATAGTACCGATAAATCTACTTTGGTAGGTAAAATATATAGCCACCTTTCTTCATTAGGCATAGCCGATAAAAATATTGCCTTTGTAATCTCGATGATTCCTCGCCGAAGGAATATTGACGGGCAAGACCCCCAAAACTACTGCACCGATTACTACAATACCCAGATTAAAAATGCGGTAGAAAATGCCAGAACCTCTTTTAATATTTTCCTGGCAGATCAGGGCAAAATAATCCCTACCGGTGACTCGGTACATCCTACTACAGCAGGTCACAAGGTCATGGCCTGCAACCTGCTTTATGGCTATAGCTATGGGCATTCTGAGAGCTTCAACTGCCCAATACCAGACAGCACTCCAGCTTCTGGCTTAGTGAAAGCACTAGAAAGCGTCATTCACTAGTTATACTACGATTAAATGAAGAGTTAGTTTTATAAAAAGACAGGATGTCGGCATGGCACATAAATTTGTGCCATGCCTTTACACAGTAAGATCTAACCCATAAGAATTTCTCAATTAAAATCACTCTTAACTGGAGCAGTATCATAAATGATAGCTACGGAAGAAAATCCACTTAGGTCAGTAGCAAGGTCAAAAATATCAACCGTATTAATAGTAGCTGGCTCTTTGCCTTTTATAGTACGCGTATAAGTCATATAAATAGCAACCTGATTTGGATTCATCACTCCCTGCATAATATTTTTTAACTCTAAGTGACGCTCTTCTGTTGCCTTAGTGACATAGGAATAAAAATCATCAACCTGGCACTCCCCAAAAATCGGAGAATAAACCCTCGCACCTTCTGTAAAAACAGCCTTCAAAGCCTCCAAATCACCTTGCTCCAAAGCCGATAAATACTTAAGACATAATCTCTGTATAGCTTCAGAGCGAATTAAATTTTTCATAACTCAAGAAACCCCAGCCTGAAGAGATTTACTATTCAAATAAACATCTTTACCGCTCCTTCCCAGCCAGGGTTTGATCAACCATCTCACCACACAAGCCTAAGTAGTTCTTGGGATCCAATAATTCATCCACCTCACTGGAACTGAGATTTGCAGATATTTCCGGGCTTTGTTTCAATAACTCTGCAAATGACTGCCCGCTTTCCACCGCATCACAACAGATCTGATATACTAGGTCATGGGCTTTCTCGCGTCCAATCTTAGGCCCCAATCCCATCATAACTGCCTCAGAGGAAACCTGGCCTCCAGTCAGTTTTAGATTTCGCATCATATTTTCCGGGTGCACATTAAGTCCACTTAAAGTAAAGCGCGCTTGTGCCAAGGCTGCAGCCGACAGGCAAAATATTTCAGGAAGTACCACCCACTCAATTTCCCAGGTACCCGTAGCTCGCTCATGATCCTCCTCCATAGCATTGAGCAGAGCTGCCACCTGCTGCCTGATAATCGGCACAATGCCACTGATATAAACTGAAGAAACAGGGTTATGTTTTTGTGGCATCGTACTGGAAGCTCCTCGCCCGGACGTAAATGGTTCTGAAACCTCGCCAACTTCTGTCTGCGCCATTAATTTAATATCGAGAGCGATTTTTCCCAGCGTGCCAGTGATCAACCCCAGCAGGCAGGCTACCTCAGTGATTCTATCTCGCATGGTATGCCAGGCAATACATGGCTTTCCAAGCCTAAGCTCCTCCATAATCCCCGCCTGTACCGCCAGTCCCTGGCTCCCTAACGAGGCCAGATTTCCCGCTGCACCACCAAACTCCCCAACCAGTGCACGCTTTTTAATTTCTTCTAAGCGCTGCTGATGTCGATGGAAACCAGCCAGCCATACAGCCGCTTTATAACCAAAAGTTATTGGTACAGCCTGTTGCAAATTACTTCTCGCCACCATCGGTGTATCCCGATACTCTTTCGCCAATTTAGCTAATGCAATTGAGATTGCTCCCACATCAGTTTTTATCAATTCCAATGCCGCACGAATCTGTAAAACGGTAGCTGTATCAGTAATATCCTGGGTTGTAGTTCCCCAGTGGCACCATTGTCCCAGCCCTTTATCACACAATGCTACCAGCTGTTGTACAACCCCAAAAACGGGATAACCAATCAACTCTGTCTGGGCCTTTAAGCGTACGAAATCAATCTCATCGGCATTGCAGTGGCTGCAAATCTCTTTCGCCGCCTCCTCGGGGATGATCCCCAATCGCGCTTGAACTTTTGCCAGAGCCGCCTCGACATCCAGGTAGTACTGAACTCTCTGTTTATCTGAAAAAATATCTCGCATTGCCTGCGTGCTGAAAAGATCACAGAAAACTACTGAGTCAATAAGAGTTGCTGCCACGATCCACCTCTAAAAACCGAGGCAAAGCTTGCAGTTCCTTTGAGTTCGCCTGGGCTGGTAGTGCAATGAGATTGCTCAAAAGCGAGACTAGCGGTACAAACAGTCATTTCTCCAAGAAGAATAGACAATAGCATTCGGGGCTTAATGAGCTATTGGTTAGTATCTATTTCCTTCTAAGTCAACTTAATTGATAGAGAATGCAGGTATCCTTTACTCGGCCCCTGGTCAGATGACCGAGCGTTCCATATATAAAGTACCAATTACATCTACATAGGTGAACATTTGCGGTAGCTAAGTATGCCGATTGCTTTCTTACATACAATCTCTAGGCCCACCCTAGCCAGCAACTCAATCCTCAAAGGCCATTTAGTTACAAGAGAATTTTTCTTTCCAATTACTGCCTCGTTAGCAGCCTCTACCCTGAAATCACACCACCTATTTATCGACATAAAATCATGATGCTGCCAAGAAAGCCCAATTGGTACCAACTATACAAATAGTAAAGAAAACCTTAAATCAAAAAAGCTCTCCTAACTTTCCAAACCAAAACATCCTTCCAACAGCAATCAAACTTATGCTTTTTTTCACTCATACTGGGACTCAACTTAAGCTCCAAGCTCCAACCACAAATAAACAACCCTTGAATTGATTTATATCAATTTATACTTCGATCCAGCTTACAATAATAAGAGCACAAAAAAACTCAATACCAAATAAATCCTTCAACTCCAAGCCATACACACAAACAAAACATAGAAGCCGACAAAAAGAAAATTAAATTTTCTTGAATTAAACACAATTACAAATAAATGGAAAAGGGGAAACACAAGAAGCGAAAGCCCATTAATTTCAATATATCAGAAAATAAATACCTACAAGTAGGTATAGCCACACACCCCACAGCCAAAAACTAATTAAATTTTATCAAGAAAACAGAGGCAACAAAAAACCGGTATCCGCGAATAATAATCATGATATTGCTAGAAAAAATTTTAATCCGTATACTCAAAATCCGTTTACTGGTCGAGCAACCATTAAACGCTATTCACACAGGATGTTCGTTAGCAAACTGAAATAATTACTTGTTAAGGTTGCCAACTTTCGGCTCAACAGATGGAATTTAAGGCTTCAGATGAATAATCATAAAAGAGCCTGGCTAGAGCAACTCTCTGAAGAAGCGCTAAAGCACAGGGCTATCAACCACCCATATCTCAAACAATTCAGCAGTGCATCCCTTCCAAACTTTCGCTATGCGGTCGCGGATTTTGCTCAACAGTACGGGGTTTATTCATCCCGTTTTGTAAACTTACTCACTGCTGTGATTTCCAGATTGACTACCCCGAAGCACCGGAACATTCTTCTGGAAAATCTCGCAGAAGAGTCTGGACACTATGAAGAAAAAGAGCTTATAGAGCTGGAGACTCATGGGATCAGTGCAAGCTGGGTCCGGAACATCCCCCATGCACAGCTGTTTGAGACCTTCAGAGAAAGGGCGGTACGCGGAACACCAGAAATAGGAATCTCCGATGATGCTGCTATATGGTATGACATGCTCTCCGGAGTATTGCTTTATGGCTCTACTGAAGAAGCTATCGGCGCTTTAGGATTAGGTACAGAGCATGTCGTCAGCTCTATTTATCCTTTCATTGAAAAAGGCTTAAAAAGCTTACCAGAGTTTCAGCCGAAGAATTATTGCTTCTTCTCTGTTCACACACTTATTGATGATGACCATGCAGAAAGCTTAAACCAAATCGCATTGGATTTTGCCAATACAGAGGAGGGCCGCAAACGTCTTCGTCACGGAGTACTTAAAGCCTTGAATTTAAGGGCGGCCTTCTGGGATGGCATGTTGGAACGTGCAATTAGGGGTCCGCAAAAGCCTCTCGAAAATCTAAATAATTATACTCGACAAGCATCTGGAGTGGCTCAGGATGAACCAGCCCTTATCAACTGAAACAATCTATAACGCCCAAGCAGGCAACTGGTTGCGATCTGAGAAGGTCCTTTTAAGTGACTTTACTGCAAGACCTCGAGTTCTTGAGGAGTTGGGAGATATTGCTGGGCAAGACATTCTGGACTTTGGATGTGGCGAGGGTTACGTCTCACGCATGATTCTGGAAAATGGTGCTCGTTCGATATTTGGCATCGATTCTTCTGCGGAGATGATCGGTCAAGCACAGGCAATGGCAGCAGAGCTCGAACTATCCACTGCCAGTTATACGGCTGCTAATGCTGTGACTTTTGACCAATTCCCACAAAAGAGCTTCGACAAGGCCATTGCTGTATTTCTTTTCAATTATCTCACGATCGAAGAGATGACTCAGGTAATGACAAAGGTTAGATCACTGTTAGCCTCCACCGGGACCTTTGTTTTTACCGTGCCCCATCCTTGTCTACCATTTATGCGTGAAGAAACACCACCGTTTTACTTTGAGCATGGAGAAAAAAGCTATTTCGATGGCATCAATCAAACTTTCGAAGGAAAAATCTGGCGCAGAGATGGAATTCCAGTATCTGTGCGTTGTGTACACAAAACCTTTTCACATTACTTCGAAGCACTCAAAGCAGCCGGGTTTAATCTTTTGCCGCAGGTGAATGAGCTTGCGGTAACAGACGAACACCTGGCATTGGACCCTGAATTCTTTGGTCCTATGAAAGGTTACCCTCTGCATGTTTTATTTAAGGTACAAGTAAATGATTGAACTGGCTCCCAGAGAAGAAGTGTGCGCTCAAGCGTGGAAGACTGCAGATATAGCCTCAAAATCCAACTGGAAGTTTGCTTGGCCTTCCGGCTGGCAAGAGGAGGTAAAAGCTCTTCAAGATTGGGCTTCCAATCAGGATTATCCTGTTGAATCCTTGAGAGCCGACTCAGTACCAACCCCACAGTTTGATCAACTTTCCCAACAGATCAAGCAAGAAATTGCACACGGAAGCGGCATAACCTGGATTCAGGGGATTGATGGCTTCGATCAAGATACACTCAATATTTTGTTCTTAAATATCAGCTTGGCAATGGGGCAAACTATTGATACCTATGGCAGGTTGTACGGTATCCTGGATACAGGTAGAAGCTATAAAGATGAAGCAATTCCGGTATCACAAACTAATGCTGCTACCGGGGTACATACAGACAGCTCGCAACGTACGATCCAGCCCAATATTCTCGGCTTGTGCTGTATCACCCCTGCGATAAAAGGTGGAAAATCCAAAGTGGTCTCCGCAGCACAGGTCCACGAGGCCCTGAGAGAAAGAGAACCTGGCAAGCTCGCTCTACTCTATGATAACTATATACGCGATCTTGTCACCCCAGGCAGCGACAAGAACCTCCAGAGTATCCTTAACAATCACTTCCCCATTTTCAGCTATGAAAAGGGTAAGTTATCAATCCGTTATATGCGCTACTGGATTGAAAAAGGTCACGAACGGGTCGATCAACCATTAACCAAGGAGGTATTACAGGCTTTAGACATGCTCGACGGGGAGCTAAACAATGAAGAAAACGTTATCAGCTTCTATATGAACTCAGGAGACATGATATTTATCGACAACACCCGGATTCTTCACGATCGGGATGAGTTTGTTGACACTCTCGAGCAAAAGCGTGTTTATACAAGAGTATGGATAGGCTAAAGCGCTAACATAAAACTGGAACTCTTAATCTTGAGGCGAGAATATCCTTAAAATGATCTCGCCCCATCCCAGATCTAATTTAATAGCGAGCTCAAAAGTACCAAGAGTCGAAATAAGCCCCTCCCACCTTTGCACTATGGCTAAACCACTTAAATTAGCTATCCTAACAGCCACCCGAGCTAGCCGGTGATTAAATAGGATTATCCCCTATAAGCCCACCCTTCATTTCTTGGCATTATTATTTATGAAGGCAGGTATTTCGTAATGAAAACTTCAAAACTTGCAATTCGGGCACCCCCTTAAAAACATTTATCTTCACAGTAAAGGTGAGAATTTCGAATATATATTCACCAAAAATTCTGTATAAAGTTTTAGACCATCTATTCCTTTTTCGACTTGGTTTCGGATAATAAGTGCAATTGGTAAGGGAGAGCTCAGCTGGTAGAGTCGGCACCTCTCCCGACCAAGAGAAAGGCACTGATGAGCTACTACCAACTGAGCGAGAACGAACGATACCAGATTTACAGCTTAAGAAAAGCCGGACACTCTCAGAAAGCAATAGCAAAATTGTTAGAGAGGCATCCCTCGACGATCAGCCGAGAGCTGCGACGTAATACAGGCTTACGAGGATATCGGCCAGGACAAGCACACACCCTTGCGGAGCTAAGACGCCAGCAAGCGTATAAGGCACAGAAAGTGACTGATAGCGTGTGGCAACAAATAGATACCCTAACTCGGAAAGAATTAAGTCCTCAGCAGACTGCAAGCTATTTAAGGAGACATACGGGTGTATCGTTACATCATGAGACGATCTATCAACTTATTTATTTAGATCAGACAAATGGTGGAGACTTATACAAGCATCTTAGGGTTGCATCAAAGCCTTATCGCAAGCGCTACGGGAAGTATGATCGACGCGGAAAGATCAAAAACAGAGTGAGCATAGATGATCGGCCAGCAGTTGTTGATCGGATGAATCGGATAGGTGACTGGGAAGGTGATACCATTATAGGCAAGGGACGTGGCGGAGCTTTGCTGACTATGGTTGAACGCAAGACGTTATACACGGTTATTGTTAGATTGACAGGTAAACGATCAGACTTGTTGGCTGAAGCAGCGGTTAGTCATATGGTGAGCATCAAAGATAAAATCAAAACAATTACCTTCGACAATGTGATCCTACCCATCAACAACGGACACACTACTAAGCGACTAGTTGTTCCTCAAACGCCTCAGGGCTGAGATAGCCATTGGCGCTGTGTAGGCGATTTCGATTGTAGTCTATCTCTATATACTCAAATACGGTTTCTCTCATGAGGCGCCTTGTAGGAAAGCGGTTACCATGGATTGCTTCTACTTTAAGTGAGTGGAAGAATGTTTCTGCACAAGCGTTATCATAGCAATTACCTTTGGCGCTCATGCTGCACCGCAGATCATACGCTGTAATTAAAGATTGATAATCTTTAGAGCAATACTGGCTTCCCCTGTCTGTATGCACGATAACATTCGTAGGTTTCTTACGTCGCCATAAAGCCATTTGAAGGGCGTCACAGACCAATGTAGCCGTCATCGTTTCTGACATCGCCCAACCAATAACCAGCCGACTATATAGGTCTATCACTACAGCCAGATATAACCAACCTTCTTCCGTTCGTAGGTAGGTAATATCCCCAGCCCATTTCTGATTCGGCGCTTCAGCATTAAAGTTCTGCTCGAGCAAATTTGGAGCTACTGGCAGACCATGTTTTGAGTAGGTTGTGGCTTTATATCTCCTGCCTGCTTTAGCCCGTAGGCCCTGTCGATGCATGCTGGCAGCAATTGTTTTCTGGTTATATTTACTCCCCTCACTGGCCAACTCCTTCGTCAGACGAGGGGCGCCGCTACGTTCTTTGCTGGCTATAAAGCGCTGCTGTACCAAGCTATCGAGCTGCATTCGGTACTGCTGGTACTTGGATTGGTCAGCCGATCTTGACACCCAGTTATAAAAGCCACTGCGAGATACGCCCAATACCTTGGCCATCGCTTTGATGCTGAATTCATGCCTGTGCTTTTGCATGAAGGCGTACCTCATTTCAGGCTCTTTGCAAAGTACGCTGCGGCCTTTTTTAAGATCGCCAGCTCCTCTGCCTGCTCAGCCAGCTGCCGCTTAAGTCGAGCATTTTCTGTCGCCAGCTCTCTCTCGGCATCCCCTCGGCTCTGATGTAACTGAGCCTTACTTCGCCATCCGTAAATCTGGGAAGGATGCAACCCAAGCTGTTTAGCGGCAACGCTTACCCCGACCTTGAGCGCCAGTGCCAGAGCATCTTTTCTATACTCATCTGAGTATTGTTTACGAGTGGTTTTGGTTGGTTTACTTGATCTTGTCATAGGGCACCTCTGCTGCGTAGTTTATCGCTTAAGAGAGTGTCCGTCGTTGGTGGGTAGGATCAATGGTCTTGAATTCTCTGGTCATGAAACGATTGCAGAAGGCTTAGACGCTGAAATTTACTTTGCTCATCCATATTCATCCTGGGAGAGAGGGATCAATGAAAATACTAACGGCCTCATTCGACAGTATTTCCCAAAGGGTACCGACTTTAATAAAGTAACAGACGAGCAGGTTCAATTTGTAATGGATCGCCTGAATAGTAGACCAAGAGCGAGTCGGGGTGAAAGATCACCGAATGAATTATTTATAGGGCTGCAAGAAGATCTGCTTGCAGCATAAAGGGGTTGCAGTTATTACTTGAAACCAAGCTATTCTATTACACAGAAATTAAAAACAGGCACCACCTTGCAAATGGAACTCACTCATTTAAAATTGTCTTATATTTTGATCTTAATTTCCCCCATGACAACCTTAAAAAATTCAGTTTTTCTGAAGCTTCATGCTTATTATGCATTGCAAGACTAGATTTTAGTTTCTCTACTGCATCATCGACTCCAGAATATCTCAGGCTCTCAGGGTAAAACTCCGGGTAACACTGCTCATCCGGCACCAAGGGGGTACACCCTGCCACTACCGCTTCCATTACCGCTAACCCTTGAAATTCATGATATGCCGTTGATATGAAAACATGGCTGTTTTGGAGAGTCTGCCAATAAGTTTCTGTGTCATCCACATAACCCACGACCAGAAGGTTTTGAGCGAACTCCCGTTTGATCTGCTCGAACTCTTTAGGGCTATTGCGGAAGGATTGGCCCATCATATTCAGAAGGAAATTAATCTTGTTCTTTTTTAGGCCCTGGAGGATTTTAAGTAGTCGATCAGCGCCCTTATCGTACTCCCAGCGGGCAGCCCAGCTTATTATCAGGACCTCTTTTGGTACTTCTCCCTGGTATCCGTACTCCCAGCGATGATTCCAGGAAAAGTCAGCCATGGCTTTATTCTTTTTAAACAGAGAATCTTCAAGAGGAACTGGCAATACTTGTGATTTCTGCTCGAGTTCCTCACAAATCCCTGGCGGCACGCAATCGGGAAAGCGTTTTAATAACTTGCCTGCTCCATCTATCAAAGTCCGGCGGTTATATTCCGAGTTAAATAACAAAAGATCCCCGGCCAGCGCGGTATAGATATTAAGCAGTTGTGGCTCAATGGACTGAAAGGCATCTGAGCTTACTGGATAGGCAAATTGATTTTCGTGGAAGTAAACCACCGTTGGCACCCCCACTAACTCCGGCACCAGTCCACGCAGGGCGCTGAGGTCGGTCATCGAAGTGGCAATAATCAGGTCCCATTCCTGCTTCAGGGATTGCCCAGCTTCACCCCTGGCCCAGGTAAGGCTATTACCGCGAATACGCCAGCTGAAATAGCGAGGGGGGAGGGTAAGAACTGTCCACTGCCAGTCGGAAAAAGCGGCAACCAGCCCCTTGCGCCAGCGTTTGTGGCTGTCCGCATCATAGGCTGAGAGCAAGAGAACTTTCATGAGAAACTAAAACAACACAGGTTTGAATTACAGAGCTGGAAATACATATAACCAGCCCCAGCCCTGAAGGCTTTTTAGGATTAGAATATCAGTCGAAGGAGCGCACATTCATCAGACGAGCAAAAAGGCTGGAGGTATCCCAGCGGGAGCCGCCGATAGCCTGAACCTCACTATAGAACTGGTCCACTAATGCAGTCACTGGTAACAGAGCGCCGTTACGCTGCGCTTCCTGCAGGACAATAGCCAGATCTTTGCGCATCCAGTCTACAGCAAACCCATGTTCATACTCCCCTGCCAACATGGTCTCGGAGCGGTTTTCCATCTGCCAGCTCTGCGCAGCGCCTTTGGAAATTACATCCACAACTTGCTCTGCATTCAGTCCCGACGCCTTAGCAAAGTGCAGACCCTCAGCGAGTCCTTGAACAACTCCGGCAATACATATCTGATTAACCATCTTGCACAGCTGGCCACTGCCAACCGGCCCCAATAAGGTTACCGCTCGGGCAAAAGTATCTATCAGTGGCTGTATACGCTGAAAATCTGCCTCCTCACCGCCCACCATAACGGTCAGCACGCCATTTTCAGCACCGGCCTGGCCGCCAGATACTGGCGCATCCAGAAAGCCAACACCCTTTTCAGCACCAATTGCTGCCAATTCCCGGGCAACATCAGCTGAAGCTGTGGTGTGATCCACTAACAGGCTGCCTTTTTCCATGGATGCAAAAGCGCCCCGCTCTCCATTTATCACCTCACGTAAATCGCTATCGTTACCTACGCATGTGAATACTACCTCTGCTCCTTTAGCCGCTTCAGCCGGTGTCAGGAAGCTTTCGCCTTTATATTCCTTCAGCCACTGCTCTGCCCGGCTGGCGGTACGATTGTAAACCCTCACCAGGTGGCCAGCCTTTGCCAGATAGCCGGCCATGGGATAGCCCATCACCCCCAGACCTATAAACGCTACAGTTGCCATATTCGTTACCCCCATATCATCCAAATAAGGACCGCACCGAGTATCAGACGATAAATGGCAAATGGCGCCATACCGATGCGGCTAATAAACTGCAGGAAAAAATGAATGCATAAATAAGCACTGATAAATGAAAGTACAGTACCCAATAAAATATCACCCCAAGGCACAGTCTCCAGCGCTAGCAAATCGTAGGTCAATAGCATTGCTGGTAGCGCAATAGCAGGGATCGACATCAAAAAGGAAAAGCGTGCGGCAGCTTCACGTTTCATTCCGAGCATCAATCCCGCAGTCATAGTAATACCAGAGCGGGAAGTACCGGGGACCAGGGCCAATACTTGAGCCATACCAATCAGTAATGCTTTCTTCCAGTTAAGCTGGGCTAGTGTCTGGGTACGCACTCCTCGCACATCTGCCCACCAGAGAAGAATGCCGAAACCAATCGTAGTAGTGGCAATAACAGCCGCTGAACGGAGGTTAGCTTCAATAAAGTCCTTGAATATCAGCCCTACCAAGCCAACAGGTATAGTCGCCAGCACGATCAGCCAAGCAAGCCTGCCTTCATCTGTAAAGCGCCCCTCAGTAAACCCCCCGAGCCCATCACGGATCAGCACCCAGATATCTTTACGAAAATATGAAACAACCGCAATTAATGAACCAAAGTGCACCGCAACGTCAAATGCAAGCCCTTGGTCCTGCCAACCCAGTACCTCTGCAGGCAAAATCAAGTGTGCTGAACTGGAAATAGGTAAAAACTCAGTCAACCCCTGAATCAGGGCCAACACAACAATTTGAAACGTTTCCATGAGTTACTTCTTTGATCTAATTCTTTGTCGTTTCTGCCAGGTAATCTCGTTGCGGAGATACGCCGGCTCCAGCTCTTCTGCAGTCACTACCGCACCAGCCTGATACAGCGGTACAGCCAGCTGGGCAATATCCCGTGCATGAATCAGGATATTTAGGTCAAGACCGTCCACTTGAGCCCCATTCAGGGCTTCGTAGTGCCAACCCGGGCCAGCGCCATATACAGTTGCTGATATTCCAGATTCCTTCAATGACAGCAGTGCCTGCTCAGGGTTCTGCACTGCTTCGGGTAGCAGACTCTGGTTAGGCCCATCAGAGGAGTAAACACCCCAGTAAACCTGCTGCATACGGGCATCCAGCATTGGTACTATGGGGGCCTCACTCCATTCCGGGTGAGCTCGCCGCGCCCCTAAAGCCAAAGCAGCCAGGCTGGACACCGGCACCACAGGTTTATCAGCAGAAAAGGCCAACCCCTGCACGCTACTAATTGCGATACGCAACCCTGTAAATGAACCAGGGCCACGACTGACTGCAAAAGCATCCAGCTCCGACAAGGCTAATCCCGCTTCTGCTAGTACTTCATCCACCATCGGCAGCAATCGACGGGTATGATCGCGCTCCGCCTGCACAAAATGCTCGGAAATCTGGCCACCATTGTAGAGCGCTACAGAACAGGCGCCAGAAGTAGTATCCAGGGCAAGAATTTTCACAACAATCTCAAACCGGGTAACTGAAAAGAGTGGATTGTGGCACGGTAGCAGGAGGGAGTCATGTAAATTAGCACAGCGGCAAAACTACGCTACCTAACATAGAAAACCCCGGACCATGCCGGGGTTGGCGAAAAGTCTGTTAAGCCCACCACAGGGGGTGGGCTTAAGCAAACCTACACTACGCCGCTTTCTTGGGTGGACGACCGCGGCGGGTAGCTCCGGCCTTGGGCGGGCGACCACGACGGGCAGGCGCCTTCTTAGCCGCTGCAGCTGCTGTAGCCTTTTTAGGGCGTCCGACTCTCTTAGCCGGCTTAGCTGCGGTTGTAGCCTTTTTTGGGCGCCCGACACGCTTAGCTGGTTTGGCTGCAGTAGCCTTCTTGGGGCGACCCGCTTTTTTCGCAGAACCAGCTTTTTTCGCAGAAGAAGCCTTCTTCACAACCGCTTTCTTGGCTTTTTGAGCTTCGGCCTTCAACTTGGCAGCTACTTTCTTTTCCAGCGCCTTGGCTTTGGCTGCAGCTTTCTTAGCCGCGGCCTTTATCTTAGCCTCGGCCTTCTTCTCAGCAGCCTTGATCTTCTTGGCATGAGCCTTTTCCCGAGCCTTCAGCCAGCGCGCTTCAAATGCTTTCAGCGCAGCTGCCAGGTCCTTATCTGCCTTCCTAGACAGGCTGTCCGCCAGAGTGGATACCTTTTCCTTAGCTACTGCCTCAGCGAGGCGGACCGCGTCCATTGCCTTGGCTTTGGCCAGATCCATCTTGACCATTGCCAGCTTGGCGCGCAATTCCTTCGCCTTACTATTGGCATTTGCCAATGAAGTCTTAGCCGCTGCCGTATTGCTTTTTTGGGCACGCGCTTTTGCTTTCGCAACACGATCAAGCTGAGCATCCAGTGACTTGCTCGCCGCATCTACTGCTTTCTGCGTTTTCACGACTACTGCCGACGCTGCAGTCGAACCAGTTGCCTTCTTAGCACGCGTACTCTTTTTTACTACTCTTGCCATCCCTTGTCTCCTCACAAAAAAGAAGAAGTACATCCAAAAGTGTGCCGGCAGCATTGCCTGTTTGCTATCGAATAAAAACCGCAATGGGCTGTTTTTATTACTTATGCAGAGCGCCGCACCGCCTATTTCGATACAACTTTATCAAAGTTAATAAAAATACCCGGCATTGCAAGTAAAAAAGCGAAAAATGAGAAATTTTCCAGGAAAAAAGTATCTTTTTCTTATCAAATTCATCACAAAGGCCTATTTCAGCCCCCTGATGGAAATTATTTTGGCCCAGGCAACTTATCTTCAACAATTGCAGCGAGCGCTTTAATATGGTCTTCACGCAAATTCAGGGCGGGAATATAACGAAAGTCACTGCCTCCGGCATCGATAAAATTAGCGCGATTCTCTACCGAAATTTCTTCCAATGTCTCTAAGCAATCTGCCGAAAAAGCCGGACAAATAACATCAACACTCTTCACTCCCCCCTTACCCCACTCAATAAGCGTTTTGTCCGTATAGGGTTGTAACCATTCCGCTTTACCAAATCGAGACTGGAAAGTAACTTGCCACTGCTCTCGCTCAATTTGTAATTCTTCTGCCAGAAGTCGGGCAGTTTCAGTGCAATGCCGAAAATAGGGGTCTCCTTTATCAACATTTGCCTTTGGAATACCGTGAAAAGACAGCAGCAGTTTTTCTGCTTGCCCCTGTGCCTGCCAGTGCTCCCTGACTGAATTGGCCAGTGATTTTATGTAAAGAGGGTTGTGGTAATAATCCCGAATGAGCGAAATATCCGGAATATCGCGACTTTTGCGAAAAATTTGCGCCACTTGATCATAAATTGCAGCAGTGGTTGTGGCCGAATACTGTGGATACAACGGCAAAACAACAAAGGCTTCACAGCCTTTTTTACGTAAACGATCAATGATCTTACCCAGGCGTGGCTCGCCATAGGTCATCGCGTATTCAACCACTATGTCATGGCCATTGTTACACAGGTATTCCTGCAATAACTCTGCTTGACGACGCGTATAGTAGAGAAGTGGCGAACCTTCAACCGGAGCTTCATCTGCACTGCAATTCCAGATTTCTTCATAGGCAGGCGCAATTCGCTTGGGACGAAACGGCAATATGAAACCGTTTAATATTGCGAGCCACAGTGGGCGAGGTATTTCCACTACACGGGGATCGGAAAGAAATTCTTTCAAAAACCGTCTTACCGCTGGCGCAGTCGGCTGCGCAGGGGTGCCCAAATTCATCAAGATTATCGCGGTGGACATGCATGGACCCGTCTGAAATACAAATTTGCCAAGAAAAACTGCCGGCAATCTTAACGCTTGAACCAATAACTACAAGAGGAAGGCTTCCCCAAAAGCCAGTAAAGGACCTTTCCGGAAGATACAAAAAAGCCCCCAGAAGGGGGCTTTATAGAGAAACTGTCACCGAAGCGATCAACTCAGTGCTTCAAACACCTTCCCGCGAATATCATCCATGCTACCCACACCCACTACCTTGGAGTACTTGGGGGCGGCTTCAGGAGAGCGTGTTTCCAGTTCGCGGTAAAAACCAACTAAAGGCGCGGTCTGCTCATGGTAAACTGCCAGGCGCTTGCGTACGGTCTCTTCAGTATCATCGCTACGCTGTATCAGTGCCTCACCAGTCACATCATCCAGCCCCTCACTCTTGGGCGGGTTGTACACTGTGTGGTAAACACGACCCGACCCCTCATGCACACGACGACCAGATAGACGCTTGACAATCTCTTCATCGTCAACTGCGATTTCAAGTACGTGATCAATATGAACATCCGCATCCAGCAGTGCCTGCGCCTGGGGAATAGTGCGAGGAAAACCATCAAACAGGAATCCATTCTCACAGTCGGCCTGGGCGATGCGCTCCTTCACTAGAGCGATAATCAGGTCATCGGAAACCAGTTTGCCGGCCTCCATAATATCCTTCGCCTGCAGGCCGAGGGGTGTACCCGCCTTCACCGCTGCACGAAGCATATCGCCGGTGGAGATCTGCGGAATGCCGAACTTCTCTGTTATGAATTGTGCCTGAGTGCCTTTGCCGGCTCCCGGCGCCCCCAAGAGAATAATTCGCATGTTCAGTTAGCCTCCAAAACTGTCGACGCACCAATAGAGCCGCCGCGCCAAAAGAGCGCTACCTTACACGCACACCCCAAATTGGGCAAGATTGCGGCCGATACTGCCCAATTTTCGTAAGATACTATTTTGTAGCTACTAGTAGCTTCCAGTAGTAGCTTCCAGCTTCCAAAAACAGCCATGGGGAAGCAGATTACTCTGCCGAATCCGGCCGTTCGCCGGCCTTGGACTTATCCCAAAGCTGGTCGAGTTCCTCCAGGCTGGCATCTGTAGGTCGGCGCCCCTCAGCCAGCAGAGCGGCTTCAACAGCGCCGAAGCGCCGTTCAAACTTGCGATTACAGTGACGCAGAGAGGTCTCTGGGTCCGCTTTTAAGTGACGGGCAGCATTAACACAAGAGAACAGTAAATCGCCGAGTTCCTCCTGTGCCTGATCGCGGTCCCCGCTGGCAACCGCTTCTCGCAGCTCAGCAATTTCTTCCTCAATCTTATCCAGCGCACCACTGATATCCGGCCAGTCAAAGCCCACTTGGGAAGCACGCTTTTGCAATTTGGCCGCACGCGTTAACGCTGGCAGACCCGCAGCAACCCCGTCCAGGGTTCCAGCCTCACCTTTTGCACTGCGCTCTTCGGCCTTAATCGCCTCCCAATTCTGTTTTACCTGTGTCTCATTCACAGAACGGGAGTCGTTCTCTCCATAGAGATCCCCACTGGGAAATACATGTGGGTGACGACGTACTAGTTTGCGTACCAAAGTGTCCACGATACGAGAAAAATCGAAGTGTTCATGCTCACGCCCAAGCTGTGAGTAAAAAACCACTTGGAATAAAAGATCCCCGAGTTCCTCATGCAGGTGCTCGAAATCCTCAGACTCAATCGCCTCGGCAACTTCATAGGCCTCTTCGATGGTAGAGGGCACTATACTGGCAAAGGTCTGCTTCAGGTCCCAGGGGCAGCCACCATCAGGATCGCGAAGCTGGGCCATCAGGTGAAGTAGATCCTCCACCGTATATTTGTCTCGCACTTGTCCCCCTTTATCAGCGCAACATACGCCGCTTCGCAGAAGCCACATTGGGCAGGCGATTAATGCGATGCAGTACGTGGCTCAATTCTTCAAAATTATGAATTTCGGCGGTGAGCACCATTTCCACTGTGTGCTTGTGTTTATTGGAATTGGTCTGCATAGCTGTGATATTGACTCTCTGGCTGTCCAACATAGCGGTAACATCACGCAACAATCCCAGGCGGTCATAGGCCTCGATAATGATCTCCACCGCATAAAGTTCACGCGGCTTTTCCGCCCAGTTAACCTGAAGTACCCGCTCGGATTCCTCCGTCTGCATACGCAACATGTTGGCGCAGTCTTTGCGGTGAATCGAGACTCCACGCCCGAGAGTGATATATCCCATTATCTCGTCACCCGGCACCGGGTTACAGCAACCGGCAATATGGGTGAGCAAGTTGCCCACACCATTGATATAGACATCCGCCTTGCCCTCACCACGCGCAACCGAAGCCGTTAGGGAGGGCACTCGCTCAGCATCGTCAACTTTGACCATGCGCTGGGCGGTATTCAATACCTGGCCGACACCTATATCCCCTGCACCCACCGCCGCATAAAGGTCATCCAGCGAGTGCATGTTCAGTTTGGCCGCCAGCCGTTCAAAAT
The DNA here is from genome assembly GCF_007183175.1 of Microbulbifer sp. GL-2. Classification (NCBI taxonomy): domain Bacteria; kingdom Pseudomonadati; phylum Pseudomonadota; class Gammaproteobacteria; order Cellvibrionales; family Microbulbiferaceae; genus Microbulbifer; species Microbulbifer sp. GL-2. Next base: position 27,702 of record NZ_AP019807.1, read on the forward strand.
CAAAATCACTCAGTGCCAACTGCTTGAATTCACCATCCAGAATACTGCGACCGTCGGCAATATTCTGGTCCCGTGCCTGCTGTTTGAACCAGTGAATAATTTTGGCGCGGGCTCGTGAGGTCGTGATATAGCCCATACCTGAAGACAGCCAATCACGGCTTGGAGCCTCGCGTTTGCTGGTGAGAATCTCCACCTGATTGGCAGTTTGCAGTTCATGGTTCAGAGGCACAATGCGCCCGTCCACCTTGGCACCACGGCAACGATGGCCGATTTCGGTGTGGATTTTGTAGGCAAAGTCCAACGGTGTGGCCCCTCGGGGCAGGTCCACTACATGGCCGTCCGGGGTGAACACATAAATGCGCGAATCCCCTTCGCCGGCCTGGAGGTCATCCTGCAGAGGATTGCCTCCCACCTCTTCATGCCAGTCAAGTACTTGGCGGAGCCAAGAAATTTTCTGCTCGTAGCTGTCTTTACTCTCACTTTTAAGGTCGGTGCCCTTGTAACGCCAATGCGCACAAACCCCGTATTCCGCCTCTTCATGCATAGCAAAAGTACGGATCTGCACCTCTAGTACTTTGCGTTCTGGGCCAATAACTGCTGTGTGCAGGGAGCGGTAGCCATTCTCCTTCGGAGAGGCAATATAGTCATCAAACTCGTTGGGAATGTTGCGCCACAGGTTATGTACTATCCCCAATACCGCATAACAATCCCGCACCGTTGGCACCAGGATACGTACAGCGCGGATATCGTAAACTTGGGAAAAACCGATATTCTTACGGCGCATCTTGCGCCAGATACTGTAGATGTGCTTGGCGCGGCCGTAGACATCCCCCTCAATATCCGCTCTAGCCAACTCCGAGCGCAGAAGCTCCAATACTTCATCAATATATTTCTGACGTGCCAGCCGCTTTTCATCCAACAGTCTGGCTATCTGTTTATAGTCGTCTGGCTCCAAGTAGCGAAAAGAGAGGTCTTCCAGCTCCCACTTAATATGACCAATACCCAGGCGGTGCGCCAATGGTGCATAGATATCGGCTACCTCGCGCGCCACTCGCGTACGCTTGGCCGGCTCAGCATTCTTTGCTGCACGAATTGCGCAGGTACGCTCTGCAAGCTTTATCAGGGCAACCCGAACGTCGTCAACCAGTGCCACCAACATGCGGCGGATATTTTCTGAATGTTCTTCAACAGCACCACTCCTGCGCTCTTCACCGGTATCCGCACTGCGACTGCGAATCGCTGCCATACGCAGCACGCCGCGAATCAGTTTGGCAACTACCGGACCAAATTCTTCCTCGACGTTTTTAATTGGCAGGCGCTTTTCGCGCACAGCCCGGTAGAGTACTGCGGCTACCAACGCTTCAGAATCGATTTGCAGATCAGCCAGGATCTCCGCCATTTCCAGGCCCGAGGCAAAACTACTGGCGCCTTCTGCCCAGATATTTTCTGCCTCGATAGCCCGTTGCTCCGCTTCAGCACTCACTTCAGCGGCGCGGCGCAGAGTTACGATTGCAGCACCGTCCAGTCCAGCCAGTTTCTGTACATGGCGAAGCCAAGACTCCAGATCGAGCTCGCTCTCACCTCCGAAGGAATGATGTTTTCTGACTTGAACCATGTCTTACCGGGCCGAAACAGGAATTAGTAAACTTACTGGCACTACCAACCCACAATACTGTTGTACCAGGTAAATAATGCTCTAACCCCTTTACAGGGGCGCTTCTATCATAGGTTTGAACACACCAAAGTCCACGATTTTCTTGATATTTTTCAATAAGCTGCGCGAAATTCAGCGATTTTTCACAACAAATTAGCAGACTGAGTACTGGGAGGGCTGCAGCTGGATTCCATCTATCGGCCAAACAGTCACAGCCAGAACTTTAAGCAGCGGCATACTGCTGGAAAATGCAGAGCGAGAACCGAAAAGTTCTGCCTGGCCAATGGTTTCCAATAAAAATCTGCTTTGCTTGTTTACTTTGCTTGCCTCCAAAAACCCAGAGTCGGTTGAGAGGAAATTCCCTAAGCCGCCTTACCCACAACACCAACTGCTAAGGAGCCTGTGAACAATTCCGTAATGTCTCTGCAAGACTTGAAGGCTACAGATGTTGGGCGCAGCTCGCCGCAAATGAAATTAGCCCCTTGCAAAAGCTACAATACAGCAGGTATGGCCTTAAAGGCTCACGCGGCGGGGCTTTCAGAGCGACTCACAAAATTATTCATAGACTTCCAAAATCTCGGCAACACCTAAACCAAATTAAAATAAGCTAAAACAATAAACATTGACTCATAAAGAGTGTGAAGCTTTTGGACATATAAATACTGAAGCTAGAAAAAATGGAAGGATCGTTAAGAGAGTAAAGTGGAATAAAGTAAAGTAAGCTCTGCTTTGTCAGTAAAAAGAAAACATGTAAAAACAACAAAATTAACCTGAAGTAACCAGGGCTGGCAAAAGATAATTCCAGCCCGAAAACATATTACTGATTGAAGAGCCCTGAGGATAAATAACGATCACCGCGATCACAGATAATCGCAACAATAGTGGCATTTTGTACCTGGGTCGAAAGCCGCAGAGCGCCGGCTACAGCGCCACCTGAGGAAACTCCACAAAATATCCCCTCTTCGCGGGCCAACCTTCTGGTCATCTCTTCGGCTTCGCTCTGGTCCATATCAATTACTAAATCAACTTCCTCAGGAACAAATATCTTCGGCAGATAAGCTTGTGGCCAACGACGAATTCCTGGAATGCTGGAACCATCAGTAGGCTGCAAACCGACAATCTGGATTTCCGGGTTTTGCTCCTTCAAAAAACGCCCGCAGCCCATAATAGTGCCTGTTGTTCCCATGGAAGAAACAAAGTGGGTTATCTGCCCTCCGGTTTGTCGCCAGATTTCAGGGCCAGTGCCTTCGTAATGAGCAAGGGGATTATCCGTATTTGCAAACTGGTTAAGCACCAGACCCTTACCTTCGCCCTGCATTTTAAGAGCCAGATCACGGGCACCCTCCATCCCCTCTTCTGCGCTGACCAGTATCAGTTCTGCTCCATAAGCCGTCATGGAGGCCTTGCGCTCGGCTGTGGCGCTATCGGGCATAATCAGGATCATACGGTAGCCCTTGATGGCCGCCGCCATAGCCAAGGCAATACCAGTATTACCACTGGTTGCTTCGATTAGTGTATCACCGGGCTTGATCTGCCCTTTGGCCTCGGCCCGGTCAATCATCGAGAGTGCCGGGCGGTCTTTGACAGAACCAGCCGGATTATTCCCTTCCAACTTGAGCAAAATTGTATTACTGGTATCACCGGGTAAGCGCTGCAATTTAATCAGTGGAGTGCTGCCTACACAGTCAGCAATCGTAGGGTAATCCATAATCGGTTGAGTTCCAGACAGATATTGCGGCCAGACAGTGTACCCGAACGACGTCACAACACTAAATACCGAGACTGTAGGTGGACTATATAGTCGGGTTATTACGTACTTCCGCTATAAAGTATTTCCGAACAAAAACAATTCCTTCAATCCCGGCTATGGGAGTGCGCCGCCGTATTCATACAGGTAAAATGGGGAAAAAATAATCGCATAAGGCCCCCAGTCGCCATGGCCCAGAACAACACGACTCCATCCCTGCCCTCTCCAGGGGAATTACGTTCACTGCGCTCGACTATGTTTCGCTTTACTGTTGCCCCGGCACTAATCCTGGCCATGACCCTGGCTCTGGTGTTTACCCTGCAGCAGATGCACGACCGCCGTCAACTCCTGCTCAGCCACGGACGGGCCAGTGCTGAGCAGCTGGCTGAGTTGATCGAGATGAGCGGGGGGCATCCGACCGAACTGCGTATGGAGTGGCTACGCAAAAGTCTGCTGGCCCTGATGCTGGAAAAAGATATGGTGCGCTCAGTTCATATCTACTCCACTGAGGCAAGTGAAAAACGTCCTCTGGACCTGGCAACCGGCCTGGGGTTACTGGCCAGCGTGGGCCCTCGGCCCCGCACTCCCATTACCAATGAGCAACTGCAAACGCGCGAGCCATTTATCTTTGAGGACGATGAGAGCCTACAGGTTTTGCAGCCATTGAAAGGTGATATCACTACCTGCTGGATCAGCATAGAGCTGCATCGTCCCTATTTCCTGGTTGGCACCTACCAGGTACTTCTTGTCGGACTTGTGGGCCTGATTATCTGTACTCTGGCAGCACTGGCCTGGTCAGTTATTTTGTCTGAGCGCTTTGCTCACAGCCTGGTGCGAATGGGGCAGGTTTTAAAGGCCATAGGCCGCGGCGAATTCGATCGCCGCACTCACGAGATCGAAAACCGCGAACTGGCACAACTGGCCAAGCAAATCAATGAAATGGCCGAGGGACTTTCCGGTTACCAACGCGATTATAAAGCGAACCTGATGCAGACCATGGATGATATGCGGCAGTCCCTGGATAGTATGGAGGAGCAAAATATCGAGCTGGACCTGGCTCGAAAGAGGGCCCAAGAGGCGAGCCGTATCAAGTCCACCTTCCTGGCAAACACCAGCCATGAAATCCGAACACCACTGAACGGTATTATCGGCTTTACCAATCTGTTGTTAAAAACCGAGATCGACGAGTTACAGCAGGATTATCTTCAAACCATCCTGCGCTCATCAGAAAACCTGCTCACCACGATTAATGATATCCTGGATTTCTCCCGTATCGAATCCGGCAATCTGGTGCTCGACCATATTCCGATGGATCTGGGTCAGCTGCTCGAGGAAACCCTGCAAATTCTCGCACCCTATGCTTATGAGCATCACCTCGAGCTGGTACCCATGATCGACCCTCAACTGCCCGCAACATTAGTGGGCGATCCATTGCGCACCAAGCAAATACTCACAAACCTTCTGGGCAATGCGGTACGCAGCTCAGAAAATGGCAATATACCGGTACGCCTCACGGTGCAGAGTAACAAGGACTCTGAACTGGTGCTGCGTATCAGTGTTACCGATCTCGGTAACCGTATCGACGATGCCGGCCGCCGTGAACTACAACAGATTCTCAATACCAAAACACCACAGCATACCCAGCAGATCAGCGCCAACGGTCTCGGCATGTCTATTGCCCGCAGCCTGGTTGAGCGTATGCGCGGCAGTACCGGTATGGAAGAAACCGTTAATGACGGCAGTACCTGCTGGGTACAGTTGACCCTGGTGCCTGAGCGCAACCGAGGGATACCACCACGGGTAATGTTCCCCAACTGTCGCATCCTGATTGCCGACCCAAATGAACTTACCCGCACCCAGGTGGCGCAGTTACTTAAGCAATGGCAGGTGGAACCGGTGGAACTCACCGATACAGATACCCTGCAGCCCGCTATCGAGCAAATGTGGCGACATGACGCAGTGCCAGATGCAGTAATTATTGATACCGCTATCGCCAAGGGGGACTTTGATAGCTTCAGTATCAAGGTTCAGTCCCTGGTTGATGCTTACCAGTGCAGGGTAATTGTTCTCGGTGCTCCGGCAGAACTCCGTCGCTGCTACGAGCAACTGCGCACGCGTACCCTCACCTTCCTTGGTAAACCGGTAACCCGTGAGAACTTATTGCGCGCACTTAAAAGATCTGTACCACAACAAAGCCAGCAACGCTCCAACAGCGGAGCCGTGCCCGCCCTACCCTGGCCTGCACCGCCGCGTGTACTGGCTGTCGATGATCACGCCGCCAACCGACGCCTTGTGGGTGAGCTTCTGCGCGCACAGGGTGTTGAAGTGGTAATCGCCGCCAGCGGCGAAGAGGCCCTGCAGCACTGGCAGCAGAGCACTTTTGACCTCGTCTTTATGGATATCCAGATGCCCGGCATGGACGGCATCGAGGTCACCCGCTGCATCCGCGAGCGGGAAGCCGGCAAACGCACCCCCATTATTGCTCTTACTGCTCACGCTGGAGCCGAGGAGAAAGCGAGGCTGCTGTCCGCAGGACTGGACGACTACCTGAGCAAGCCTGTAAGCGAAGCTCAGCTATCCCACATGATCAAGCGCTGGCTCAAACTCATAACACCCCAGGTGGTGGAAAAACTGAACTTTGACCGAATGCGTCTAGTAGATATTGGCGAGAGCCTGACCCTCGCCAACGGCGATGCCAAGCTGGCCAGGGACATGTTGCAGATGCTCGTGGACGGGCTCTCTCCAGACGAGCGCGAACTGGAGCGACTGCAAAGTATCGGTGATCTCAAAAGCATGTTTGAGTTGACCCATCGCATGCATGGTGGCTGCTGCTATTGCGGCGTATCACGGTTGCGAGAAGCGACCTGTGTCTTACAGGAAGAACTGCGCACTCAGCAAGATAAGGCGCCGGCCGAGATTGACCGGCGTAAGCTCGATGCAGTATTGAGAGAGATTCGCGCCCTGCGGGAGTGGGCATCGGAGCAGGACCTGGACACACTATTTGGGCTTGAGGTGGCCTAACGGGCCTCAAAAATAACAAATGCCACAGCTGCGTCCTTTTCATCGGAGAGGGAAAGGTGAATTACTTCAACTCCCAGGGAGCTCGCGCGTAGCTGCGCCGCGCCACTGAGTAAAACCTGGGGGGCCGCAGCCTTGCGCCTGCGCACCTCAATATCCTGCCAGGAAATTCCCTCACCGATACCCGTACCCAGTGCTTTGCCTACCGCTTCCTTGGCAGCAAAGCGCTTGCACAAATAGGCGGCACGGTTTGCTTCGGCCAGGTCGGCAAAATCGCAGCGCTCTCCATCGCTCAGGATACGCTCAACAAATCGTTCGCCATGGCGCAGCCAGGCAGCTTGTATACGTTGATAATTACAAATATCCGTGCCGATACTGACGATCATTTCCCATAAACCTGTTTGAATAATTCGCGGCTCTGCAGCGGCTTTTCCCCGAGCAGTGTGAATAGTAACGAGCGGGTCAAGCGCTTCGCCGGGGCCAGTAATTCTTCAGGCCAATCCCCATCCCTCTGCGCCCGCGCTATGCCAAGCAGTTCAGCACCGCGATATTCACCGGCGCGCAAGGCACCGCCGGGCTCCCGGTGCACCGGTACAAAGCCCCGCTCCAATTCGAGCCGGTAACCTCCATCCTCACTCACTGCCCCCTGGCTGTAGGCACATTGATCCAGTGACGGACAACTGCCCAGCTCAGTTAGCAACTGCAACTCAAAGCTGCGTAGCGGCCCCTCCAGCCCAGCATTACTCGCATCGCCCAGCGTTGCCATTACCTGCAGCAACCGCTGATAAGCGGCAAATAGCTCGTAGTGGGCCTCTCCTTCCGGCAAAAGCCTTACCAGCAGCTCATTGACATAAAGCCCCCCGTACACACTCCGCCCTTTTAGCCAGAGCGGTGCGCCGGCATTTTCTACAGGCCCCAGAGTTTTCAATGCTCCACTACCGAGCAGGGAGACTAGCAGTGGTGAAAAGGGTTGCAGTGCCTGCTGGCGCCGCTGTTTACCCCGGCGTGCGCCGCGGGCGACGCAGGCGATTCTACCGAACTCCGGGGTGAGCAGCTCCAAAATCAAGCTGGAGTCGCGATAGGGACGGGAGTGTAGGATATATGCCGGCTGTGCCGGAGGTGATGTCTTCATGGCATCAGCAGCCGAACAAAGACGGATTACTCGTCCCGGTAACCGAGACTGCGTAGGGCCCGCTCATCATCGGACCAACCGGATTTTACCTTAACCCACAGGTTCAACATGATCTTGCTGTCGAATAGGCGTTCCATATCCTCGCGGGCCTGACTGCCAATCTGCTTGATCCGTTCGCCCTTGTTACCGATGATCATGCGCTTCTGCCCGGAGCGCTCCACCAGGATCGCCGCACTGATATGCAGGATTTTCCCCTCCTGGGTGAACTCTTCAACTTCGACAGTCACTTGATACGGCACTTCGGCGCCCAGCTGGCGCATAATTTTCTCACGCACAATCTCCGCAGCAAGAAAACGTGAGCTGCGATCAGTGACCTGATCTTCCGGAAAAAAGTGCTGTCCCTCAGGCAGGTGCTTGAGAATCACCTCTTCCAACGTATCCAGATTGACGTTGCGCAGCGCCGATATAGGCACGATTTCCGCTTTGGGGTTTTGCTCCGCCAGAGCCTGCAGCTGCGGTAAAAGGTCCCCTTTATCCTCCAGCTGATCCACTTTATTAACCGCAATAATCAGCGGACATTTAAGACCTCGCAGTTTATCCGCTACCACTTGGTCGCCCTCGCTCCAGCGGGTGCGCTCCACGACAAACACAACCACATCCACATCGCGCACCGCACTGGATGCAGCCCGGTTCATATAACGGTTGATAGCCTTCTCCTGATCTGAATGCAGTCCAGGCGTGTCGACAAAAATAATCTGGTTCGGGCCCTCGGTCTTTATACCGAGCATATTGTGGCGGGTGGTCTGCGGCTTGCGGGAGGTGATCGCCAGCTTCTGCCCCAGTAAATGGTTCAGCAGTGTAGACTTACCCACATTGGGGCGACCGACAATCGCGACATAGCCGCAGCGAGAGGGTTGTTCGCTCAAAAAAGTTCTCCGAAAGGTTTGGAGGTGCCCGGGAAACCCGGAACCAGCTCGGCCTCCCGATGCTGGAGGCCATCAATTCAAGGCAGGCGGAGTTCGCCTTCACACATTGTAAGGTTAGTCCTGGTCGCCGGTAAGCTGCCTGTAGGCTTCTACTGCGGCAATCTTCTCCGCGGCGCGACGGCTGTTGGCCTCTCCACGCACCGGCTGTGCCAGGCCACTGACCCGGCATTCAACAATAAAATGTTGGGCGTGTTCCATACCGGAGACATCCACTACGGAGTACTCCGGCAGCGGCTTCTTGCGACCCTGCAGCCATTCCTGCAAGCGAGTCTTAGGATCCTTCATTGTCTCCAGTGATAGCCCCTGCAACCGCGAGGCGAACCATTCCAATACCCTGGAACGCGCTGCTTCAAGGCCAGCATCCAGATAGATGGCACCGATCAGAGCCTCTACTGCATCGGCCAGAATAGAGGCGCGGCGAAAACCACCGCTCTTCATCTCACCTTCACCAAGGCGCAGGCAATCGCCAATATCCAGTTCACGAGCCAGTTTTGCCAGGGTCTCACCACTGACTAATTGTGCACGCAGGCGACTTAACTGCCCTTCCCGCCCCTCGGGAAATTGCTCGTAAAGCGCAGCCCCAATGGTGAAACCGAGGATCGAGTCGCCGAGGAATTCCAGGCGCTCATTGTTACGGCTGCCGTGGGAGCGATGCGTCAGCGCAAGCTCCAACAACTCACCCTGTTCAAACTTGTAGCCGAGACGCTTACACAGGCGTTCCAGTAAAAGATCAGTCACGTTTGCGGAATTGCTCCAGATCTACCAGCGGATCACAGCAAAGCTCCGGCTTGGCCGTATCGAGCTGCTTGTTAAATTTCATTACAACATCGACGTTGTAAACCAACGGTTGTCGCAATTCATAATTGATACTGACCACCGTACTCTTTGCGCCGCGAACGACTTGCAACGCCTCGGTAGGCGCACCGCGCACGTTGTTGATCAGGAAGAAGCGGCCCATCTCTTTCTTGATTTGGCCCACCGTCATATTTTCCAGCTCCGGGTTTTCACCCAGAGTTTTTAATGCTTCGTTGATATAACGCGCGTCTACATATGCCGGCGCCATTTTGGAAACGCAGGTCAGGGCAAAACCCAGTACAGCAATAACCAGTAACCAGCCCCAGTAACTCATACCGCGCTGGCGTCCCAATGAAACTTGGATAGCACTACCCATAATTATGCCCTCAATCCTTAATGCCAACGCAGTGTCGGCCAGTTCTCATTATTGGATGGAGCCTACACGTTTAAAGCTGGGCAAACTGAGCAATTTGTCCCAATGCATCCAGATGGCAAACGCCTTGCCCACCACATCGCGCTCGGGCACAAACCCCCAGGCGCGGCTGTCGAGACTGTTATCGCGGTTGTCCCCCATCATAAAGTAGTGCCCTTCCGGCACAGTACCGCTGAAGTTACCATATTCCCCGGGGGGGACATTCTTTGCCATCAGGTGACGTTGGCCGTAGAGGTTCTCCCACATAATCTCAACCTGCGGATTAACCGGTGGAAGCGCCTGTATCAACTCCTGCGGTGCCAGCTCCCCATTCACGTAGAGCACATTATTTTTCAGCTCAATTTTGTCACCGGGCAGGCCGATCACCCGCTTAATAAAATAGGTATCGTTCATGTGCGGTGGGAAAAATACCATTACATCGCCGCGCTGCGGCTCACCGATATTCACCACCTTGGTGCGAGAAACAGGCAATCGAAGGCCGTACTCGTATTTGTTCACCAGGATAAAGTCGCCGATCTGCAGAGTGGGCACCATCGAGGCTGATGGAATCTGGAAAGGCTCAACAATAAAGGAGCGCAATACAAACACGATGGCCAGGATCGGGAAAAACGACTTGGCGTATTCCACAACAACTGGATCTTCCTGCTGCTCCCCCACCCCTTTCTTGCGACGACGGGCGAAAAACAAGCTGTCAACCAGCCAGATTCCGCCGCTGATCACAACCAACCAGAGCAGAATCAGAGGTAAATTAATATCCATTACAAGTCTCTATTATCCTTGATCTCGATAGCGGGCAGAGCCGTTATTGATCCACTTTCAGCACTGCCAGGAAAGCCTCCTGGGGCACTTCCACACGGCCGAGCTGTTTCATACGGCGCTTACCCGCTTTCTGCTTTTCCAGCAGTTTCTTCTTACGGGTAATATCGCCACCATAACATTTTGCGGTCACATTCTTGCGCAGGGCTTTCACCGTGGTCCGCGATACCACTTGCCCACCAATCGCTGCCTGGATCGCCACATCAAACATCTGGCGGGGGATCAGCTCTTTCATTTTCTCGGCCATGGCACGCCCCTTCTGCTGGGCGTTTTCACGGTGAACAATCAGTGCCAGAGCATCGACACGGTCGCCATTAATCAGAATATCCAGGCGCACCAGCTTTGCCGCCTCGAAGCGCACAAAACTGTAGTCCAGCGAAGCAAAACCGCGACTCACAGATTTGAGGCGGTCGAAGAAGTCCATCACCACTTCACTCATCGGCAGCTCATAGCGCAGGGACACCTGTGAACCCACGTACTGCATATCCTTCTGGATTCCCCGCTTGTCCACACAGAGAGTAATCACGTTGCCGAGGTATTCCTGCGGCACCAGGATATTTACTTCTGCGATGGGCTCACGCATTTCCTCAATATTGCCCACATCCGGCAGGCGCGAGGGGTTATCCACCATCACCACCTCGCCATCGGTCTGCTCAACCTCATACACTACGGTGGGTGCGGTGGTGATCAGGTCAAGGTCGTATTCCCGCTCCAGGCGCTCCTGGATAATCTCCATGTGCAACATGCCGAGGAAGCCGCAGCGGAAACCAAAGCCAAGGGCGTCAGAAGTCTCCGGCTCATAGAACAGGGAGGCATCATTCAGGGACAGCTTTTCCAACGCATCGCGGAAGGCTTCATAGTCGTCGGAGCTAACCGGAAACAACCCTGCGTAAACCTGCGGTTTAACCTTCTGGAAGCCGGGCAACATTTCGATTTCATCGGCTCCCTTGGCATGGGTCAGGGTGTCGCCCACTGGCGCACCGTGGATATCCTTGATACCAGCCACTACAAAGCCCACTTCACCGGCGCGCAGTACGCCAGTTTCGTGACGCTTAGGGGTGAAGATTCCAACACTGTCCACCACGTGGGCGCGACCAATAGACTTGGTGACAATCTTGTCCTTGGTTTTCAAGGTGCCCTGCACCACGCGTACCAAGGACACCACTCCCAGATAGCTGTCGAACCAGGAGTCGATGATCAGTGCCTGCAGCGGCGCATCGACATCACCCTCTGGTGGCGGCACCAGGCGTATCAGATCCTCAAGGACATCCTCCACACCCAGGCCAGACTTGGCACTGCAGCGGGTCGCGTCGGCGGCATCAATACCGATAATATCCTCGATTTCCTCCGCCACTTTGTCCGGATCCGCCTGGGGCAGGTCCATCTTGTTGAGGACCGGGATTACTTCGAGCCCCTGCTCGATCGCTGTGTAGCAATTGGCGACCGACTGGGCTTCTACCCCCTGAGCCGCATCTACAACCAGGAGCGCTCCCTCACAGGCTGCCAAAGAGCGTGATACTTCATAGGAGAAGTCCACATGCCCCGGTGTATCAATAAAGTTCAACTGATAGGTCTTACCATTACGCGCCTTGTAATCGAGTGTTACGCTCTGCGCCTTGATAGTAATTCCACGCTCGCGCTCCAGCTCCATACTGTCCAGAACCTGTTCAGCCATCTCCCGACTGGAGAGGCCTCCACAGTCCTGGATAAAGCGGTCAGCCAGGGTAGATTTCCCGTGGTCGATATGGGCAATAATGGAGAAATTGCGGATATGAGAGAGATCTGTGGCCACTGCGGAATAAAAACCCTTGAAAAATCAATCGATTAGCCGGCAATCGTGCCAACTGTGTGGCGCAAGTCTAACAGAACTCATGCACAGAGGAGAGAGGCAGGTGACCCATTGGGCCACCATTCGCCTTTTGTGATTAGCTTTCGATCTTAATTGTACGGAAAGTTGACTGGCCCGCACGGAAGAAACGGATTGGCAGTAACTCGTCTTCAGGGAGGCCTTTGACCACAGTTTTGTAATCTTTTATGTCCCCCACTTCCTCGAATCCCAGCTGGGCGATGATATCGCCGCTACGCAGACCGGCCTTGGCACCGGGCTTGCCTGGGATCACCTGCTTAACAAGGACGCCAGTCTCCACATTCCAGCGCTGCTTCAGACCATCGGGAATCTCTTCTACCACGACTCCAAGGCGACCACCGATACTGGTAGCCGGATGATTAACGGCCTGGGTGCGCTCGCCATCAGAGCCTGGCAGGGCACCGACAATAACTTTCAACCTTTCGGATTTGCCCTTACGCATCAGCTCAACAGGCACCTCGGTACCGGGGCGGATCTGGCCAACCACATGGGGCAGATCACCGTGAACACCAATCTTACGGCCATCAAAGCTGGTAATCACATCACCGGCCTTAATACCTGCTTCTGCAGCCGGAGTGCCGGGACTCACCTGCTCGACCAGGGCACCAGAGGGCTTGCGGAGCCCCATCGCTTGAGCCATGTCGCGATCCACATTGCGAATACCCACACCGAGCCAGCCTCGATCAACACGCCCCTTCTCTTTCAACTGCGCCACAACATCTTGGGCCAGGCTTGCCGGAATGGCGAAGGACAGGCCAATGGAGCCGCCGCTGCGAGTATAAATCTGCGAATTGATACCAACGACTTCGCCCTCGAGATTAAACAGCGGACCGCCGGAGTTACCGGGGTTAATAGCTACATCAGTCTGGATAAAAGGCACGTAATTCTCGCGGCTCTCATTGGGAATGCTGCGGCCCATGGCGCTCACGATACCAGCACTGGCGGAGTAATCGAGGCCAAATGGCGAGCCAATCGCAACCACCCACTCCCCTACCTGCAGCTCCTCTGAATCTCCCCAGCGCACTGCAGACAGGTCATCGGCATCAATCTTGAGCAGGGCCAGGTCTGAACGTGCATCTTTACCGATGACTTCCGCCTCGTATTCGCGGCGATCAGTCAGGGTCACGGTCACTTTATCGGCACCATCAACCACGTGGTTATTGGTCACGATATAGCCATCTTCGGAGATGATAAAGCCAGAACCCATGCTGGCAACCGGGCGCTGCTGGCGACTGCGCGGCTCAAGCAGGTGGCGGAAAATGTCGGGTATTTCCTGCTGGAACTGTGGCGAGCTATTACCACGCGCCACCCGATTACGATCCACGGTGTTGATTTTCACCACCGCTGGCGAGTTGTCCTCAATGAGTTCGGTAAGTTCAGGTAGTCCGCGAGCACTGGCAGCGCCAGAAACCAAGAGACAAAGCACCAATAAATATTGTGTACAACGTTTAACCATAGGTTTGTTACCCCTAGTGATCCCTTCTAATATGAAACCATTGGAATTTGAGTCCCTTCCAGGGCTTGCCTTGGCTTACCGGCCCCTTTGGGGACATTTTGTAACGATTTAGTGGCACTACAGCCACGAAAGTTCTGCCGCCGTATGTAAATCTGTGTAAAGGGCTAGCGATGTCCATATTGCGCCCGCGACCCGAGCGCGGTCAATTTCACCTGCCCCGAGAACTGTATGGATACAGCGCACTCGGCGCCCCGCTATTTTATTTTCCCGCACAGTCCGGCGACAAGCATGGGCTGATTATGGCCGGCACTCACGGTGATGAAGTCGCCGCTGTAGTCGCCCTATCCTGTGCCCTGCGCGCACTGGCGTCAGGACAGCTCAAGCACCATGTGATACTGGCAGTTAACCCCGACGGCTGCCAACTGGGTACCCGCTGCAATGCCTGTGGCGTAGACCTCAACCGCAATTTTGCGACAAAAAACTGGGATGACAGCGGTAATGTATACCGCTGGAACAGCGCCGCTGAGGCCCGCGATGTCAGGCTCAGCACCGGAGAGGGCCCAGCTTCAGAATGTGAGATCGCCGCGCTGTGCCGATTGATTGCCGAGCTCAAACCCGCATGGACTGTATCCATCCATGAGCCGCTCGGCTGCGTCGAAGACCCGGAGTCTACAGATCTCGGCACCTGGCTGGCTAAAGAGTTGCAGTTACAGCTGGTCAAGGACATCGGCTACCAGACCCCAGGCTCATTTGGTACCTGGTGTGCCGAGCGGGAACTCCCCTGCATTACGGTGGAATTTCCACCGATCTCCGCAGATGCTGCCAGTGAGGACTATTTTTCTATACTGGTCGACCTTCTCACTTACGACCAATAAACCCGACCGGCACCAAAGCGTAAAGGAGGCTCAGCATCCCTTGCCAGCCAGGTGGGACCATCCAAATCCAGATAGCGCGCTCTGGGCCCCAAAGGCCAGGCCGCACGAATTGCCCGCGAAGTACAAAGCATACAGCCCAGCATCAGCTCAAATCCTTCAGCAGCGGCCTCTTCAGCCAGTGCGCACGCTTCGGTAATGCCACCGGTCTTATCAAGCTTGATATTGACCATCTCATAGCGGCCTTTCAGACGCAGTAAATCTGCGCGGGTATGGCAGCTCTCATCTGCACAGATTGGTAATGGGTGGGGAAACGCTTCCAGGAATTCATCATCACTCGCAGGCAGTGGCTGCTCCAGCATAGCCACACCCAAATCGGCCAACTGCTCACAGCGCTCAATCAGGCCATCACTGCTCCATGCTTCATTGGCATCAATCACCAGCTGGGCTTCGGGAGCGGCAGCACGTACCGCAGTCACCCTCTCATTTACAAGCTGATCATCCAGCTTCAATTTTAACACTTCCACACCGCGGGCAATGGCTACGCTCGCCGCGCCCGCCATTGCCTCAGGACTCTCTATCACCAGGGTTTGCACGGTGGGTAGTGAATCAGGACCAGCAAAGCCTTCCCCGCGGTACTTCCTTTCCCAGTCCGCCAGCGCACAATCCAGGGCGTTGCGCGCGGCGCCCGCAGGCAGGCGCGACTGCAACTCGACCTTGTCCAGCCCTGCGGCCAGCTCAGACAACAGTGGCTCCAGCTGGTGTATCACCGAATCGGGGCTCTCGCCATAGCGGGCGTAGGGGGTGCATTCGCCGATGCCAACAATACCGTCCCATTTTACCTCTACCACAACCACTTCGGCCTCGGTGCGAGCGCCTCGGGAAATAACGAAAGCTGTGCGCAGGGGCCAACGCTCGGCATAGCAGCGGGCCAACATGGGTAATCTCCAATCGGGTTTTGGAGATATCAGTTTAGGTTAGGAGTGATCGCTGCCGGGCTCAATACGCAGCACCACAGGAGTGTAAGTGGGGTTGGTGGATTGGCGACGGCTGTACCAGCGCACCCCCAGGGCACCTGTCAGCAAGCCGAGTAACGCGCCTGTAACAGCACCAATTTCAGCGAACAGGTGGTCGCCCAACAGCGCCACCAGTACCAGGGAGATCAATGGGACCATATAAACAAGCAGGGTACTGCTGGTCAGGGCATTTTCGGCAATTCCAATAACTGCTATGTCATTCAGGGAGATTTTATCAGCGGGGAGACCATTTAAAACCGCCCGCACCCGCGTGGAGGAGGAAAAGAAGTCGCCGAGCAGGCCTGTGCCACAACCGGATTTAGCCTCACAGCCATTACAGGCACTGCGCTGGGTGGTTTCCACCCACACAGCGTCGGTTTCTATGGCCACAATTCGACCGCGCTCTTCCAGCAAGCAAATCAGCCTTTTTCGATGATGGAGCTAGCCACTCTGCGCGCCGTGGCGTCGGGGATTTCGCCTACCACTGTGACTGTATAGGCTACGCCTTTTACTTCCATGCGATCCATATATGCGACGGTGGCACCGCGAATAGCTCGGCCTTTGAAGTCTTCCAGCTCGGGGCCGAGACGCTGCACAAACACGGTGAAGACACCGAGACCATCACTAAAGACCATCATATCGCCGTCAGACAGGGGCTTCACTGAAACCACCTTGAATCCATCCGGCAGCCAGCGCACCTGCCAGCGGCTCTGGGATGCTTCGCAAGTACTGCGATTGTCGATACGTCTGGCGTTATTCGAAACGGCCTGTAAAGAGGAATCATCAACGGGAGACAAATCCAGCTGGACAAACTGGTAGCGCTCCAGCACACGCCCCTGGGTACTCACCAGCATGGTTTTAAGCGGCAGGCCTGTTTCCCGGTCTAGACTGACCACAAGACCCAGGCGGTAGCGATCGCGGGGCCTGGCTTCGATTACCACCGCATCCCGGTCCGCAATCCGCTCCTCACCCCGCAGGATAAACTGGTAGGCACGCTGCACCTGCTGCTGTCCCACCGCATTCCACAACGTAGTTCTGGCACTGGGGGAAGTGCCAAACTCACAGTTGCCGCCACTACCGTGACTGATCAATTCACGCGGCTCGCCGCTCAGGTAGCGGACCCGCTCAACCTGCTCACCATCTCGCACAGCATGTACCACTTGCAGGGTCTCCAGCATGCCGGCATGCTCGAAAGTGACCAAGCCACTGTACTCCAGCTCGCTGACAGCCTTGGCGAGTTTATTCAGCCATTGCTCAACCTCATTGCTGCCGGTCCTAGCACTTAGTGCACTGGACCCCATTAGCGTACTGGGGACAGCCGCCGAGGGTTCCATAACAGCCGTTTCTGCCATTACTGGCGCAACCGGATCGACCACCGCAGCCCCAGAAATCGCCGAGTCAGCTGCCGCAGCAGGTGCCATGCCAGGGTCTTCCAGCGCCGAACTTGCAGCTTGAGAGCTAGCCATATCCAGATTTACGGTGCCGGGAACATTCGGATCGACGCTGGTAGCCTCCTGTGCAAATGACAGCGGTACCAACAGAGAGGAAGCCAAAAACAGACTGCCGACCTTGCGGATTGAACTACTGATAAGACTCCCCCTGAATACGACTCTCGTCACACTACATTCCAACCTGTTCGCCGTAAGTCGCGCGGGCAAAGGGCACCATACCCTGGCTACCCACATGCGCGGCCTGTTCGGAGTGTTGAATCATCACTCGGTTCAAATGGCGCATCAACTCAGGCGTAGGCGCCTGCTGAATAACCGCCTGGCCAACGACGCCACCGCGCTGCTCCGGTACAAAGCGCGGAGTGGCCGTGCTCACCGAGCGAGTCGAGGGAGCCGGCACATAAAAACCGGATGGCTGTGGTGCCGACTGCACTACCGGCTGTGCCGGGCGCTCGATTTCGGCTACTTGGTCAATACCCTGCACAGGGTTCTGCTGGGTATCAGCAATCTGTTGTACCCCGAGGATTGCTGCGAAGGCTACTGTGGCCGCCACAGCACCGCGCGAAAGCGGGCGCCACCAGCGACTGTTAACCAGCCCGCTGGCTGATACAGTAGCGTGGTTCTCCCCTTTAGACAGGGGCTCTTCGAGATCGATCGCCGCCGAGATACTCGCGGACAGACCGCTATCTACAGGGGCGATTTGCTCGCGTCGCATAACGCTCGCAGCCAGTTGGTAGCGTGACCAGCGCTCACCCAACTCTTCAGAAGCTGCAGAGGACTTCAAAATCCGTTGCAGCTCCAACTCGCTGACTTCGCCATCCATAAGCGCCGAGAGCGACTCGTTGAGACGTTCCTGATGATTCCCGTGGGACATAGGGGTTAACCCTCTTGTGCAATCGTTTATTCGGTGCCCACACGCACCATAGTTGGTATGAGTTATGACCGAGCTCTCGGCGGTTGGTTTCCCCAAGAGGGAAAATTTCCCGCAAAATTAGCTTCTGTCACCCAGTGTTTCCGGCTCGCCGGCCATCACAGCCTGGACTGTCCGGTCTATCGCCTCCCGTGCGCGAAATATCCTAGAGCGCACGGTTCCTACCGGACACCCCATCACCTCGGCGATCTCTTCGTAGCTCAGTCCCTCCAGCTCCCTCAGCGTAACTGCTGAACGCAGATCCTCTGGCAGTGCGCGAATAGCGCGATGCACCGCGGTCTCCAGCTGGTCGCGAAACAGCTGGTTCTCAGGTGTCTCGTTGTCCCGCAATAAATCAGCACCCGAGTAGAACTCGGCATCCTCCAGATCCACATCGGAGGACGGGGGGCGACGGCTGCGGGAAACCAAATGGTTCTTAGCGGTATTAATCGCGATACGGTACATCCATGTGTAGAAGGCACTGTCACCGCGGAAATTGGCCAGTGCCCTGTAGGCCTTGATAAAGGCCTCCTGAGTTACATCCTGTACCTCACTGTGGTCCTTGATGAACCTACTGACTACAGCAACAATTTTGTGCTGATACTTGAGTACTAAAAGATCAAAGGCGCGCTTATCTCCCTTTTGAACCCGCTCTACCAGCTCACGGTCACTCGTTGACGCCTGATGCGCTGTCATCCCCAACTCCCATATCCAGCCACTCTGCGGGCGCCACTTCTACTTATTAAGAGACTGCCTGCGCAGGCGTTTCTTTTACTCTGTTGATGACACTGACAATAGGACATAAGTTCCACGTCAAATCGACGAATAATCAGGAGGCGCTATACTACGCGACCCTAAAAGATAAATGAAATCTATGAATGCCCAGGCAAACTACGACATTCTCGTAATTGGCAGCGGTGCCGCAGGCCTCACTCTGGCCATGCACCTTGCAGCCAAGTATCGCGTGGCCCTGCTCTCCAAGCAGCGGTTGCAGGACGGCTCCACCTGGTTCGCCCAAGGGGGGATCGCCGCGGTGCTGGATGAGATGGATTCGGTGGAGTCGCATATTGCAGACACATTAGACGCGGGTGCCGGACTCTGCCACCCAACGTCTGCTCGCTTCACGGTGGAGGAGAGCAACGCAGCCATTCACTGGCTGATCAATCAGGGGGTCGACTTTACCCGCGAAGGGGACGACTACCACCTGACCAAGGAAGGTGGGCACAGCCACCGGCGTATCATTCACAGTGCCGACGCTACCGGCAAAGCCGTGCACAGCACCCTACTGGTGAAGGTACTAAACAACCCTAATATCGATTGCTTCGAGCATCACGTGGCCATCGACCTGATCCGCCAACCCGCCCCTGAAAAAGGGCGTTTCCGCTGCGCCGGCGCCTATGTACTGAACAAGAACACCGATGAAGTGGAGCTGTTCCAGGCAAAGGCGGTCATACTCGCTACCGGCGGGGCCAGTAAGGCTTATCTGTATACCAGCAACCCCGACGGTGCCAGCGGTGATGGTATCGCCATGGCCTGGCGTGCCGGCTGCCGGGTAGCGAATATGGAGTTCAATCAATTCCACCCCACATGCCTGTATCACCCCAAAGCCAAAGCCTTCCTTATTACAGAAGCCCTGCGTGGAGAGGGTGCACAACTGAAGCTGCCCGACGGCAGTCGCTTTATGGGACGCTTCGATAAGCGCGGCGAGCTCGCGCCCAGGGATATCGTCGCCCGTGCAATTGACCATGAAATGAAACGCCTCGGCGCAGATTGCCTGTACCTGGATATCTCTCACAAAGATCCTGACTTTGTGCGCGAGCACTTTCCCACGGTATATAGCAACTGCCTTAAGTACGGTATTGATATTACCCGCGAACCGATCCCCGTGGTTCCCGCGGCCCACTACACCTGCGGTGGAATAATGGTGGACCAGCACGGTCGCACCGACCTGGATCAGCTGTACGCCATTGGCGAAACCACCTTCACCGGCCTGCATGGCGCCAACCGGCTGGCCAGCAACTCACTACTCGAGTGCCTGGTATACGCACGCTCTGCCGCCCTACACATCGAGGAACATCTGGATTCAGTACAGGCACCGCGCCGAGCACCTGACTGGGATGCCTCACGAGTGACAGACTCTGATGAAGATGTTGTAATCTCCCACAACTGGGACGAACTGCGTCGCTTTATGTGGGACTACGTGGGAATTGTGCGTACACGCAAACGACTGTTGCGCGCCCAGCACCGGGTAAAGTTGCTGCAACGGGAGATTCGAGAGTTCTATGCCAACTACCGCATCAGCAACGATTTGGTGGAGCTACGCAACCTGGCATTGGTTTCCGAATTAATTATCCGCTCCGCCCTAGATCGCCGCGAGAGCCGGGGCCTGCACTATTCCCTGGACTATCCAGGCCTGCGGGAACTGGCAATGGATACCGTGCTGGTACCAGAGAATTTCGCCAACCAGCGGCAATTCATCTAATCACACAGAAATAGCTCGGGCTGCAGTTCAACCTAACGGGAGAATCGCAGCGCCGCCTGTAATCGGCGCCAATCACTTGCATTAAGGGCGTCCTTTGCCAGTACCAGATACAGGCGCCGGCCCTGTAAGTCCCGCCCATTAATCACCAATAGCCAACGCCACAATACCAGCTCGCGACAAAACTCAAACTCACGCTCATCACCTTCAACCACTCGCCAGAACCAGCGTCGCTCACGAGTGGACAATGTTCCCACCATCAGCGTCAGGCGCCGCACTTCCCAATACGCAACCGCCAAAATAAGAAACAGCAAAGACCAGAATAACCAGGACGGTAGCCTGCAAAGCCATAAAAGAATTGCGGCTTGTAGCGTAGCCATTACCAAAAGGAGAAACAGGAGAGGGGACGGCGCAACGACACAGCTCAGGCGGGCGCTGCGCTCAAAATGGATAGAGGTGCTACTCCTGCAGGCCGGTATTGTCACGAATAATCTGCACTATGCGCTGAAGGTCCGGATCAGCCGGATCCTCGCGGCGCAGGAACCAGGCAAACAGATCCTGATCCTGCTCATCCAACAGCCGGATATAAAGCTGCTGATCCTCAGGCTCCAGAGTTTCGTAGACATTATCCAGAAATGGCAGCAGTACCAGGTCCAGCTCCAACATGCCGCGGCGACTGGCCCAAAACAGGCGGTTGCGATCCATACTTCTTTTCCAACCAGGTTAAAGAGCGCAGTATACCCGCTGCCCGTGCAAACTTGAAAAGGGGCGTTACAACCCCCAAGTAATGCCACCAAGACAACCTGAGGTGGCAGCACTATGGATCAGCAACAGTGGCAGGATTTTCTCAGCAGCGAAGGCGCCATTTGGGAAGGCGGCAGAGCCCACTTCCCCCTTACCAGTACTGATGACCCACAGGGGCTTCACCTGATTGATCTCGGCCCTCTAGGCGCCGTTTCCATTACAGGTCCCGACAGCCAGAAATTCTTGCAAGGCCAGCTCACCTGCGATCTGGTGAATCTGCCGGATGGGCACAGCACACTGGGCTCCCACTGTAACCCCAAGGGACGCATGATCAGCACGTTCAGTGCCCTGAAGCTATCCCAGAGTGAATTTATATTCCGCCTCCCCCGCGACCTGGCACCGATTGCCCAGCAGGCACTGGCCAAATACGCAGTATTTTTTAAGGCGAAGCTCACAGATATTAGCGAAGAGCACCATTGGCTCGGCTTACAAGGCCCGCAGGTAGCGCAACAGGCCGCGCAGCTACTGGGCTTCAAAGCGCCCTCCCCCGGCGAAGTTATTAATTTTGATTTTGATGGCGAGCGCTGCACCGTCCAGATAGTCAATGAATCCCAGCTGGCCCTATTAATTCCGGTCTCCAAGACACAGCAACTCTGGCAAAAGCTCTCCAGCGAATGCGAGGCTACGGGCTACGATATCTGGCAAAAAAAGCAGATAGAAGCAGGCATTCCCCAAGTTGATGCCGCCACCTCCGAAATATTTATCCCGCAGATGACCAATTTGCACTTGCTCGGCGGCGTGAGTTTTAAGAAAGGCTGCTATACCGGCCAGGAAGTAGTCGCCCGAATGCAATTCCGCGGCGCCGCAAAACGCCGTTTATATCGCGCAAAATGTGAAGGGGGCGACCTCCCCGCCAGCGGCCTGGAAATCTTCGGGGATGGAAAGCAAAGCATTGGCAACTTGGTTGAGGCCTGCCACAGCAAAGATGGCATTGAGCTGCTCGCGGTACTCACCATTGCCAAAGTCGCTGCTGGTGAACAACTTCATTTGAAAGACGGCCGCATCCTGGACATTCAGGAGCTCCCCTACGATGCAGATGATGATCCGTTGGCCTAATTAGAGTAACCGCAAATACTTCCAGGGCGGCTTATAGCCGTCCTTTCCATTCACTTCAACCTGCCCCCATCAACACTCAAAAAAATCGTATAAGATTTATTACCCTCCCTACTTAACTCTCTTATTACTAACCATTCCACAAATAAACCAGACACCTAAAAGTGCAAGCAAATAGAATAGCAATTAGCAATTAGCAATTAGCAATTAGCAATTAGCAATTAGCAATTAGCAATTAGCATGATTTATTCACGATTCAACCATCAATTGAATCGTTTCTCAACTCGAGCAACCACATAAGTTGCGCTTTAGCTTCTAATTTCAGGAAGCCGAATATTATCCAGAAAATGAATATTCATAAGTGGCCAATGAAGAGCTCACCTCACTCACAGGGAAAACGTCTACAACGACTAGAAATAAAGCACCGGCTTTACCTTTTAATAAAAAATATTGCAACCTTTGAAAAGGTCACCAAGCCACCCTGCTAGGTTTAATAATCCGGCCTTGGCTTTACTTATAGAGATAGACACTTCCATCTAAACTGAAAAACCTCTACCCTTCAAACGAACATGTCATATTTGGCCTAAAACAATCCAAATAAATATTAGCAGAACCAAAAAGCTAACTTGGACTTGTTGAAATCGGTGAATCTATACCCCTCACCCTCTCCATTGAAGGGAATCCCGTCACCATCCCCCTTACAGTAGACTTTGTAACTGCAAAAATGGACTTATTTGTTTTTAACTCATTTACAAGCTCAGAAAGATGGGCACCTTTACTGCAGAGGGCTTGAATCGCTGAATTGGTTCCATGAGACCAGATCCCAAATACCAGACATACACAACAGTCTCTCTGATAGGGATTCTCTGTTATAAATATAAAACCATAATCTTCAGTGATAGAACCCCCAGAAGTGTTCGACATGAAAACCCGACCATCTGTTTCATCACAAGCAAAGCGTCCTAAAAAGTCCATCTTAAATTTAGAATCGATCATTCTGGTTAACAATAAATCGCGACTCACTACATTGATAGCCGGGCCACCAATGCATATAAATGTTTTTTGATCATGCACAAAATTATGGGAGTCATGAAAAACCACCCTTCTTTTAGGGTATATTTCACTTATTCTATCCTTCAACATCTGTGTCGCAAGAGATTCATCATAAGGCATAAACAATACATTATCCGGGATAGGACTTTGTGTCTTTGTTATTTCTGAAAAAAGGGATTCTTGCTTAATCAATGGAAGAACGACATGAATGTCTGAACTGGAATCACCAAGAAATCTATCCAAAAGAGCTCTATAAGGCTTTGCGTCAAACTTCTTCTTACAGAAAGCTGCCGTGCCGATGAACAATGTAGTAAAACCCGCCTCTATAAAAGGGATAGATAGCCAATCAAGAACAGTATCTAGAAATAGAAATTCCACAGCACACTCCCCACCCGAAAAAATTTGACAAACCTGGAGTTTAATAAATTAAAAATCTAAAATCCCAGTATAAGGTAATGAACTTTTGCTTGCCGAAAAATATACAGGGATCCTGCAGGTAATTTTTGCAACGGGAGTTGCACCAAAATAGATCCAGATAGAAAAAATTAGCTACCTTTAGACAAGACCGAGCAAACTATTGGATATTGTTGAGCGATAGATATATCTGGGGGGCTAATTCGATTAAATACACGACGAACTTTCCATCCCGCTAATGCAGTCAACCTTAAAAAACACCCAATAACAACATCCAATACACTATATAGCCCCCCAATAGAATACTGATAATAGTTTTCATTTGAGGAGAGGCGATAAAATATCCTAACTAAAATATACCGAACTTAGCAAAAGGGAAGCCCCATAAGTACAAGAGGGCACTTCAGTTTGGTTTCTATAAATAAAATTACTGGGCATTAACCAAAAATCTAATTGGACTAGTCAAAAAATACCAGTCCATTCATTTAAAATTAATTATCAATCAGCGGGCGCCTAAACCTCTATAGCAACCCTGTGCAACTGGTTAGCCTCCGGCAATGCCCACTCAATCGGCTTTTCACCACGCTGCTGTAACCAGTGATTAGCCTGAGAAAAAGGCCGGGTACCAAAGAAACCTCGATGAGCTGAAAGAGGGGACGGGTGTGGCGCACGCAGTACCAGGTGCTTATTACGATCAATAAAGCTCCCCTTTTTCTGCGCATAGCTACCCCACAGCACAAAAACCAGCCCTTCGCGTTGTTCTGCCAGTTTGTGAATAGCGGCGTCGGTGAACTGCTCCCAACCACGCCCCTGATGAGCTCCGGCCTTGCTATCTTCAACCGTGAGAGTGGCATTTAGCAATAATACACCCTGCTCCGCCCAAGGCTGAAGACAGCCATGATGGGCAGGAGAAATACCAAGATCTGAGTACAGCTCTTTATAGATATTCTGCAGTGAAGGTGGGATACGTACGCCAGGCATCACAGAAAAGCACAAGCCATGGGCCTGGCCGGGGCCGTGGTAGGGATCCTGCCCCAGAATCACCACCTTTACCTGATCAAAGGGCGTGGAGTTAAAAGCATTGAAAATCTGTCCGCCAGGTGGGTAAATCCGCTTGCCTGCCTCTTTTTCTCCTCGCAGGAACTGGCGCAATTGAGCCATATAGGGCTCTTTGAACTCCCCCCCCATTACATCGAACCAGGAGGGATGAATCTTGATATTGTCCGGAACCGGCATCGTTAAACCTTGAGTATTTTCTGTACTTGTCTTCGCAGTTCCGGCACCACCTCTTCCTCAAACCAGGGCCTACGGCGCAACCATAAAGTGTTGCGTGGGCTGGGGTGTGGCAGAGGGAAGTAGCGGGCCGGCAGGGCATCACGGTAGTGGCGCACATTCTCTGTAATACTGCCATACCAATGCGGCAGGTAGTGGCGCTGGGCGTATTGTCCCACTAACAGGGTAAGTTGCAAGTTGGGAAGCTGCTCCAACAGGCTTTTGTGCCAGGTGGCAGCACATTCAGGGCGCGGCGGCAGGTCACCCCCCTTTCCACGGCCTGGATAACAGAAACCCATAGGGATAATAGCGATCAGGGATTGATTGTAGAAAGTTTCCCTTTCAACAGACAGCCAGTCGCGAAGCCGATCTCCAGAAGGATCATTCCAAGGGATACTGGTTGCATGGACTTTAGTACCCGGTGCTTGGCCGACAATTAGTAGACGCGCGGACTCCGACGCGTGAAGGACCGGATTGGGCCCCAGGGGCAGGTGCTCCTCACATAGGCGACAAGCACGTATTTCCTCCAGCAGTGCCGGCAACTTCTTAGCCACCACCTATCAAAAGCCCTCTGGTAAGGCCAGATGCAACATCAGCCCACGGCGGTCATGGGGAACCTGGGCACGACTGATATTGTTGTTATTGAAAACCACAAAGATGCCCTGATCATTCACAGCCAGCCCGGCACCATTACCACCAAAACGGGACACTTGATATGCATGCTCAGGCGATTCCTCATGATGACGATAAACCAGGCACCACTCCGCACTCAAGCCGGGTAGGGACCTACGACAGACCGCATGCGCATTGCTTTCCAGCGTAAATAGGGCATCATCGTAGTAATCAAGGCCTCTCAGGTTTTCCGGCCGACCACGGAAATCCAATCCATCGACGGGCGGCAGTGAGAGAACCTGAAACGTTCCATTGGGTTCCAGTTTAAGCAGCCCCCTGGGCTCCCGCTCTATTGCCACCCACAAGTTATCATCAACCTGCACAAGGCCCTCGCCGCCATTGTTGTACCTGAGCAGATATCCTCGATGTTTTATCGCTGGTGACCACACATGTTCTTGCCAATTCGCCCTGCCATCCCTGCCTATTTCCGCAACCCGGTTATAGCGTTCACTCACGACAAATGTGCCATCAGCTCTACAACAAACCCCGTGAAAGCGCATTGCAGATGCCGGCCGGAATAAATCCAGAATAAAGTGCCAGATGTTAGTAGGCTTTTCTCCCTTTGGCGCCCTCAACCCAAATAGGGTGATATGAGGCACTAGCTCAGCTCGCTCACCATTAACTTTAAGCGTATAAATTTCTTTAGGGTTTTTAGCAGAAATTGTGACAAGTTGATCACAAAAGCTTAATCCAGAGAGGCTTACACCTGCACTGTTATCTACCCAGTAGCTTGCCAGCATTTTGGCGGGAATAATTTCGGCACTCATTGCTTTTGATAACATGAGCATAAAAACAGGCACAAAGAAAAAACACTTAATCACGTTAATTCCAATTAATCGCAATAGCCGTCGAGCTGCTTGAGCCTATATCGCAATGAATACCTTCCACTACAAACCTAACTATTTGGTTCAAGGCAGATCCCAAATAAATAGCCAAGTACAACATCAACTACTTTCCCTCTAACATCTATTAATCAATGTCCGGGAATGCCAATTGCAACAGGAGTGCACGCCGATCCTTGGGGGCTGCACTACGACTGACATCACTGTTATCGAACACTATAAAGATACCCTCCTTACCAACAGCCAGCCCATCACCCTTTGCACCTTTGCGAGTTGCTTCATATTGCAGTTCAGAAGATCTCTCGTGCATTCGATAATCCAAGCACCAATCTGCTTTCAGACTTGGCAAGGTTCTTCGACACACAGCATGAGCATTTCCCTCCAATGTAAACAGGGCTCCATTATAATAATCAAGAGCTCCCAGGTCCTCGACTTCCCCACGAAAGTTCAAACCAGCAACCGGCGGCAGGGTAAAAAGCTGGACATCGCCATTGGGGCTGAGCTTCACCAAGCCGCGGGGCTCGCTCTCCATTGCCACCCAAAAATCATCACCGACCTTTACCAACCCCTCACTTGCGAGATTGAATCCCTGCATATACCCTCGGGCTTTTGCCTCTGACGACCACATGGTATCCAACCACCGGGCATTGCCCTGCCTGTCAATCTCAGCAATACGGTTATAGCGTTCGCTCACTAGATAAATGAGATTATCAGAGCAGGTAATCCCCTCAAAGTCCATTGCACCGGGCGGCCGGGTGAAATCCAGAATAAAGTGCCAGAAATTTCGGGGCTTATCTTTCTTTGGGACCAGCAGACTCGATAGCTTTAAATAGGATTCCAGCTTAGCGCGCCTACCTTCCAGCTTAATTTTAAAAATTTCTTCTGAATTTTTATCGGAAACGGTAAGTAGTTCACCATCACAAAAGCTCAATCCGGATGTACCCTCTCCGGCACTGCCGTCCAGCCAGTAATGAGTTATTTTTTTGGCAGGGGTGACTTCCGTTGTAAAACCTGCAGGTGACAGCAATACACCGGCAATTAAATAGAAATAGTGCTTTATCATGTGAGATCCAATTTACTGCAAAGTTGTTTAGCAATACAGATCTACCCCACCTCTAAAACTTTATCCCAAAATCTGACAGTTAATTCGAAACCTGATCAAGGGAAGAAAGGTCGCAGCTCCCTGATAACTATTCAGCACTACCGGGAAAACCCAGCTGTAGAAAGAGTGCACGGCGATCCTGAGGGTCCGCGCTGCGGCTGATGTTATCATTATCAAACACTATAAAAATGCCATCTTCCCCAACAGCCAGCCCATCGCCTTTACCCCCAGTTCGGGCAGCCTCATATTTTAGTTCAGGTGACTCTTCAATCTCCCGGTAGTCCAGGCACCACTCGGCCTTCAAACTTGGCAGGGCCCTTCGGCACACTGCATAGGCATTGGGCTCCAGGGTAAACAGGGCCCCATCATGATAATCCAACCCCGCCAGGTTTTCTGATTCCCCGCGAAAGTCCAAGCCTGCAACCGGTGGCGGTGTAAATATTTGAACACTCCCTTTGGGGCCCAGCTTAACCAAACCACGTGGATCACGCTCCATAGCCACCCAAAAATCATCATTTACTTTGACTAAACCTACGCCGGAGAGGTTGTACCCCTGCATGTATCCCTGGGCCTTTGCCATAGAGGACCACATATTCTCCAGCCAGTGCCCCCTGCCTTCCATATCTACTTCAGCAATGCGGTTATAACGCTCACTCAATATATAAATTGTATTATCTACACAGCTGATCCCCTCAAAATCCATAGCAGCTGCCGGCCGGGTTAACTCCAAAATAAAATGCCAAAGATTTGTAGGTTTATCTTTCTTAGGCACCTTCAACCCTGAAAGAGTTAAGAAAGTCTCCAGTTTTGCACGCCCATCTTCCAATTTAATCTGGTAAATTTCTCTTGAATATTTATCAGAAACTGTAACCAGAAGATCATTACAGAGGCTTAAACCGGAAGTACTCAATCCGGCACTATTATCCACCCAATAGTGGGTAATTTTTTTGGCGGGAATGATTTCAGTCGCCAGCCCCATGGGTGACAACAGAACCCATATGACACCTAAAAAAAAGCGCTTAGTCACGACAAATCCAGCTTACTGTGGAGATCATTGAGCATAGAGGCCAACCCGGCTATTGTAATTTTAAATGCCTGAAATGTTCCCAGTGATTGGATGATGCCTTCTCGAAAAAAAATCCTGGAAACGCATGGTATTCTCAGAATACAGCCAATATCCACCTATCGATTTTGAATAGGTGATGTACCAAGACTAGCTATTACTCAGCATAGTTGCCCCGGCACTCATCGACAATTTGTCGGTTATTTATACTTTGATTTCTCATATTATTACTGTAGATATTATATCGACCCTATTCCTTAAGGATCTAAATCACAGGGAGCAGCAAAGAGCGGGAGTTGCCTGCAAAATAACTCGGCAAATAGAAAGATAATCACCGAGAAATGTATTTTGGAGAGTATTGATAGTATGAGAGTTCGCAGGGTAGACCTTATTGATTAAGGTTCAGCCTCAAGATCAAATATACGCGGATTTGCTGCGCACCGGACTGGAAGGGGGTACTTAGTGCCCTCAACAGCATTTTAATCCCCTTTTTTAGTTTATTGAGCCCTTATTGAGAGTCATCAGGGAAAGCCAAATGCAGTAGGAGCGCACGCCTATCATCAGGGGCCATGGAACGGCCGACATTATTATTGTCGAGCACGACAAAAATCCCTCGCTCGTTGACAGCCAACCCTTCCCCTTTCCCATAACGGGTCTCTTCATAAACCCGCTCAGGGGATTCCTCAAGCGCACGGTAATCGAGGCACCATTCCGCTTCCAGGCTTGGCAAGATCCGGCGACATACCGCATGCGCATTACGCTCCAGAGTAAACAGAGCGCCATCGTAGTAGTCCAAACCGGTCAAATCCTCGGAGCGACCGGCAAAATCCAGGCCAGCCACCTTAGGTAAGGCAAACACCTTAACCTCTCCATTGGGGCTGAGCTTTAGCAGGCCACGAGGTTCGCGCTCCATAGCCACCCAAAAGCTGTCACCGGCCTTAACCAGGCCTTCACTGGAGGCATTGGTTTTTTGCAGATAGCCTTGGGACTTGGCAATAGGTGACCAGAGGTGCTCCTGCCAGGTTGCATCGCCCTGTCCATCCACTACCGCAATGCGGTTGTAGTGTTCGCTGACTAAATAAATTGCATCCTCATCACAACTTACTCCTTCAAAATCCAGTTCATTTGCAGAGCGGAAGAGCTCTTTAAATGCAACCCAGAGATTCCCAGGCTCATCATGCTCCGGTATTTCCAGACCAGTTAATTGAAGGTGGGATACCAAATGAGCATCCCCGCCCCGGAACTTCAGCATATAAACTTCTGCAGAGTTCTTATCAGAAATTGCGAGCAGATTATCAGCACAAAAGCTTAAACCAGAAATATCCAGGCCTTCGCTGTTGTCCACCCAATAGCTGGCCTGCAACTTGGCTGGACTGACTTCAGCTATCGCCAGTAATGGCGAAAGCAATATACATACGACACTGAAGAGAGAACACTTGATCACTACAAATCCAATTAGTCGCGGAAGTTATTGAACTGCAGGGGCTGCTCCAGCTCTTTACTACGGAGTAAGGCGATCACCTGTTGCAAGTCGTCACGCTTCTTGCCGGTAACGCGCACTTGCTCACCCTGGATGGCCGCTTGCACCTTGAGCTTTTCGTCTTTAATCAGCTTAACGATTTTTTTTGACAGTTCTTTGTCGAGACCATTTTTCAGGGTCACCCCAACTTTAACTTGCTTGCCGGATTGCTCTTTTTCACCTACCTCCATCGCGAGGGGATCGATGTCACACTTGATTAGAGCACTGCGCAGCATATCCACCATCTGGTCTACCTGCATATCCACCTCGGCGCGAACCACCAGGGAGAATTCACTCAACTCCACTTCTGCATCTACGCCTTTGAAGTCAAATCGGTTAGTTACTGTGCGATTTACCTGGTCTACCGCGTTAGTCAAGTGGTGCTTGTCCACTTCAGATACAATATCAAAAGAAGGCATTTATTTCTCTGCTCCTATTTCCAGATTTCCGGAGTAATCTCCGCGTTATTAGTGCCATCCGCCAGCCAAATATGGCCATCTTGGATGGTAATACTGAAATCCATATTACGTTCAGCCATTGCCGCCAGCTGTTCAGTGGCTTCTGCAGCCAAATGATAAACTCTCAGGTTATCAAAGCGTGCGAGCGGACTCTCCAACTTATGCCACCATACCGGCGCGGTACGACGCCCATAACTGTAAACTAAAACCCTTGCAGCCCGGTTACTGGCCTTGCGCAGGCGCTCCTCAGTGGGTAAGCCTACTTCTATCCAAAGATCTATTTCACCACTGAGGTTCTTCTGCCACAGGTCCGCTTCCTCATCAGAAGAGAGCCCGCGGGTGAACTCAAGGGAGTCTGCGGCATTGTGCGCAAATGCCAATAAACGCACCATCATTCGCTCATCGGTTTCCGATGGATGGCGCGCCAAAGTTAGCTGGTGTTCAGCATAGTAGTCCCGATCCATATCGGCAATTTGTACTTTCGACTTGAAAATTGTTGCTTTTAGTGCCATTTCGACTTCATCTCTGTGCCGTCCCCAGCACAGAGACTAAGGCGGACTATTCTTGGTTGGTTCAAGGGAGAATAAGGATATTCCGCATGCCCCATGCTACTGCCGGTAACCTGCCCACTTGGCACTGCGCCCTGATTTGCCTACTGGTAACCATACTCAGTGGCTGCGGCATCAACAATATCCCCACTTACGACGAACAGGTAATAGCTGCCTGGGCCCAGGTTGAAAACCAGTACCAGCGCCGTGCAGACCTTGTGCCCAACCTGGTAAAAACCGTACAGGCATACGCGGGGCATGAGCGCGAAACTCTGCAGGCGGTTACTGAAGCCCGAGCCAAAGTCAATTCAATACAATTAGACAGCAATCTACTCAACGATCCAGCCAAACTGCAACAATTTGAAGCAGCCCAGTCCCAGCTCACCAGTGCGCTATCTCGCCTCATGTTGGTCGTCGAACGCTACCCTGACCTCAAAGCCAACCAAAACTTCCTCAATTTGCAGTCCCAACTGGAGGGAACTGAGAACCGAATCAGTGTGGCGCGGCGGGATTATATCCAGGCTGTGCAACGCTACAACCGGGAAATTCGCACTTTCCCCGGAAAAATCTGGCACGGGATTCTGTACCGCGATATGCCCTTACGTGAGACATACCAGGCCACCACTGAAGGAGCCGAAGAGGCGCCGGAAGTGGATTTCCAGTAGGCAAGGTGTCAACCGACTTATGAACCGCCTCGCCCTGCCTACTTTCGCCATTGCAGCCTCATTGCTAACGATGCTGCTTTGGGCTGATATAAAACTACCAATACTAACCGGTCGTGTAATGGATAGGGAGGAGCTGTTATCCGCAGATGAGCGATACCAACTGACCGAACAAATCCAGCAGTATGAGTCGGATAGTAGCAACCAATTAGTAGTTGCAATCCTTCCTGATTTACAGGGGATCACCATAGAGGAGTACGCCAACCTGCTGGCACGCGAGTGGAAACTGGGTCACAAAGATAAAAACAACGGTATCCTGTTTTTAATAGCTCCCAATGAGCGCAAAATTCGAATCGAGGTAGGCTATGGTTTGGAGGGCGCCCTGACCGATGCCCTGGCTTCCAATATTATACAAACCAAAGTTCTACCTAAATTTCGCGTTGGCAACTTTGCCGATGGTGTTGAAGCCGGTGTGCAATCCATTATTGCGGCCTCCAAGAATGAATACGTGGCCGAGCCAATAGAAACCAAGAAAGACCGACGTATTGCTTTTTTGGTGGGATTATTCCTGATATTGGTGATGCTGCATCTGTTCAGCACCTCAGTATTCAGTTCAGCGGTACATGGGCGCAACTATAAACGTGGTCGTTTTGGAGGTTACTACGGCACCGGAGGATTTGGCGGAAGTTACTCGGGTAGTGGTGGCGGAGCAGGAGGTGGATTTAGCGGAGGTGGTGGCGGCTTTGGCGGAGGAGGCGCATCGGGAGGATGGTAATGCTCAGTAGCAGTTATCAACGCCAAGTCGCTGAGGCAATCAGGGAGGTCGAGTCCCATACCGATGCCGAGATAATGGCCGTTGTAGCGAAAGAGGCCGACAACTATCTGTATATCTCAACCCTTTGGGCTGCATTTCTCACTTTACTACTCTCTCCTTTATTTCAGTACCTGCCCTGGTGGATCAGTTACCAGCAAGCCTTCTTATTACAATGGCTACTATTTATTACTCTGACGGTTCTATTTCGCTGGCGCCCCATTACGATGAAATTAGTCCCGAAGAAGATAAAATATTGGCGCGCATCCAATCTCGCCCGCCGCCAATTTCTCGAACAAGAATTACATAGCACCAAAAATCGACTGGGCCTTTTGATTTTTGTCTGCGAGGCCGAACACTATGTAGAACTTTTGGCTGATCGTGGCCTCGCTCAACATATTACCAATGATAAATGGCAACTCATCATTGAGAGCTTCGTACAGGAAATAAAGCGGGGCAAGGCGGGAGAAGCCCTACTTTTGTGCATCGCGCAATGTGGCGATTTATTAAAAGAGGCGGCACCCTCCAGCACGGTGAAAGATGAACTACCCAACCACTTAGTTTTGCTCTATTGATCAGGGAAAATAACGGATTTAAAAAATAATAATCCGCCCTCTGGTGGATCCAGGCATGACAATTATCGATCACCTGCACAGTAGAGATATTTGCAACATTTCAACAATTTTGAAATGAGAACAGGAATTTTGACCATCTGCAACATCTATACTACCAAAGCCGGAATCAGGATACTTTTCAAACAAAAATAGAAGAGGCAGTTAAGTCATTAGCTGACACCTGCTTTTAAACAAACGATTGTGAACTTAAATTAATCTCGCTATCAAAGCTCAGGCAATGTGATGAGAGCCCACACAAAAAAAGATGATCTTACAAGTGCAATAAAAATCCTTTTGGGAATACTTTTCTTCTTTTTGAGCGCACCCTTAAGCAAGGCTGACTTCACCAGCTTTACAGGAGCGGAAACAGCACCCAACATCGCTGAAATTGACATTGATGGGGATAAACTAAGAATTAATCTCGAAATATCAGCCGCAGATGCCGGTGTGTTCTGGCCTAAAGCACCACCAACAGAGAATATCTATGAATTAGCTAAAAGTATTACAGAGCGGCAAGATCTTGCCTTTAAGCTCTACACAAATAAAAATGAAATCAGACCCAACCAATTCAGCATTCGCATTGGCGAGAGAAAACCCAGAAAATCACCTTTTGCTGGAAAAATTGACCCTCGCACAGGCATTAGAATGCCGGATCTGCCGGCAGATAAAATTATTCTTTTGACAATCGTGGAATATCCCATCAAAGGAGTGAGCCACCTAAAAATCCTTCCCCCATTGGATAATGATGGTGCAGCAGCAGTCACTATAGGCTTTACTAGCCGACACGGAAAAACTCCGATAAGCGGCTTCCACTACTTATCCCAACCTGAATCCCTCAACATAGACTGGAAAGACCCTTGGAATACCCGCTTTGAAAATCAGGGCATCAACCGTAAAAATCGCTACCCCTTAAAGTCTTTCCTCTACGTAGAGCCTCGCCAGATTCGGCATGAAATACTTCTACGTCCAAGGGACTTACTGCTATGGACTAAACAAAGCTTCAATGCCTGGCAACCACTGACTACGGAAAGACGTAATTATATTCGTCGTATTGCCTTAGACTACCTGAAAAACAAAAACCCCACCACTATCGACAATGAAACATCCCTACCAATAAGTACTGAAACCGTATTCCTCAGGGCGAACAATGTTGGCTACACACAAATAGCCGAAGATGAATCAATAGAGATCGGTTCACTACTTATTGGCTACCGGGAAAAATTCCATGTGAAAGAGTTACCACAAAGCATCAATATTGACTGGAAAATTTTTACTGACACCATAAATTCAGTCCCCACGCTTATCCAGGACCCTGCCGGTCCCTTCCCCACTCACGTTGTACCAGACTTCCCAGATATACAATGGCACAATTACTTATATGATTACCGCGCCCCCAGCAGCGATGCTGTGCCTATCGAGAATCCCAGCGCCGTAATGCCAATCGCAGTACTGTTTGCTTTTTGTGTTTCTGTCTTGCTTATCTTGACATTACGCACCCGAAAAGTGGAGGCGAAAAACAAACATCCTATTTTGTTCTACGGCATTGTGCTTATCTGTGCAGGAGCTATTTACTATGCACTTCCGGGAGAACTGCGTGTGCCTCTGCCTGGCACTATTAACAAGAAAGAACTTAGAGAAATAACAGAAACTCTACTGATAAGGCTAGCTGCCGCTTATGAGGAACCACAAACTGAAACATTAAAGATTCAACTTACCAATCTCGTCAATGGCGATAACTTCGAAAGCACTACCGCCAATCTTTCTCAAATATATCAACCATTAACTACCAGTGGCAGCTTGGGCTCATTAAAATCTATCAACAACCTAAAAATAGAGCATGTCGATCAACTATATATCAATGGGAGCACAGCATTCAGCATCACCAGCAAATGGCAAGCCATTGTGGAAGATCAAAGCTGGGGACATATGGAGCAAAAACCTAGAGAAATCCGTGCAAAAATTGAGATCATCCAATCAGACAACTATTGGAAAGTATCAGCATTTACATCTCTCTCCGTACGCTAGAAAATTAAACCTTTCGAGTAAACAATAAAAATCAAACATGAAAATAAAACGTTGAGGAAATTTCAAAGGGATACTTTCAAGATAATCAGTAACATCACCTCCAACCACCCCCCTATAAATCTACGCCCAAATGGGCGCAGATTTATTAACACGTGAATATTCTACCAATTCCGCTTAATTTATTTTGACTCCAAGGAATAGGCTGCAGATTCACTATCATTACCGCCGCCGCTTCCATTTATGATTTTATCAACAATCTTGATAATAGTTTTTATAAGGCCACCATTTACCTCTTGCATTTCTTTTACAGTTAGCTCTTTCATATGTAAAATCCTAAGTTTAAATTGAAGGTAGTTCCGTTAGGCTAAGTAACTCCAGAAAATGCACTGGATAATTCAATCCGCCTCCCTGCGGACTTGACCGTTTCCGGTCTATGGGCAACCAAAATCCTGGTTATAGCGAGCCGTTTAATATGCTCGCTAACCAGAGCTTCACTTGCAATATCCAAGTGGCTAGTCGCTTCATCCATGAACAGGATGCGTGGTGCACGATAAAGCGCGCGCGCCAGCACAATTCTTTGTTTTTGTCCGCCGCTGAGACTTGTGCCCATATCACCAACAAGTGTGTTGTACTGCATTGGCATACGCATTATTTCTTCATGAATACAGGCCATTTTTGCACAGTGAATAATATTTTGGATATCCACCTTAGATTCAAAACAGGCGATATTGTCTCCAATGGTGCCGGCAAGCAACTGATCGTCTTGCATAACGCCGGCGATCTGGCTACGGAAATATGGCAAATGATTTACGAGCAGCCCATCAATCAAAACCTCCCCTTCTGTTGGTTCCAGCAAGCCCATCAAGCATTTCAAAAGTGTTGTCTTGCCACACCCACTGGGGCCTACGATGGCAACAGTCTCGCCTGGCTCTATAGTGAAGTTCAAATTTTGAAAAACTGGCATCTCCGCTTCACCATACCGAAAGGTAAGATTGTGCACTTTAATTTTTCCTTGCAAGGGCTCAGCCTGGTCAAGATTCGCAGGCCGGTCATATCCCCCCCTATTACCTCTGCTTTGGTAAACACCATATCGGACAGACGGTCCATATGTAAGCCGAGCATTTTTAACTCTATCCACTTTGCAACTAATGTATCCATAGACTGTACAAAGCGATTCTTATAACTCATAAAGGCATAGAGCATACCGATAGTAAACACATCCCCCATAACCGCTAGTGCAGCAAAATATATCACCAGCAAATTTTCCAACCCAAATAGCAAGCGGTTAACGACATTGTAACTAATATTCCAACGGGTGATGCGAATATCCTTATTAATCACATCAACAAGATAATTATGCCATTGGCTCTGACGATCATTTTCACGCTGAAACAATTTTACGGTCTGGATAGCCCGCATAGACTCCATAAAGTGGGAATCATGCCTAGCCTGGGCAACAATTTCCTCCTCAGTTAATAAGCGCAAAGGGCGATAAAACAGTAACCTTAAAGAGGCATAAAGAAAAACCGCCAGCAGAACAATTAGCGTTAACCTTATATCGTAAAAGAACATAGCGGCGAGCGTGATCATTGCCATGATACCGTCCACTACTGCACTTACCAGGCCCGTAGTAAGCAACTCTCGCACCTTATTTAATGAGCCAAAGCGCGAAACTACATCGCCCATATGCCGAGTGGAGAAATAACTCATCGGCAGGCGAATTAGATGACGAAACAGATTGGCGGCCATTTGCACGTTGAGCCGACTGGAGATATGCAGAATCACCCATTCTCGTAAGACACTGGTACCGGCCTGTATCACCAACAATAAACCGAATCCGATGGCCAACACCAAGAGAAGGCTGTCATCACCACGCAAGATGACATCATCCACCACCGTTTGCACATAGAAAGGGGCTACTACAGCAAACAGTTGCAATAACAGAGATAATATCAACACCTGGCTCAGACTACGTTTTAGCCCACTAATGCCCGACCAAAAATGGCGTAGCTTAAGGTGCTGACGCTCCTCACCCGGCTTAAAATCTTCTGTTGGCATAAGCTCCAATGCAATACCTGTAAAATGCTTAGCAAACATTTCAGAGGTCAGCTCCCGCTCCCCCACCGCGGGATCATGAATTATAACCACATTACGCTTTACGGATTTAAGCACTACAAAGTGATTCATATCCCAATGCAGTACACAGGGGAGCTGTAACTCTTCCAGACTTTCCATTTCCAGCCGTAACGCCCTGCCAGCCAAGTGTAAGCGTGCGGCCATATCCACCAAAGTCTTGAGATTAGTGCCATGACTGGAAATATTGAAGCGGCGGCGCAGACTGGTAAGGTCCGTATCATAACCGTGAAATCCAGCAATCATAGCCAAGCATACCAACCCGCACTCGGCAGCCTCTGTCTGTAAAATGACTGGCAAATGGCGGCGAGATGAAAAACTTAGAAGTGTTTCCGGTCGCCCGTGATCTAATAGTGATTGTGAACCAACCTCCATCACAGTCGCCCCTTCAAACTGTAAATGGGTTCCAACAGCCATTCCAGCAGACTTCGCTCCGACAGCTGCACATCGGCAGACAGAGTCATACCCGGCTTAAGAGGAAAGTGCTGTCCGTATGCATTGACCGTTGATTCAGTCAGACTGGCGGTTACCTTGAAAACCGGTTCGCCCACAACAACAGGTACATGACGCAGCTCATCAGGCAGAATCACGGTATCAGATACCTCCAGCACAGTGCCGGAGTAGAGACCAAATTTCTGGTACGGGAAAGCATCGTAGCGTATTTTCACTGACTGGCCTTCAGTGAGGAAGCCTGCAGAACGCACAGATACCAACAATTGCGCATTGAGAGTGTGCCCCTCCGGTATCAGGGATAAAAGCGGAACATTAGTTTGTGCCTGCTGGCCTTCAACCACTTGCAGATTGCTCACCACTCCCGCACGGGATGCCTTGACGATATAGGCTCTCTGACCGTGCAATCTGGCAATTTGCTGGGCGAGATCAGATAGGTGCGCCCGCAACTGATCGCTGCTGTTAGCGTATTCTTCGGGAAGTAGCAGGCGATCTCTTTCAAGCTGCTGAATCTGATTGCGTAAATTTACCCGGCTTCGTGCAAGCTCCTGGCGGTCGACGTATAACTCCAGCTCTTGAGCAGTAACCACATCCATTTCTGCAGCGGCAATATGACCATTGCGCTTGAGTAGGCGGTATCGCTCAACCTGTTCCGCAATCAACGCATAATGTCGAGCTTGAAATTCCATTTGTTTTTCAAGCAACGCCAGATCCTCACTACTGGCGGCAATCCGCTGATCAATATCATACAGTCGTTGGCGATAAATCTTATCGCCTCGCTCCATCTGCACATTGACTAACTTTTTTTGACTCTCGTACTCCTCCAACAATATAGATTCGAGGTTTTTCCCATCAGCCAATATTCTATCGCCGTTCACCACCATTAAAGGCTGCCCCTTAATTACCCGATCACCTTCGCGTATCATGACTTGCTTTATAATGCCGGAGCGTTCAGCGTAAACCCTCACAACTCCTGAAGCTGGCTCCAGCCAACCAAGTACGCTTTCCTTACGAGCATAGCTGCCAACTGCAAGCCAAATAAAGACGGCGACCACCCAAATTAAAAGCAGTGTCAGAATAGCACTGTGCGAAAATCGCGGCAGGAGCAAAATCTCACCATGCAGGCGATCCACTTGCCTTTCTAAAACTTGCTGGCGAAACAATCCTGTCACCACAATTACCTTATTGCGGGTTAATTATTTTACGGCTTAATTTTTATCTTTCCGCAACAAAATTGTCAACGACATAAAGTTAAAAACATTATAACAACCGTCCCAGAAGCATCATGAAAATTAAGCTTATCATTAGATTACAGAATATAAACACACACCATACTCGCAGACAAAAATCAGGTGCATACTCAATAAGAATCCAGCA
The DNA here is from genome assembly GCF_007183175.1 of Microbulbifer sp. GL-2. NCBI lineage: Bacteria > Pseudomonadati > Pseudomonadota > Gammaproteobacteria > Cellvibrionales > Microbulbiferaceae > Microbulbifer > Microbulbifer sp. GL-2. Next base: position 67,203 of record NZ_AP019807.1, read on the forward strand.
CTACTAAAAGCTAAATATCTCATAAATAATTTTTATTCAAAACACGATCTCGGTTAATATTAACCGGAAAACCCCACTTGCTAATATCACCCTCAAGCGCGAACAACAAACCAATTGGTACTCTTATCAAAACCCCAACTTTTGACAATAAGGTTAAGAAAACAAACCTTTCAACTTGTCGATTTTTTGATTAGATCATAAAGGAACGAAAACAAATATACATTTCACATCAATATGTCATTTGTAAAGAGGCAGGGAGACTTTCTCTATCATCTGCTTCAAGTTATCTGGACCTTGAAAAATAGGCAATCATTAAAAAATCACCAACGCCAGGAAACCGCAATATAGGGCCCATGCTGCTCAATATCGTATACAAAACGCCCATCCGGCAGTCTGCTGGAATAGTTGATGCTGTAATACTGGTAGCCAAAGCGCAGTGATGTGGTTTCCCAAGCACGCCAGTCAATTCCGGCCAATAGGTTCCACTGTAAAACATCACCGCCAGCCCCGAAACCACCTATTTCGGTGCGTGCCGCTAGCGTGAGGCAATCATTAAGGGCAAATCCCAACCTGGTACCAACAGTTGGCTCCCACCAACTTTTGCGCCCGCCCAGGCGGTTCTGCACTTCGGGCACGGGAGCAATATCGATACCGACCTCGACCTTAACCTCCTGCCTGAGACGATTCCAGCGTACGCCAATTCCTGCATCCCAAAAGTAATGGCGGCCGCTCTTTGCAAAACGCCCATCCAACACGCGATAGACACCAAATGCAGCTAGCCACCCTTGATGGGCATCTGCATCCGCATCAATATCTACATCAACATCCAGTTGCGGATTTCTTGGCGGGCGGATTATGACTCCCTTGTCCAAATTGAGGTGTACATAATAGAGATCTGAAACCAACCCGAAACGCCCTCTCCATGCCTCTAAACGCGCAGAGAAAGCGACATTCAAAAGCTCCAGAGTTCTCTTTAAATTGAGATCAATATCTACAGTGGCCCCCGCCACTGTAGACTGCCCTTTGGTACGCAAGGGTAAGAACAGATAGGGTGTGATAGCAAAACGCCAGCCACTCTTTAGGGCTGAGACACCTAAAAATGATGGGGTATAGTGTGCAGGAGTCCTCTGAAACTGTGCGGATGTTGATGTGGTCCTTAATTTCAACGATGACGGGTATTTTAACTCCGACTGCGCCAGGGCAATATCGCTGAAAAGCACAATTACGCAGTAAAAAATTATTCGTGCCATCCAGCCTTCTATCACACCTAACTCCCAAATTATTCCATCGCCCAAAGCAGTAATAATGGTTTCGTCAACGGGTTTATTGAGAGTAGATCGTAAAAGTCACATCTTTTGCACTAGTACGATAAACGGAAGCGGGAATGCCAAATAAAGCTACGCAGGGATGGCCAGACTGAGTGGGGATGCTATGGGAAATTGCCGTCGCGCCTGGATATTGACGCGACGGCAGAACATGCTGCCTGAGCAATGCAATGATTCTATTATTCGCCTGCTTCAGGTCGCATATGCGGGAACAACAGTACGTCACGAATAGACGGAGAGTTGGTAAACAACATTACCAGGCGGTCGATACCGATACCCTCACCAGCGGTCGGCGGCAGACCGTACTCCAACGCGCGGATGTAATCGGCGTCGTAGTGCATGGCTTCGTCGTCACCCGCATCTTTTTCCGCTACCTGGGCCTTAAAACGCTCGGCCTGATCTTCAGCATCGTTCAACTCGGAGAAGCCGTTGGCAATCTCGCGGCCGCCAACGAAGAATTCGAATCGGTCGGTGACAAACGGGTTGTCATCGTTACGACGTGCCAACGGAGATACTTCAGTGGGGTACTCAGTGATAAAGGTTGGCTGGTCGAGGCGGTGCTCTACGGTCTTCTCGAAAATTTCGATCTGGACCTTACCCAGGCCCCAACTGTCTTTCAGCGGGATATCCAGCTTCTCAGCAACGGCGCGGGCGGATTCAATATTGTCGATATCGGCCGCAGTTAGTTCCGGGTTGTATTGCAGAATGGAATCAAACACAGACAGGCGCACGAACGGCTTGGAGAAGTCGTAGCTGCTGTCTTGGTATTCCACAGTGGCAGAACCCAGTACGTCCTTGCAGATACCACGCAGCATCTTCTCGGTGAGGTCCATCAGGTCGTTGTAGTCCGCGTACGCTTGGTAAAACTCGAGCATGGTGAACTCGGGGTTGTGACGCGTGGACAAGCCCTCGTTGCGGAAGTTACGGTTGATTTCGTAAACACGCTCAAAACCACCTACAACCAGGCGCTTCAGGTACAACTCCGGGGCGATACGCAGGTACATATCGATATCCAGCGCATTGTGATGTGTGACAAACGGACGTGCGCTGGCACCGCCGGGAATCACTTGCAGCATGGGCGTTTCCACTTCCATAAACTGCTGGCCATTCAGGAAGTCGCGGATGTACTCGATAACCTTGGAGCGTACGCGGAACACTTCGCGCGCTTCCGGTGTAGCGATCAAGTCTACGTAACGCTGACGGTAGCGTATTTCCTGATCGGCGATACCGTGGAATTTTTCCGGCAGCGGGCGTAGCGCTTTGGTCAGCAGGCTGTACTCTTCGCAGTTGACGTAGAGGTCGCCCTTGCCGGATTTGTGCAGGGTGCCTTTCACACCGACAATATCGCCAATGTCCCAGGCTCCGAAGCGCTCTTTGATATCTTTTTGTGCAGCTTTATCAGCGTAGAGCTGAATGCGGTCAGACACATCCTGGATCACCATAAAGGGGCCGCGTTTCGCCAGGATCCGCCCTGCTACGCACGCCCGTTTACCCAGTTCTTCCAGCTCCTCTTTCTGTTTATCGCCGAACTCAGCTTGCAGGTCGGCAGCGAGGTCCTCGCGGCGAAAACTGTTGGGGAAAGCATTGCCCTTTTCGCGCAGAGCGGAAAGCTTGGTACGGCGCTCGGCGATCAGTTTGTTTTCGTCTTGCTGGATATCAGTCATGGTGATCTATCAGTTTTGTGATTGATATTGCCCCTCATCGACGAGGGGCGCGGTGAGAGTGGAGACCTTAAATCAGAGGCCAGCTTTGAGGCTGGCTTCGATAAATTGGTCCAGGTCTCCGTCCAGTACTGCCTGGCAGTTGCTGGTCTGGACATTGGTGCGCAAGTCTTTGATACGTTGGTCATCCAACACGTAGGAGCGAATCTGGCTGCCCCAACCGATATCGGCCTTGCTGTCTTCCATGGCCTGCTTTTCTGCATTGCGTTTGAGCATTTCCTGCTCGTACATTTTTGCGCGCAGCATTTTCCAGGCTTTATCGCGGTTCTGGTGCTGGGAGCGCTCGCTCTGGCACTGCACCACGATACCCGATTCTGTGTGGGTCAGGCGCACTGCCGAATCGGTTTTATTCACGTGCTGACCACCGGCACCAGATGCGCGGTAAGTGTCTTCACGCACCTGGGATTTGTCGATCTCAATCTCGATATTGTCATCGATTTCCGGCGAGACAAATACCGAGCTGAAAGAAGTGTGACGACGGTTGCCGGAATCAAAGGGTGATTTGCGCACCAGGCGGTGTACGCCGGTTTCAGTGCGCAACCAGCCAAAGGCGTGGTCGCCTGCGAAGTGCACGGTGGCACTCTTGATACCGGCAACTTCACCGGCAGAGACCTCTTCCAGGGTGGTTTTGAAGCCGTGAGCTTCACCCCAGCGCAGGTACATGCGCAAAATCATTTCCGCCCAGTCCTGAGCCTCGGTACCGCCAGAACCCGCCTGGATGTCCAGGTACGCATTATTCTCATCGGTCTCGCCGGAGAACATGCGGCGGAATTCGAGAATACCGAGCTGCTGCTGCAGGTTTTCGATCTCTGCAGATACTTCTTCTACGGAATCCTCATCACTCTCCTCCACCGCCATTTCCAGCAGTTCGCGGCAGTCAGAGATACCAGCGTCTAGATTTTCGATGGTTGTGACAACGGTTTCCAGGGAGGAGCGCTCGCGCCCCAGCTCCTGAGCACGATTGGGGTCGTCCCAAACGCTGGGCTCGGCCAGCTCCAGCTCAACCTCGGTCAGGCGTTCTTTCTTGCTGGCGTAGTCAAAGATACCCCCTAAGAACGTCAGTGCGCTCTTCGAGGTCTTTTAATTGATTGAGAAGGGGATTGATTTCCATGAATTCTCGGTGTCCCGACAAAATAAAAGCGGCGCGCATTCTACCGCAGCGCGTGGGGGTCCTGCCAGTAACTGGCGAGGAGAAATCGACCGAATATCTAACCTGGGGCTTGACCGGATAACTGATCCAAGATCGCACACTGTGGTGAGTCATTACCGGCACAACTTTCCTCAAATGCCTGCAGGGTTGTGCGCATTTCGAGTAATTGCCGAAGCTTCTCTTCTAATTGCGAAAGTTTTTCACTGACCAGTTGCTTCGTTTCCCGGCTACGGCGGCCGGGATTATCGCGCAGCTCCAGCAATGCTCGTATTTCCCCGATAGAAAAACCATTGACTCTGGCCCGCTGGATAAAGCGCAGGGTCTCCACATCGCCCATAGTGTATTTGCGGTAACCGTTGGGTCCGCGAGCCGGGACCACCAGACCGATCGCCTCATAGTGGCGCAGGGCTTTGCTACTGAGACCCGAGTTGTGGGCTGCCTGGGATATATTCACTGCGAATACTTAAAATTACTCCGGGAATAACCAGCTATCGTACAGAGCCTTAACAACAAGTCCTAAGCACTATTGTCCCGGCACGCGGAAAACTGGTATTGCACCTGCTCGGCAGGGTCGAAACCCAATTCAAGAGCGGCATCCAAAGCATCCATACCAACGAGATGCAGCAATATGTCTCCCGTCGGGGCACCGCATACCGCCGGATACATCCGGTCAGTACGCACACCACAGCGGGACTCCTGCACTGCAATGCCATTTTCACGCAACTTTGCCAGGCTCTGCTGCAAAGTCATGCCTCCACTCTCACATTGTTTGCGCCCGCTTTTGCGATAAACCCACACCAGCACCCCCGGTTTAGGAGCAGGAGAGCTTGGGGTCACTCCCGGCTGGGTGGAGCCAGGGATGTTTTCTACCTGATTCTCCATTGCCTTTTCCTCCTTAGCCCCACCACAAGCTGCCATAGCCAATACCAAGGTCAGTGTTATCAACGCGGACAATGTTGTTTTCACCATCAAACTTCCTCCATAAAGCGAAGACTGCCGGCTCAGGATAATGCCAGCCAGGCTCCGACCAGCAACATTAATGTACCGGAGATGCGATTAATCAGGCGCACATTTTCTGCGCGTTGCAGCAGGCGGCTGAGCACCTGACCACCCCCAGCGTAAATCAGTAAACACAGGGTTTCCAGCAGCAGTATGATGGAAACCAACACAGAAAGTTGCGGCGCCAACGGCTTACTCTGGTCGATAAAAGGCGGCAACAGGGCAACAAAGAACGCCCACCCCTTGGGGTTGGCCACAGCAGTCACAAAGCCCTGCGCCATCAGCGTTTTCGCCGAAGGTCGCGCACGCACTTCCCCCTGCCCCTTTTCCTCGAGAATGGCCAACCGCCCCTGCGAGCACCACATTTGCACGCCCATCCAGGCAAGGTAGGCTCCCCCGCAATATTTGAAGGCCTGGAATACAGCGGGGTATTGAACCATCAACACTGCGGCCCCAAGCACTGCAGCCAGGGCCACCAAAGCCACCCCCGCTAACTCACCAATCATCATCCATAGGGTATGACGCACCCCTACAGTAATTCCCAGGCTGAGCGCCAACATCATGCATAGCCCCGGCGTCACCGAGGCAAAAAAACTGGCCGGGATAAAAAGTGCGAGTACAGACAGCTCCATTGCATTTCCTAGTGATGTGTACCGCTATGGTTACCGTAGTGACTAACCAACATCCCTATCAGCATCAGGCCACAGCCAATTAGTTCACTGGCATTCAACACCTCATTGAGGAACAGCCAGCCTGCCGCCAGGGCGAATACCGCCTCAAGGCTCATAATCACCGTGGCATGCGACGGTGCCGCATGGCGCTGGGCCAGCAACTGAAAAGTAAACGCCAGGGCCGTGGAGAAAATCATCATATAGGCAATCGGCCAGGCTGCATCCAGCGCAGATTGAATGGTTGTATCCTCGGTGAGGAGCGATGCCAGGGCAGACAGCAGGCCGCATACCAGGAACTGAATACAGGCGAGACGCAACGCATCATAGCGTTTCACCAGATGATCAGCGGACAATACTTGTATAGCGAATACAAAGGCACTGGCGAACACCATCAAATCGCCAATCAATTGCGACTCCTCGCTAAAGTCCGCCAGCCAATAAAGACCAAACAGGGCCAAGCCAACACCCATCCAGGTCCAGCGATTGGTTTTATGCCCGAGGGAAAGGCCGATCACTGGTACCAGCAGCAGGTAGAAACCGGTAATAAACCCGGCTCGACCGGCAGTAGTGTAAAGCAGGCTCACCTGCTGCAACGCCGCACCAAGAAACAACCAGAAACCGAGCACGGCACCACCGGGCAGACAGGCTCGCCAACGATGACTGACCTGCTTGCCACCCACTTCACCTGGCTGGGCATCCCTGCGGGAGGACAGCCAGTAAACGATCGGAACCAATATCAAGCCACCGAGGATAAAGCGCCAAGCATTAAAGGCCAGCGGCTCTATATCCGCCATAGCGATTTTTTGTGGCACAAAGGCGACGCCCCAGAATAGCGCGGCCAATAACAGCAGGATTTCAGCCTGGGCTTGTTTACGTTTCACTTCTTCAACTTCCAACCACGTTTTTAATCACAACCGCGAACAGATTTTCTGCACTTCGCAGCCCTCAAAAAGATGAATCCTATGCCACCTCCAGCAGGCTCACCATTAATTGCAGGGACTCCCGCCCGCGAAATTCGTTGACGTCCAGTTTGTAGGCTAAACGCACCCTCTGGGTAGCCTGCGGCCATTGGTCTGTATCCACATTAAAGGCGATGGCATCGAGAGCCAACTGTGGTGCCTGCGGCGGAGCGACCACCATTTTCAGGTGGCGCTCGCCAACGATGCGCTGCTGTAGTAGTAGAAATTCCCCATCAAAAACCGGCTCGGGAAATCCCTGCCCCCAGGGTGCACAGGCGCGTAGAAGGGCGGCAGTTTGCAGTGTGAACTCTGCAATATCCAATCCGCCGTCGGAGTCGATCACCGCTTGCAGCTGGTTTTCATCCAGGCGGGTGCGCACCACTCGCTCAAACTCGACTCGAAATGCATCGAGGTTTTCCGCTGGCAAGCTCAAGCCAGCAGCCATGGCGTGTCCACCAAACTTACTTATCAGCTCTGGATTGGCTGCGGCCACATCGCTTAGGGCATCGCGGATATGTAAACCTGAAATGGAGCGCGCTGAGCCTTTCACCAGCCCGTTATCCCCTTCTGCGAAAGCAATCACCGGACGGTGAAATTTTTCCTTGATACGGCTGGCGAGGATACCCACTACTCCCTGGTGCCAGCTGGCATCGTAGAGGCACAGGCTCCAGGGAATTTCCCCCTCAAGACGCAGGGCATCCAGCGCCACTAGCGCCTCGCGCTGCATTCCCTGCTCGATCGCTTTGCGATCCCGGTTGAGCATATCCAGCTCCCCGGCCAGCTCTCGAGCCTCACTCGGGTCCTGGGTCAACAGGCAGCGAATGCCGGTACCAATATCATCCAGTCGTCCGGCTGCATTGATCCGCGGCCCCAGGATAAAGCCGATATCGGTGGTGGACAGCCTGCGCTGATCGCGCCCGGCCACCTCGAGCAGTGCGGAAATACCGGGACGGCAGCGGCCAGAGCGGATACGCGCTATACCTTGTTGAACCAGAATACGGTTGTTGTGATCTAGTGGTACCAGGTCCGCTACCGTGCCAAGCGCCACCAGGTCCAGATATTCAGCCATATTTGGCGGAACTATACTGCTCTGCTCAAACCAGCCACACTCCTGCAAGGCGGTACGCAAGCGACTCAGCAGGTAAAAAATCACACCAACACCAGCGAGATTCTTGCTGGGAAAATCGCAATCCGACTGGTTGGGGTTGACGATGGCATCAGCATCCGGCAATTCACTGCCCGGCAGGTGGTGATCAGTCACTATCACTGTCATCCCCGCTGCTCTGGCGGCGGCCACACCATCAATACTACTGATACCATTATCTACGGTAACCAGCATATCCGGGGCATAATCTTTGGCCACCTCAACGATTTCCGGGGTCAGGCCGTAACCAAAATCGAAACGGTTGGGCACGAGAAAGTCTACGCTCGATGCACCCATGGCCCCCAGCGCGAGCACGGCGAGGGTGCTGCTGGTAGCGCCATCAGCATCAAAGTCGCCGACGATCAGAATTTTCTGCTGGGCCCGAACGGCCTCTACCAGCAGCGTTACGGCGGTATCCAGGCCCCGCATCAGCTGGGGCTTCTGCAGCCTGGCAAGGCTGTGATCCAGTGCCTCTTCACTGACAATGCCGCGTCCGAGTAACACTCTCTGCAAAATTCGCGGGGTCTCAGAAGCAAAACGGCCAGTGGAAAAATCCACTGGCCGTCGCTGAATTCTTGTACTCATTCTCTCTCAGCTTTTTTCTATTCGGAAAGTAAGGCCGGGTTGCCGGCGGTCAGCCACCATCAGAAAGCATGGTTGCCATATAGTCATGCACCTGAGACAGGTCGTTGGGCAGCACCTTGACTCGCTCTTCGCGCTGCCAGAGGTCTCGCATATGGACCGGCAGGGGAATTTCGGTATGTGGCAACGCCTGTGCCACAGCATCAGGGAATTTTGCCGGGTGTGCGGTGGATAAGCAAACCATTGGCTGGTCGGCGGAGCGGCGCACCCGTCGCGCGGCCTCGACACCAATTGCGGTGTGGGGATCTAGCAAATAGCCAGTAGCCGCAAACTGCTCACGAATTACATCTACAGTGCGCAAATCGTCGACCCGATGACTGGAAAACACTTCCCTCGCTCGTCTCAGGGCCCGCTCGCTCAAATGCATAGGTGAACTACGATCCGCCAACAACTCTGCTACTGCTGCACCATCGCGCTCATAGAGATCAAATAGAAGGCGCTCAAAGTTACTCGATACCATGATATCCATACTGGGAGACAGGCTGTGCACCAACGGCTTGGGTGTATGGTCATTATCACTGATACAGCGGTGCAGGATATCGTTAGCATTGGTGGCGATAACCAGTTGATCGATAGGCAGCCCCATTTGCCGCGCCAGATAGCCGGCAAAGATATCGCCAAAGTTCCCGGTCGGGACCGAGAAGTTTACCGTTTTGTTGGGCGCACCCAGGCGCAGTGCCGCGTAAAAGTAATAGACAATCTGCGCCATAATACGCGCCCAGTTAATGGAGTTCACCGCTACCAGGCGACGTCCATCTGGCAGGAATGACTGGTTGGCGAAGCTGGCCTTTACCATATTCTGGCAATCATCAAAATTGCCTTCCATAGCGATATTGAACACATTATCCGACAGTACAGTGGTCATCTGCCTGCGCTGTACTTCAGATACCCGATTGTGGGGATGCAAGATAAAAATATCGATATTGTCGCAGTGGTGACAGCCCTCAATCGCCGCCGATCCCGTATCTCCAGAGGTAGCCCCCATCACTACCACACGCTCACCACGCTTTTTCAGAAGGTGATCAAACAACTGACCGAGGAACTGCAGTGCGAAATCCTTGAAGGCCAGAGTAGGTCCGTGGAAAAGCTCCAATATCCATTCATTGGTATCGGCCTGCACCAACGGTGCCACCGCCCTGTGGCTAAACTGGCCCTGTCCCTGACTATAGGAGCGCCCGATAATATCCCGTAATTCCCGCTCATTCAGGTCCCCCCAACAAACGGCCGAATAATCGTAAAAGCCAGCTGCTCGTAATCCATTCCCACCATCGCAGCAATATCATCGCGAGAAAATTGTGGCAGTGACTCGGGCACATAGAGGCCGCCATCGCTGGCGAGGCCGGTAAGTATGGTATCGGCAAAGGAGAGTGACGGCGCACGGCCGCGGGTGCTGACAAATTTCACGGTATTTTATCGCTCTTGGACCTAGCGGGAATTAAAGAAAACCAGCGCCGTTCCGGATGAAGCGGCGCCATACAACTATAGGGACAGGGATCAACCAAGGCTTTCCACACGGATTCGCACCACGTCACCCTCAACTGTTTCCAGTGATTCAATCTGGGCGACAGCTTCACGCAGGCAGGCCTCTCTGGCACGACTGGTCAGGATCACCACCGGCACCAGTTCCTCGCCTTCCGTCGGCTCATGCTGGATCAATGCTTCAATACTGATGCCCTGCTCACTGCAAATGGTGGCCACTTGAGACATGACGCCAGGCTTATCGTGAGCAGATATTCGCAGGTAGTAACTGGTGACAACCTCTTCCTCCGGCAGCACCAGAGTATCGCCCTGCTCAGCCAATGCCACTCCGGCAGCGGGCACCCGCTGGTCCGGTCTCACATCGAGCGTGCGCGCCACATCGACAATATCGGCAATCACTGCTGAAGCTGTTGCCTCTGCGCCAGCGCCGGCTCCGTAATACAGGGTTGATCCCACTGCGTCGCCACTCACCAACACGGCATTCATCACCCCATTGACATTGGCGATCAGGCGGCGCTGGGGAATCAGAGTTGGATGTACCCGCAATTCCACACCGTGGTCAGTGCGACGGGCAATACCCAAATGTTTGATACGATAGCCGAGCTCATCAGCATAACGAATATCCTCACTGGAAATACGACTGATCCCCTCGGTATACACTTTGTCGAAAGCGAGCGGCATGGTGAATGCCAGCGAGGCCATAATTACCAGCTTATGGGCGGCATCAATACCCTCCACATCGAAAGTGGGATCTGCTTCTGCGTAACCCAAGGCTTGAGCCTGGGATAGAGCCTCAGCAAAGCTGCGGCCCTTTTCGCGCATCTCCGTGAGGATATAGTTACCGGTGCCATTAATAATACCGGCAAGCCACTGTATCCGGTTGCCAACCAACCCCTCGCGCAGGGATTTGATAATAGGAATCCCCCTGCTACGGCAGCCTCATAGGCAATCGTTACTCCTTGTCGGGCCGCCAGCTCAAACAGTTCATTACCATGTTCAGCAATTAGCGCCTTATTGGCAGTGACAACATGTTTACCGTTCTCGATAGCTGTTATTACCAATTCACGAGCCACGGTAGTGCCACCAATCAACTCCACCAGGATATCAATCTCAGGGTTATTGGCGACGTCGAATATCTCCCGTGTGACCTTCAAATGACTGGTTTCGCAGTCTGGGTTATCCCGACGGGCCCCAACCTGCTCAACGATCACCGGGCGCCCGCAACGTGCAGACACCCCTTCCTCATTGCGCGCCAGGACATTAATCGTGCCACTACCCACAGTACCCAGGCCGCATATACCGATATGTACTGCTCGCTGCGATTTTTCGGCAACCACCTGATCCGCCACCCCTGCAGCTTCTTCAATTGTTGCGCTCACAAATTTCCTCCGCACATTTCACCCCGGTACAGTGTGTTCACACTAAAAGTATTACTTCGGGGCTCAGCGCAATAAATACCAATAAAATCAACAAAAGATCGATAACCTTACCGAGCAGCAAACAAAAAAGTCAACAAAATTGCGCATTAGCTTTGCTTACCTGAGGAGAGCGCCGGCAGAAACTTTTGTCACCCTAAAACACCTCTTGAAACAGGTACCATCCTCAGTAGATGCTATAAAAGCATCTACTAGCATCAGGTACCTACAACCTGCGAAATTGCATCCACTGCGCCTTTTCCCGAAAAATGGGCGCCCTGAAAACTGACTCAGATAGCGGTCGAGTGATGAAAAAAACCTTAATCCTGTATACCGGCGGAACCCTGGGAATGCGCCGCAGTGAATCTGGCTATATACCGGATGCCGACCTGGAAAGCGCCCTTGAGCGCCTCCTGCAAGACGCCATTGGCCAACTCCCCAGCTACGATTTTCAGGCGCTCGACCCTCTACTGGATAGTGCCAATATGCAACCCAAGGACTGGTACCGCATCGCCGCCCTGATACGCGACAACTATAGCCAGTACTCAGGGTTTGTCGTGTTGCACGGCACCGATACCATGGCCTATACCGCCTCCGCCCTGTCCTTCGCCCTGCAGGGTCTGGCTAAACCAGTACTGGTAACCGGCTCACAAATCCCCCTGCGGGAAATGCGCAGTGATGCCTACAATAATCTGATTGCCGCTCTGCTGCTCAGTGCCTCCGATGAAATTAAAGAGGTCTGCCTCTACTTCAATGGCAAATTGCTACGTGGCAATCGCGCGGTCAAAGTAAGCTCCGGCTCTCTGGATGCCTTTGCCAGTCCAAACTACCCCTGCCTTGGCGAAGTGGGTATACAAGTCAATATCGACCACAATGCCCTTTTAACACCCGACAAAACAACCCAATTTCAAATTCCGGAATTCGTCGATGGTGGCGCTGTGCTGGTTAAGCTATTTCCGGGTATCACCTCCTTTTTCCTGAGCAAGATCATCGAATACCGCCCCCGTGGCCTGGTGATCGAAACCTACGGCACTGGTAATGCACCCACCGATGACTGTGCCTTTACCGCTCAACTGGAAAGAGCCGCAGAGCTGGGCATTGTCTGTGTGGCAGTTTCCCAATGCCTGGAGAATGAGGTTGACCTGGGCAAGTATGCAGCGGGCTCTGCCCTCTTGCGCGCTGGTGTCATCGGCGGTCTGGATATGACCAGTGAAGCCTGCTTTGCGAAATTAAACCACTTGCTGGCCATGGGCTATCCAAATGAAAAAATCATAGAATTGATGGAAATATCATTGTGCGGGGAGAACACTCCTCAACTGGGCTGAACTAATCCAAGCCCTGTATTGGCCGGTTTAGGCAATTTTTTTAGCAGTTTTAAACCGGCCTTCAGCCAGTCTACTCACAGAATGGCTGATATATAAGCACTGGAAAGAATTCACCGCGCACTGGAACCAGAAGCAGACAATCGATGAGTAACGACTTCTCGCAAAACCTGCGCCTTCTGTGCAGCTTCTACCGCTCAATTGCCGAGGTATGCAGGCGCATGGGTATCAATCGAGCGCAATTTAATAAGTACCTGAATGGCCATACCCAGCCCTCGCAGTACACCCTGAATAAAATCTGTCATTTTTTCGGAGTCGAACCTCACGAAATTATGATGCCCCGCGAACAGTTTGATCAAATTATTCGTGTACGCAGTACACCTTCAAGCACTAAAGAGGCGGTGCGCCCCTACACTCGGGATATAGACATCCTTATGCGCGAGTCCCAGAGCCGTGCAGACAAATATCTGGGGTTTTATTTTGAGTACCACTACTCAATGACATTTCCGGATCATATTATCCGCAGCCTGCTACATATAGAGTCCGACGGGGATGGCTATTATTTCCAGCGCTTTGAGCGCATGCGCTACCCGGACAGGGAGGAGTGGTATAAATCCCATTACAAAGGCATGCTCTTTTTTCTCTCCGAGCGAATATTTCTGATTGGCTACGAAGCCCTGACCCGCAATGAGATAGCCCAAACCATCCTCTATCCCACATACAAAAGTCGCGTCAGCTATTTGTCCGGCCTCAAGCTCGGCGCCTCCGCCAGCGACAGGCGGGAGCCCGTATGCACAAAGGTCGTTCTGGAGTCCCTGGGGCGCAATATCAGCATCAAAAACGCATTGAAATTATGCGGTGTTTTCGGGCCGGATTCCGATGAGATCAATCTGAATATCCGGGAGAACATCCGTGCCTCTACAAGCGAAGGCCCCCAAAGCTTTTTCGCAACCCCGCTTTGACTACAAGAGTCGGTTAAGAAAGGCTCAAATTACAACAACCAAGAGGCGATCCAGAGAGTAAATCTTAATCCACTCTCAATATACGCTCGCCCACCTGCAGATGAAGAGAAGACAGGAATTAACATGACAAACGATTTCCATACACTGAAACCCATGCCCGTATTCAGTGCTGACAGTGCAACGCGGATTGAGCGCGACCTGTTGGGGGAACGTGAAGTGCCAGCGGATGTTTATTTCGGCATCCAGACCCTGCGCGCCCTGGAAAACTTCCAGATTACCGGAATTACCCTCAACCACTTTCCCAACCTGGTAAAAGCTCTGGCTATGGTCAAAAAAGCTGCCTCGGGGGCCAACAGGGAATTGGGATATCTTGAAGATAAACTGCAAAAAGCTATAGCCAGTGCCTGTGATGAAATTATTGAAGGAAAACTGCATGACCAGTTCCTGGTGGACATGATTCAGGGCGGAGCTGGCACATCCACCAACATGAATGCAAACGAGGTTATTGCCAACCGCGCATTGGAGTTATTGGGGCACAACAAGGGCGAATACAAAGAGGCCCACCCCAATAACCATGTGAACCTGTCACAGTCCACCAACGATGTTTACCCAACTTCCATCAACCTGGCCGTACTGCTTAGTTATAACGACTTGGTACAGTCTATGGAAACCCTCTGTGTCGAGTTCGACAAGAAGGCCGGAGAATTTGCCCAAGTGATCAAGATGGGGCGCACCCAACTACAAGATGCTGTGCCCATGACCCTTGGACAGGAGTTTGCCGCTTTTGCCGCTACCATTCGTGAGGATGTGGCCAGGGTCAAAGAGCTGGTAACCCTGTTCAAAGAGATCAATATGGGCGGCACAGCGATTGGCACTGGTATCAATACCGACCCCGAATATCGTCAGTTGGTCGTTTCAGCTCTGTCAGAAATTTCCGGAATTGATTTTATCTGCGCAGAAAACCTGGTTGAAGCGACTTCCGATATGGGCGCTTTTGTGATGTTTTCCGGTGTAATGAAACGCATCGCTGTAAAAATATCGAAAATCTGCAGTGATTTACGCCTGCTTTCCAGCGGCCCACGCGCAGGCCTCAATGAGATCAACCTACCACCAATGCAACCCGGCTCCTCCATCATGCCCGGCAAAGTTAATCCGGTCATTCCCGAAGTGGTAAATCAGGTAGCCTACCAGGTAATCGGTAATGATCTGACCATTACCCTGGCAGCAGAGTCAGGTCAACTGCAGCTAAACGTCATGGAGCCGGTTATCGCCTTTAACCTGCTCCAGTCGATGCGTCTGATGACCCAGGCTATGGATACCCTGGCACAACGCTGCGTCAACGGCATTACGGCCAACGAAGAGCACTGCCTGCAAATGGTGGAAAACAGCATCGGCCTGATTACCGCAGTTAACCCATTTATTGGCTACGAGAATGCGACCCGCATCGCCAAGCAGGCTTTGATCACCGGTGCTAGCGTCAAACAATTGATTCTTGAAGAAGGGCTGTTAAGTGAGGAAGAGCTTAACGATATTCTGGCTCCAGAAAATATGACCCAGCCCAGAAAGGTTTCGCTGAAGAGCACGGCTTAGTGAATAATTGCCGGCAGCATCACTGCTGCCGGCAATACAAAGTCAGGAAAGGATTAAATACCCAGCTCTTTTACTAAAGATGCCGGTGGGAGGTAACCAGGTACCACTCGACCATCTTCCATAACGATGGTGGGCGTACCTCGAACATCAATAGCTTCATTACCTAGTTTGTATTGAGCAGCCACTGGATTGTTATTACAAACCTTGAGAGGCACATTTTCCCGGTTTTTCAATGCGGTCAGTGTCTTGTTGCTGTCATCTGCACACCAGGCGGTAGCGAGCTTGCGGTAACCCAGGGACTGCAATCCACCTCGGGGGAAAGCCAGGTAGCGCACTTCAATACCGCGCTTATTCAGTTCAGGCACATCCTGGTGCAGTTTGCGGCAATAGCCACAATCCACATCGGTAAATACATAAATACTCGCCTTGGTTTCACCCTTGGGCGAGAACACAATCATATCCTCGACATTCTGGTCACCCATTACCTTGGCCCGATGACCGGTTCTGCGTGTCTCGGACAGGTTAGCGAGCCCACCACCATTTTTCACCTGGAACAAATCGCCGTAGATGAAATGACTGCCATCTTGAGAGACAAATAGAGTAGTGTTGCCACCATCTACATCCACCTCATAGAGGCCTTTAATAGGGCTCTCACGTACTTCGCCGTAAGTGGCCTTGGGGTTGCCGGCCTCCAGGCGTGTTTTGATGGTCTTTGCAACATTCGCATCGACTTCCGCCAGGGCCGCAGGTCCCAATAGGCCGAGCAGTGCACCAGCCAGCGCCAGCGGCTTCTTGATTAGCGTCATTACCGATTGCTCCTTAAATTCTCAGTAGGCTTGGACTTAAACGCCGAGCCTCAGTTCCAGCCAGTATGGCAGCTGTTTACCGTTTCCGGCTTACTATGGCGCGTTTTAACATATTCAGGCAGCGGGGACTACGCTCAAATAGTCAGGCTGTGAGCCAGGCAGCTGAAACCAATAATCTACTGACATCGCCGGCAAGGGAATCCCCTGTATTACAGCAATCTACTAACTATACGAACCTTAATATCCGCCCCAACAGAGAGGCAGCCTCCTGGAGAGAGAATGCATTGCAGCATAGACTGGAAAGTCAACCCTCTGGAAAAATACCAGGCACAAAAAAGCCGGTGCCACAAGACACCGGCTTTTTTGTGAGCTGTAAGAGAAAGACTTAGTTGAGTTTCTCTTTAATACGGGCCGCTTTACCAGTCAGGCTGCGCAAGTAGTACAGCTTGGCCTGGCGCACGTCACCACGACGCTTCACCTTCAGGCTGTCAACCAACGGGCTGTGAGTCTGGAAAGTACGCTCAACACCAACACCGTGGGAGATTTTACGTACGGTAAAGGAGGAGTTCAGGCCACGGTTACGCTTGGCAATTACCACACCCTCGAACGCCTGCAGACGCTCACGGTTACCCTCTTTTACTTTTACCTGAACGATTACAGTGTCGCCCGGTGCGAAGGGAGGTACTTCGCTCTTCAGCTGTTCCTGCTCCAGCTGCTGAATAATTTTATTGGTCATTTGGATTTGCTCCCAAATAGAGTTTGTGTAGCTTCTCAGCTAGTTCACCGAACTACTCTCGCCTCCCGGCGAATCCGGCATCAAATTTTTTAGGACTTCTGCTCCTGCTGGATTTCCTCCAACAACTGCTTCTGCTCCTTGTTCAGCTCCAGCCCCTCCAGAAGGTCGGGCCGACGCTGCTGTGTGCGCGCCAGTGCCTGCTTCAGACGCCAGCGGCGTATTCTTTCATGATTGCCCGAGAGCAACACTTCCGGTACCGCTACTCCCCGGTACTGTTCGGGCCGGGTGTAGTGGGGACAATCCAGCAAGCCAGAGGAAAAAGAGTCCTCAACCGCAGACTGATCGTGCCCGAGAGCGCCGGGAATCAAGCGGGTGATCGCATCCACCATCACCATAGCAGCCAGTTCACCACCACTTAGAACATAGTCACCAATAGACCACTCTTCGTCGATCAAGGACTCGACGATACGCTCATCCACCCCTTCATAGCGCCCGGCCAGTAAAACCAGATTGCCAGCAGCGGAAAGGTCTTCGACCCCGCGCTGATCCAGTTGCCGCCCTTGCGGAGACAGGTAGATAGTACGTACAGCCCCACCCTCTTCTCCAGCCCAGGTGCGTGCCGCCTCCAGAGCCTGATAAAGGGGTTCAGCCATCATCACCATTCCGGGACCACCACCATATGGGCGATCATCCACAGTGCGGTGCTTGTCACTGGTGAATTCCCGAGGGTTCCAGCAGCGTACTTCCAGCAGGCCATCTTTAGCGGCCCGTCCGCTGACACCATACTCGGTCAATGCAGCAAACATTTCCGGAAAAATGCTCACCAGAGCGATTCTTTTCGCCATCGCTCCAACGCCTTAAAAAGCTGGATCCCAGTCGACGGTAATCACACCGGCTTCCAGGTCTATATCCGCAATAAACTGATCTGGTAAATAGGGGATCAGACGCTCGCGCTTATCCACTCCTCCACGCACCACCAACACATCATTGGCACCAGTTTCCATCATGCGTGCGACAATGCCAAAGTCGTGCTCTTCACCCGCAAAGCGGCTGATTACCCGCAAACCTTCGAGCTGGTGCCAGTAATACTCGCCCTGCCCTAATTCCGGTAACAAGTCACGCGCAACAGCAATATCACGCTGGCAGAGCCGAGCCGCAAGATCGCGGTCATCTATGCCATTCACATGTACGATCAAACCCTTGCCATGACGCTTGCCAGCATCAATTTCGAGGGCTTCCCAACCTTTCGGCCCCCGCAACCACCACTTGGGGAATTGCAGGATATTGTCCATTGGTTCGGTATAGGAATACACCTTCACCCAACCACGTACACCATAAACGGTAGTTACGCGCCCAACAGTGACCAATTGATCGGTGATCTCTCCGTTATTCGTCACAGGCGCACCACTAACGTGCAAATTAAGCGGTTTCTTTCAGCAGTTTGCCGACACGGTCGGAAACCTGCGCACCATGACCCAGCCAGAACTCAACACGCTCACGGTCAATACGCAGACGCTCTTCCTGACCGCGGGCAACCGGGTTAAAGAAGCCAACACGCTCAATAAAACGACCGTCGCGAGATTTGCGGCTGTCGGTCACTGTCAGGTGATAAAACGGGCGCTTTTTAGCACCGCCACGAGCCAAACGAATGGTTACCATGTAACTTTCCTGTAGATTCAATTACTGGATGGCTGTATTAGCAGCCACCTATACAACTCCGCCGGCAGCTCACCCAGCGAAAGGCGGCGTATTCTAATGTACCGCCATAGATTTGTATAGCGTTCGATCGGGCCACCACAGCGGCCAGGGATACTATTTTTTCTTCATGCTTGGCGGCAGGCCACTAGGTAAACCGCCCATACCTCCGGGCATTCCGCCCCCCATACCAGGCATACCACCAAGGCCGCGCATCATCTTGCCCATACCACCGCCTTTGAGTTTTTTCATCATCTTCCCCATCTGCTTGTGCTGTTTAAGCAGACGGTTCAGATCCTGCAACTGGGTGCCGGAACCAGCGACAATGCGACGCTTGCGCGAACCATTCAGTAATTCTGGATTACGGCGTTCAGCGGGTGTCATAGAGGAGATGATCGCGTCCATACGCTTGAACTCCTTGCCCATATCAGCCTGCTGGGCCGCCTGAGCGACACCGCCCATTCCCGGCATCTTCTCGAGCAGGGAGCCAAAGCCACCCATATTTTGCATTTGCTGAAGCTGATCGCGCAGGTCTTCCAGGTCAAAGCCCTTGCCTTTCTGAACCTTCTTAACCAACTTTTCTGCTTTCGCCTTATCAATCTTCTGCTCTGCCTCTTCGATTAGAGACAGGATATCCCCCATACCCAGGATACGGGAGGCAATACGATCGGGGTGGAAGGTTTCCAGTGCATCCGTCTTTTCACCGACACCGATAAACTTGATCGGCTTGCCGGTCACATGACGTACGGATAGAGCCGCACCACCGCGAGCATCGCCATCGGCTTTAGTCAGGATGACACCGGTAAGCGGTAGGGCCTCATTAAAGGCGCTGGCAGTGTTTACCGCATCCTGACCGATCATCGCATCAATCACGAACAGGGTTTCCGCTGGATTCAATTCGGTATGCAGTTCGCGAATTTCATCCATCAGCTGACCATCAATATGTAGACGGCCAGCGGTATCGACGATGAGCACATCAGCAAACTGCTTGCGGGCAGCATCAACGGCGCCCTTGGCAATATCCAAGGGTTTCTGCTCAGCGGCAGAGGGATGGAAAATCGCACCAACTTCGCCAGCCAGGGTCTCCAACTGTTTGATAGCCGCGGGGCGGTATACGTCCGCACTCACCACCATCACTTTTTTCTTTTCCCGCTCCTGCAGGTACTTGGCCAGCTTGGCGACACTGGTGGTTTTACCAGCGCCCTGCAAGCCCGCCATTAAGATAACCGCGGGAGGCTGGACGGCGAGATTAAGAGGCTCAGCAGCCGCTCCCATCACCTTGACCAGTTCATCCTGAACAATCTTGACGAACTGCTGACCCGGGTTCAGGGCCTTGCTAACCTTCTGCCCCACGGCAGCCGTGCGCACCTGCTGAACAAAGGCCTTTACAACTGGCAGGGCGACATCCGCCTCAAGCAGGGCCTTGCGCACCTCGCGCAGGGTATCGCGGATATTGTCATCGGTCAGGCGCGCCTTGCCGGTGACTTTTTTCAGGGCCGCCGATAAGCGGTCACTCAGGTTATCGAACATAAATTCGTCTCGATTTCTCCGATTGCGGATTGGACCCCAGTGCGGTGGGCCGCGAAATTTGAGGGAGCCACGTCCAACTCCCAGTCTGAGGCGCGGCAGTATAGCCCAGGTACCCTCACAGCCGAAATATCGTCAGATCTTCCCTGTTTAAGCGGGCTGTGACACACTCCTCCTCTATCGCAATAAATGATACGGATCTACTCAATGGCGGCATTCGCCCACTGGACGGCCATCGCTCTATATATCGCCACAACTGCGGTCGCGGCGGGAGCTCTCGCCCGCGGTCGTCAGCCAAATAACAAACTCTTGCTGGCTCTGCTCGCAGGCGCACTGGTCACACATGCGATATCCCTGGTGCATATCCTATTCTCACCAGCAGGCTACCGCTTCGATCTGCTGGCAATGTTGTCCCTGATCGCATGGGTAGTAAACCTGCTACTGCTTATTCTGGCCGCGGGGCGCCCGCTAACCCTGTTAATCCTTATCTTTGCTCCTGTGGGTGCACTCACAGAGTTCGCAGCATCACACACCTGGGGTTCTGTTGAACCACACCAGCAACTTTCTTCAGGCATTGCCGTTCACGCGCTGCTATCGATTTCAGCCTACTCCCTGCTGACCCTGGCAACCCTGCAAGCGATTTACTTGTACTACCTGAATCAGCAGCTACACAACCACAAACCCGTGGGAGCCACCCGCCTGCTACCGCCGCTACAGAGTATGGAATCACTACTTTTTGGCTTGATCGCATTCGGGCAACTTCTGCTAACCGCCTCACTGATTACCGGATTTGTATTTGTGGGCAACCTTTTTGAGCAGGGCCCACTGCACAAGACAATACTCTCCATCATTGCCTGGGTACTCTACAGTATCCTGCTATGGGGGCACTGGCAGTGGGGCTGGCGCGGCAATACCGCAGTTCGCTGGACACTTAGTGCTTTCGCCGCCCTGATGCTGGCTTACTTTGGCAGCAAATTGGTAATGGAAGTGATCCTGCAACGCGGGTAAAACGGCTGGCCAACCAGCATAAAAGTGACCGGAAAACTTGCGGAGGTCCGCGTTCTACTCCAATATCTCCGCTCCCAAATAAGAAGAGTTCTCCCTTGAACGAGATGCCCCCGGGCCTGCTATTTAGCTTGCTGGCCCTGCTGATTGTCATATCGGCTTTCTTTTCCAGCTCCGAAACCAGCATGATGGCGCTGAACCGCTATCGCTTGCGACATCAGGCCAAAAGTGGTCACCGCGGAGCCAAGCGGGCAGTTGAACTCCTCGCGCGACCAGACAAACTGATCGGCGTTATCCTGATCGGCAACAACCTGGTGAATATTCTTGCATCGGTTATTGCCGGAGTCGTGTTTACCCAACTCTATGGAGATGCCGGCGTATTTTATGCAACTGCGGCCCTTACTATCATTATTCTGATATTTGCCGAAGTTACCCCCAAAACCATTGCCGCACTTCACCCCGAAAGAGTTGCATTTCCGGCTTCCTTGATTTTGCGCCCACTACTATGGCTGCTTACCCCATTGGTCCTACTGGTAGGCAGTATCTCCAACGGGCTCGCAAGACTCGTCGGCGTGGAAACAACCGCTGGCAGCGAAGCTGAACATCTGGCTCCCGAGGAGCTGAGGACTGTTGTATTTGAGTCCGGCGCCCTGATCCCCAGTAAACACAAAGGCATGCTCCTGAATGTACTGGACCTGGATCAGGCCACAGTTGAAGATATTATGATCCCCCGCAATGAGGTGATGGGAGTCGACCTGGAGAACAGCGCCGAGGAAATTCTCCAGCAACTGGCGGAGAGCAGTTATACTCGACTGCCGGTCTACAGGGGAGATATCAATAAGGTCGTCGGCATACTGCATTTACGCCGCGCTGCACAGATTCTGCGCGACGGCCCCGATAACCTGACGGCAGAGCGCCTCAAATCCTTCACCGATGAACCCTACTTCGTGCCGGAAGCTACCCCCTCCCCACTTTATTAATGAATTTCCAGAAGACCAAGCGCCGCATGGGGCTGGTGGTTGATGAGTACGGGGAAGTGATGGGAATCGTTACCCTGGAAGATCTACTGGAGGAAATTGTCGGCGACTTCACCGCAAGCCAGGTGCCCAGCGACGACGAAGAGATCGTAGCCACCGGGGAAGGCTGGTATATGATTGAGGGCGGCACATCCATTAGGGATATCAATCGCACCCTCGGTTGGCACCTACCCACCGATGGCCCCAAAACATTTAATGGCCTGGCGATGGAGCACCTGGAAAGTATTCCAGATGGCAATATCAGCCTGTACATCCTCAATTACCTGGTGGAAATTGAAGAGGTCTCCGACAAGATGATTAC
The DNA here is from genome assembly GCF_007183175.1 of Microbulbifer sp. GL-2. Taxonomy (NCBI): domain Bacteria; kingdom Pseudomonadati; phylum Pseudomonadota; class Gammaproteobacteria; order Cellvibrionales; family Microbulbiferaceae; genus Microbulbifer; species Microbulbifer sp. GL-2. The sequence continues at coordinate 89,689 of NZ_AP019807.1, forward strand.
TAAGGCCCGGGTTAAGAAAATAGATCGCTGATCTCTCAGCACAATCGGCTGAATCAGGCAAAGTCCATCAGCAACCGTTTCACCGGGGCAAAACTCACCCGGTGGACAGGGCTCGGACCCAGCTCACCCAAAGCGTGTATATGGGCTTTAGTGGGGTAGCCCTTGTGACCAGCCAGGCCATACCCTGGATATTTCTTATCCAACGCTACCATTTCACGATCGCGGGTCACTTTGGCAAGGATAGAGGCAGCCGCTATCGCTGCAACCCGGCTATCACCTTTCACTACTGTATCGCAGGGGTAAGTCCAGTCTGGCTTCTTGTTACCATCCACCAGAACAAATTCCGGCTGAACAGGCAACTGCTCCACTGCGCGATGCATGGCCAGCAGGCTCGCCTGCAGGATATTGATTTGATCAATTTCCCGTACTGATGCGCGAGCTACTGAGTAGCTCAGCGCGCGCTCTCGAATTTCATCAAAAAGTAATTCGCGTTTTTTTTCACTTAACTTTTTTGAATCTGCCAGCCCTGTAATCGGTCTGGAGGGGTCCAGGATTACTGCCGCAGCGACCACATCCCCAGCCAATGGACCTCGCCCCACCTCATCAACACCCGCAAGCAAATCGCCCTGATAAGAGCAAACATACTGAGGAAGTTCTTTCTTACTGTTCATGGCTGATCTCCGCTTGAATTTAACAGACCACAAACCGCATCCGCAGCACGCTCAGAGGCATTGCGGCGTAATTGTTGGTGGAGATCATCGAACTCTCTCTGTAATTGATCCCCAAGCAACGGGTCCTCAAAATAGCGTATTAAAGCAGCCCCGAGATTCTCAGCCGTGGCGTTGCTCTGCAGAATTTCAGGGACCAATTCCCTCTGTGCCAATAAATTGGGTAGGGAAACCCAGGGGGTGTGCAACATTCGCGAGACAATGGCATAGGAAATCCTGCCCAATTTGTAAGCAACCACCATGGGTTTTTTAAGCAACATCGTTTCCAGTGTTGCGGTTCCCGAAGCAATCAGCACACAATCCGCCGCACTGAGTGCTTTATGGGAGTCGCCACTTAACAGGGTTACGGGAAGGCCGGGGAAATCCCGCAGCTGCTCCTGCAATTCAGCAAGGCGCTGTTCGTTCGCAGCGGGCAATACAAACTTGAGGTCAGAATTGCGCTGGTGACACCAGTGGGCCGTTTGCAAAAACAGAGGGCCAAGTAACCGCACTTCTCCGCCGCGACTACCTGGCAGCAGGGCAATGACCCTGTCACCCTGATCAAACCCCAGCTCTTTACGCGCAGTAACGCCGCTGACCTGAAGCGGAATATCATCTGCCAACGGGTGCCCAACAAATGATACCGGCACCTGATTTTCCCTGTAAAAATTAGCCTCAAATGGTAACAGCGTCAGCATATGATCAACTGCACGGGCAATCTTTTTAATCCTCCCGCGACGCCAGGCCCAAACCGAGGGACTGACGTAGTGCACTGTCTGGATTCCCTCAGCTTTTAGAGACTCCTCTAGGGAAAGGTTAAAATCCGGCGAATCAATACCAATAAAAAGGTCCGGCGGATTTTCCATAAAGTGCTGGCGTAGTGAACGACGAATTTTCAACAGCTCAGGCAGGCGTTTTAACGGCTCAACCAACCCCATTACTGAAAGGCGCTCCATCGGAAAAAGGGATTCAGCTCCAAGGGCCAGCATGCGAGGGCCCGCTATACCGTCAAAACGAACCTGGGGCAGGCGCTTTTGTAGCGCTTGGATCAGCCCCGCCCCGAGAATATCCCCAGAAGCCTCACCGACAACAATGCCGATACGGATCGGTTTATTATTTTTTGACACGCCTAAAAATTCCTCCTGAGCGGAAGTAACTCTGTGTTCGTATAAATCGTGAAAGTTACCAAAGACTATTTCGGGAAGTGCAAAATATCTGCCCTCCCCAAAAGCAATTGCGGCTATCGGACAATGCCACGGGAAGAATTCTGTAGGGAGTCAATCCATGGCTGGATCACCGGGGATTGCTCGCGCAACTCCGCCAGGGCCTGAAGGGCCTCCTGCAGGGTGAGGCCACGCCTATAGACTGTTTTGTAGGCTCTATTGATCAATGAGATATCCTCACGGGAAAAACCACGACGACGCAACCCTTCAGTATTGATCGTCTTCGCTTCTGCCGGATTGCCAGCAACCATGACATAAGCGGGGACATCTTTACCAATAGCCGCACCCATGCCCAGAAAAGCATGCTCGCCAATAGTGCAATTCTGGTGCACCAGGCTGTAGCCACTCAAAATCGCCCAGTCCTTAACAATCACATGGCCAGCAAGCCCAACATTGTTGACCAATATAGTGTGGTTGCCGACAACGCTATCGTGACCGATGTGTGCATAAGCCATAATCAGGTTATCATTGCCGATCGTTGTCTCCCCGCGGTCCTGCACAGTACCGCGGTGAATGGTTACACCCTCGCGAATAACATTGTTATCCCCAATAACCAGGGTGGTATCCTCACCCTGGTACTTCTTATCCGGCGTATCCTGACCTACAGAGGAAAACTGGTAGATCCGATTATTTTTTCCGAGCCTGGTTGGGCCACTTAAAACTACATGCGATGCGATATCACAGGCATCACCAACTTCAACACCGGCTCCAATAATAGAATAGGCCCCGATACTCACCCCGGAACCGATAACTGCCGTCGGATCGACAATAGCTGTGGGGTGGATATTTGTCTGCATTCTGGAATCTACTCCTCAGGTAGCGACACATCCGGCGCTACAACATCAAATAAATAGCAAAACAGGGAAGCTACACCTTTTTCACTGCACACAGCAGTTCCGCGGAGGCTGCCAACTCACCATCTACGCTGGCCTTACAGGAGAATTTCCAGATATTACGGCGCACGGAAACAGCCTCAGATTCCAGATCCAGGCGATCACCTGGAATTACCTGACGCTTAAAACGCGCCTTGTCCACACCACCAAACAGGTATAGATAGCCATCTTCAGGCTTTTTGCCAAAAGTCTTAAAACCTAATATCCCAGACACCTGTGCCATAGATTCAACGATCATAACACCGGGAAAGATCGGCATCTGTGGAAAGTGACCGTTAAAGATCTCTTCATTCACGGAGATGTTTTTATAACCCTTGATATATTTCCCTTCCTCGAGCTCCACAATCCGATCTACCAATAAAAATGGATAGCGGTGTGGTAGGTACTCGCGTATTTCACATACATCCATCATTCCAAATGCCCCCAGAAACCACTTCGGGGCGTTAAACGCCCCGAAAACAACAAAAACAAAATTTGATTATCTCGATTTCAGCTGGCTCACTCGTCCTGGCCATTTCGGCGGGACAAGTCCTCCAACTGTTTCTCCAAATCCTTTAGCCTTCGAGCCATTTTATCCAACTGCCCGAAACGCACCGCGTTACGGCGCCAGGTCTGGCTGTCGGAAAAAGGCAAACCACCGGAATAGATACCAGGACTTTCAATGGATTTGGTCACAAAAGTATTGGCGGTAACTTGGCAGCCATCAACAATTGTCACATGTCCTGCAATACGCGAGCTGCCGCCCAGGGCACAATTCTTACCAATGATTGCACTGCCAGCTATGCCGGTACACGCAGCAATGGCTGAGTAGTCACCAATATGCACATTGTGCGCGATTTGGACCAGATTGTCGATCTTGACACCGCGCCCAACCACCGTGTCGCCTAATGCCCCACGATCGATACAGGTATTGGCTCCAATTTCAACTTCATCGCCAATTTCCACCCCGCCAAGCTGGTAGATCTTAATCCACTTACCCTTGTGAGGGGCAAATCCAAAACCATCAGCACCGACCACGACTTGACTGTGAATAATACAGTTGCGCCCAATCTGACAGCCGTGATGCACAATAGCGCCAGCATACAGGCAGCTTCCCTCCCCCAGGGTGCTCCCCTCTCCCACAAAACAATTGGCCCCAACTACAGTGCGAGGGCCAATTATTGCAAAAGCCTCGACAACAGCACCTGCGGCCACACTGGCCGTAGGATCCACTGTAGCTTTAGGGTGAATCACTGCAGCTGGATGTACACCTGATTCAGCCTCTGGAGCGGTATTAAACAGGGCACTTGCACGAGCAAAGGCTAAGTAGGGGTTATCCACGCACAGGGTGGAAACTGGACATTCAGCAGCAAACTCCCCGGTGACCAATACCGCCCCAGCTTCAGTAGCGCTGAGGAAGCGGCGGTAACTGGGGTTTGCCAGGAAGGTCAACTGTTCAGAGGTGGCATCCTGCAGGGTATTAAGGCCGGTAATCTCTAGGGCTGGATCAACGCCTGGCGCCAGGCGCAAGTCGGCGCCCAGCTCTTTTGCGAGCTGGGTCAGGGACAAATTGTGTCTCATATAGGGCTATTGCTTACTTATCTGCATTCATACGCTTTACAACAGCCTCGGTCAGGTTAACCTGAGGGTTGGCGAAATAAGCAGTGGAGGCATCCAGGACCAAATCCAAATTCTGCTCTTTAATAATCGCTTCCAGCGCCGTCTTGGCCTTAGGTCCGAGGGAACCCTGGATTTCCTGACCTACCTGGGCCTCTAGAGCGCGCAGTTTCTTAACCGTAGTCTCAAAATCTGAACGCTTGAAATTCATTTTGCGCTGGTACTCGGTTTTCTGCTCATCTGACCAAGTCACACTATTTTTCTGACCATCCTCAGCCATTTTCTGCAGCTCAGAACGAATGGACTCTGCGCTGCTTTGCAGCTTGGAATATTCGGAGCTGGTCTTCAAAGAATTAACTTTTGTTTTGGCCACTTCGGTGCTCATGATCGCAGCCTGCAAGTTAAATACTGCCACCTTAGTCTGCGCGAAGGCAGTACCGGATAAAGCTATACCCGCGAACAGGATTGCAATAACTTTTACATTCTTAAGCACTTTGGTCTCTCCAATTGATTATATTTTTTGCGCCTTCATTGCGCCTAATAAGGTTATTCTCAATGAAATCAGAAGCTGTTACCCAGGGTGAACTGGAACACTTCCACATCATCATCCTCATTTTTCTTCAGGGCTTTCGCCAAACTGAAAGTCAGTGGGCCAAAGCCTGTCACCCAAGTCAAGCCTATACCAGCAGAAACATTCATTTTGCCAAAATCTACATCGTAACAATTGAGCTGGGTTTCGTCGCAACTGGTGTCGAAGACATTACCTGCATCAATAAAGAAGGCCGACTGCAGGGAGCGCTGATCCTTAATGAAAGGTAAAGGGAAGATAATTTCGGCGCTACCTTCTATTAAGATATTGCCGCCGAAGGGGTCAGGCTTATTATCGATCGCCTCTGTAGCCAAAGTGCCATCATCGTTAACCAAATAACATGTTTCTGTAATCTCTCCATTTTCTGTTGCACATGGGGCAAACCCAGAAACAAATTCTTCGTCTTCATCTTCGTACGTAAAAGGTTGGTAACTGGCAGCAGAAGTAGACCTAGGCCCTAAGGTATTGCGCTCAAATCCTCGCACTGAGCCAAAACCACCCGCATAAAAATTTTCAAAGAAGGGAAGCTTATCAAGATCACCATAGCCATCTCCGTACCCAAGGCGGGTCCGCAGCCGCAAAGTCAAGCTCTTTGTCAAGGGACGAAAGTACTGACCAGTATAAATAAATTTGTAATACTCCAGGTCACTACCGGGGACGGTAAATTCTGCTGATAAATTCTGAGATGCGCCCCTAGTAGCCAAAATCCCACGGTTCAAGGTTGAGCGAGCATAGGAGGCCGTTAAGCTCAGGTTATTGAATGCATCCCCATAACGATCGATAAAACCATTAGCATTAAACAAGCCATCGGTAAGTGGCATTGCAAGATCTAAAGTTTCATCTGAGTTCAACGCAGCAACTATCTCATCCGCCTCAGCAGCAGTAATAGTTCCGGTCAAACCAACTGGCTCGGGAGTGGAACTGATTTCCTGTACTGAACTGCTTGAAGCTGACAACTCAAGATGACTAAAGCCTACATTCAACCCTACTCGGGAAATTTCAGAAACCGGATAGCCAAAGCTAACCCCACCACCGTAAGTCGTGGTGTTATAGTCAGAAAGATTTACCTCTGAATAGTCGTTTTCCCGATAGAAAACATTAAACCCGCGACTAACACCATCCGGTGTAAAATAAGGATCAGAATAGGAGAAGTTGAGCGCAGTCTGATAGGTTGACACATTGAGCCCGATACCTACCGCTTTACCGGAACCCAACCAGTTGTTTTCCTGAATATTAGCACCGAGCACAAGCCCGCTACTCTGGGCCCAGCCAAGAGTACCGCCAATAGAACCAGAGGGCTGTTCCTCAACGGTATATTCCACATCAATCTGGTCTGAAGTGCCTGGTACCTCAGTAGTCTCCACTTCTACGCCCTTGAAATAACCGAGGCGCTCAAGGCGTACTTTGGATTGCTCGATGCGAGCAGAGGAAGCTGAAGCCGATTCCATCTGGCGCAACTCACGACGCAAAACCTCGTCCTCGGTGCGGGTGTTTCCGCGGAAACTGATGCGGCGAACATAGGCTCTCTTGCCAGGGTTAATAAAGAAGGTGATTTTTACCGTTTTCTCTTCTTTATTTGGCTCGGGAATACCATTCACTTCGGCGAAGGTGTAGCCCTCATTACCGAGGCGCTTGGTAATATAGTCGGAAGTTGTTGTCATCCTCACCTGAGAGAATGTTTGCCCTTCCCGCACCAGGAGCAGGCGCTTGATTTCCTCCTCTCCCACGACAGGGTCACCTGCAAGGTCCACTTCACTGACCGTATAAACATCGCCTTCAATCACGTTAACAGTAATGAAAACACTCTGCTTATCCGGGCTCAGGGAGACCTGGGTCGAATCAATTTGGAAATCAAGATAGCCACGATCGAGGTAATAGGACTCCAAGCGCTCCAAGTCACCGGTCAGTTTCTCGCGAGAGTATTTGTCATCGCTGCGCAACCAGGATAACCAACCGGTTGTCTGCAGCTCAAAAATCTCCGCCAGCTCCTCATCGGAGAAGGCCTTGTTTCCGACAACATTGATGTGCTTAATCGCAGCGACCGAACCCTCATCTACAATCACGCGAAGCTCTACTTGGTTTCGCGGCAGCTCCTTCACTTCTGTCTTGACACTGGCTCCATAGCGGCCCTGGGCAACATATTGCCGCTCAAGCTCCTGAGCAAGGCCCTCCAGGGTTGCGCGCTTAAAAATCTGCCCTTCCGACAAGCCGTTATCATGCATGCCTTTCAGCAGATCTTCAGTGGAGATTGCCTTGTTACCGCTAATCTCAATTTTCGAGATAGCAGGGCGCTCCCGTACCGTCACGACCAGGACACCGTTTTCACGGCCTATCTGTATATCCTCGAAATAGCCAGTACGAAACAATGCCCTGGTTGCACTTTGAATCTCCACAGACTCGATTTCATCACCCACCCTAACGGGTAGAGCAGAGAAAACTGTACCGGCAGAGACGCGCTGCAACCCTTCCACACGGATATCGTTGACCACGAACGACTGTGCTAAGGCACTCAGTGGGAGCACCAGGCCGAGGGAGGCCGCTTTCAGGAAATCTTTCATCTACTAATTCCAGGTCTTTTTATTCGCAATCCAGGAGTTACAGCACCTACTAGTGCCCCGTTTCCCCCAGAGTCCGGGGGGTCCTCTAACGTGTATTCGATATCAATCTAGTCTGAGGTGCTAGGTACCTCAACAGTTTTAACGTCTACGACCTTGACATAACCAAGGCGCTCGAGACGCACTTTGGATTGTTCAATACGAGCGGAAGAGGCCAAAGCCGATTCCATCTGGCGCAACTCACGACGTAAAACTTCATCCGCAGTACGGGTGTTTCCGCGGAAACTGATACGGCGTACATAAGCGCGCTTACCCGGGTTGATAAAGAAGACAATTTTTACTGTCTTCTCATCTTTATCTGCTTCTGGAATACCGCTTACGTCAGCAAAAGCGTAACCCTTATTACCCAGACGCTGGGCAATATAATCGGAAGTCGTGGCCATTTTCACTTGAGAGAACGTCTGGCCTTCACTTACTAGCAACAGGCGCCTGATCTCTTCCTCCGGTACTACAGGGTCACCGGCCAACTCCACTCCACTAACTGTATAAACATCATCTTCAATCACATTGACTGTAATAAAGACACTCCGCTTGTCAGGGCTCAGAGATACCTGAGTAGAATCAATCTGAAACCCCAAATAGCCACGATCCAGGTAGTAAGATTGCAGGCGCTCCAGGTCGCCGGTCAATTTCTCACGAGAATACTTGTCATCTCTACGCAGCCAGGACAACCAACCGGTAGTTTGCAACTCAAAGATTTCTTTAAGCTCTTCATCGGAGAATGCCTTATTCCCGACGATATTGATGTGCTTAATCGCTGCAACAGAGCCCTCATCAACGATTACACGAAGATTAACCTGGTTTCGAGGCAACTCCTTCACCTCAGTGTTAACACTGGCACCGTAGCGGCCCTGGGCCACATACTGGCGTTCAAGCTCCTGAGCCAAGCCTTCGAGAGTCGCACGTTTAAAGATACGCCCTTCAGCCAGACCATTTTCCTCCATACCTTTCAGCAGATCTTCAGTGGTAATCGCCTTATTTCCGTTAATCTCGATGCTGGATATAGCTGGCCGCTCCCTTAGGGTAACAACGAGAACATCATTTTCACGACTTATCTGGATGTCCTCAAAATAACCGGTGCGGAACAGTGCCCGGGTCGCACTCTGGACTTCCCGCGTTTCAAGTTCGTCGCCGACCCGAACCGGAAGTGCTGAGAAAACCGTACCCGCAGAGACGCGTTGCAATCCTTCCACGCGGATATCGTTGACCACGAACGACTGTGCCAAGGCACTCTGTGCCAGCATCAGGCCGAGGAAAACCACTTTCAGGAAGTAATTCATCTACTAATTCCAGGCCCTATTAATTGCAATCCAGGAGCTTCAGCACTTTAAGAGTACTCACTACCCCCCAGCACAATTTTCCGCCCCTAATCCGTGGAGTCGGAATTTTTCTCAAATTACAAGCGTAAAATATCGTTATATAACGCGAGCCCCATAATGCAGAGCACCAGGGCCATCCCCACCTGCAAGCCAAGCACCTGAACCCGCTCTGACACAGGGGATCCCTTGATCGCTTCAATACCGTAGTAAAGAAGGTGACCGCCATCGAGTACCGGAATGGGTAACAGATTGAGTACACCGAGACTGATACTGAGCAGAGCCAATAATGACAGGAAGGACTGCCATCCCCGCTCTGCGGAAGTACCCGCCACTTTAGCAATGGTGATTGGTCCACTCAAGTTTTTGGTTGAAAGTTGACCAAATATCAACTTTTTCAAACTATTCAAGGTGAATAGGGTTTTATCCCACGTCTCCTGCACGCCCTTGGAGAAAGCGCCCGCGACTCCATAGTGAAATACCCGCACGCGATCCTCGGGCCAGGATTCAGATATCGGGCTCACTCCTATGCGGCCGATTCTCTTACCATCATCCAGTGCCACTTCAGCGGGAGTGACCGACAGCGTCAAACGCTGTCCCTGACGCTCAACCTGTACCTCCAAAGGTACGCCGGCACGGGCGCGGACATATTCGCTCCACTCTTCCCAGCCGGAAAAGACTCGCCCATCAGTACCGACTATTTGATCGCCGGCACGGATTCCTGCGGCACTGGCTGGACTGCCTTTCGCCACATTGTAGAGTTTCATACTTACCGGTGGCGTCCAGAGCTCCAGTCCCACCTCAGACAAGGGGTCCGGTACTTCCTGCCCCGACAGCCAGCGATTTATATCCGCGACCATGTGGTATTCGAGATTGGAGTCAGGGTAGCGTACAGAAAACTCAATATTGCCACTGTCGCCTAAACGGTTGGCCAGACGCCAATTCAGGGCCTGCCAAGTTGGGGTACTCTCCCCATCGACAGCAATTATCTCCTGACCGGACTCCAGCCCTGCTGCCTCGGCGATACTGTCGGGCTTCACAGACTCGACGATAGGCACCGGGCCAGCTGTGCCCCCCATGAATACTGCCCAAAACAGCACTATTGCCAATAGGAAATTGGCCGCAGGCCCGGCGGCGGCGATCGCCATGCGCGCCCAGACACTTTTGCGGTTAAAAGCCTGGTCCAACTCACTAGGGGGAACCTCCCTTTCCCGCTCATCCAGCATTTTGACGTAACCGCCAAGGGGAATAGCAGAAATAGTAAATTCCGTACCATGACGGTCATAGCGGGAGAGAAGCCGGCGACCAAAGCCCACAGAAAAGCGCAACACCTTGACTCCGCAGAGACGTGCCACCAGGAAGTGTCCAAACTCGTGGAAGGATACCAGTACACCGAGAGCCACTAGGGCCCAAATTACCGTCTGAATTAAATCCATGCTCAGTTACAGTCTCTTTTCATGCACAAACCCCGGCATTATACGCCTGCTGACCATTTACAGGCCTCCAAGGGTCCGCTTGGCCAACTCCCGCGCATTGAGATCAATGGCTTCGACTACGTCCAGGCCTGTCAGTTCAACAACCGGGGTGCTATTCATTACTTTTTCTATAGCCGCTGCAATACTAGTAAATGCAAGCCGTCCCTGTAAAAACGCCTCAACAGCGACTTCATTTGCCGCATTCAGCACCGTCGGAGCGCTCCCCCCCACATCAATTGCGCCCTCAGCCAGGCGCAGGCAGGGGAAGCGTCGGTAATCAGGGGTCTGAAAATCCAATCGCCCTTGCGCAATCAGGTCCAGGGCCGGCACTCCTGCATCAATACGCGAAGGAAATGCCAATGCGTGGGCTATTGGCGTACGCATATCCGGGTTACCCATCTGTGCCAGCAGAGAGCCATCCCGGTATTGGACCATCGAGTGGATAATACTCTGCGGATGCACCACAACCTCAATTTGCTCAGGGTGCGCATCGAACAGATAGCAGGCCTCAATAAATTCCAACCCCTTGTTCATCATGGTGGCAGAGTCGACCGAGATCTTCCGCCCCATGGACCAGTTCGGGTGCGCACAAGCCTCATCAGGTGTCACCTTATGCAGGTCACCAGTCTCACGTGTGCGAAAGGGGCCGCCGGAACCGGTGAGCAGTATCTTCTCCACGCCAGCATCCGCCAAGCTGGCACACGGGTATGGCAAACACTGGAAAATCGCATTATGCTCGCTGTCGATTGGCAGTAACTGCGCACCACTGGCCTGGAGAGCCTGTAGAAACACAGGCCCGGCCATAACCAGAGCTTCTTTATTGGCAAGTAGTACCTTTTTACCAGCCTCTACAGCCGCCAGTGTTGGGCGCAGGCCGGCAGCACCAACAATAGCCGCCATGACAACATCCACTTCACCCGCAGAGCCCACGCGACAGAGCCCTTCAAGCCCACACAAGACCTCAGTATCCGTCTCATCAGCCAGCAGAGCCCGCAACTCCTCGCCCTTATCTTCGCTGGTGACCACAGCGTAGCGGGGGTTAAACTTGCGGCATTGTTGAGCGAGTTCAGCCACACGCTCATTAGCGGTCAAGGCAAACACCGAATACTGCTGGGGGTGACGGGCCAACACATCGAGCGTACTGACACCAATGGAGCCAGTGGAACCAAGAACGGTTACAGTTTGTAGAGACTTGCCTTGCATAGTTGCTCTCATACCTGGAAAACTGCCGGCACTACCAGCCTTTCCGCACCGTCAATCTCCGACGACACGGGCAAGGCGGGATAGAACCGAAATACTGATAAAAAAGGGCAGGTGCGCCAGTTACAGGTACTTGGGTAATTCACTGGCAAGGGCAGCCATGGTAAATACCGGCAGCGCTGCAGAGAGACTATCCAGCCTATCCATAACGCCCCCATGCCCAGGCAATATGTGACTGCTGTCTTTAACACCCCGGTGTCGCTTGAACATACTTTCCAGTAAGTCACCGATCACAGAGGCAAGGGCAGTGACTAAAACACCAAAAGTAAAGAGAAGGGTATTCTTCAGGGGCAACTCAAACAGGAAGGAAGTCCCAAGCGCTAGAATCAGACAAGCCCCAAGGCCTCCAAAAAAGCCCTCCCAGGACTTGCCGGGACTTACCTCCCGTGCGAGCTTGCGCCGGCCATATTTGCGCCCGACAAAATAAGCACCCACATCGGCGGCCACAACAATAGCCACGACATAAAGAACCAACCAGGCTCCATGGTCGAGCCCGCGCAGGATCACCAGGGAGAGCCAACTGGGAACAAGAACCAGCAGGCCCACCATCCCCCGTACCCAACGATTGCCCCAAAGCATGGCGCTCGCTGGATAGCTCTGCACCCAGAGGAAAGCAAGCGCCCACCAACCGCAAGCCACTGCCAATATCTGGCGAGCACGATCTATATCCGGTGAGCCGAACTCCATGGAAAATACATACTGGGCTGTAAGCACAAGAGTGCCGCCCAAAAGAGCCAGAAATACGAAACGCAGGGCACGATTGAGATTAGATAGGTTGGCCCACTCCCAACCACCCAGCAAGACCACTGCGACAAAAACCAGCGTGTACCACTGTATGGGGAGGAAAAATAACACTCCTGCAAACAGTACCAGCAATACCAGCGCAGTAATTATTCTTTGTTTTAGCACCGAAAACCCCTTTCATCTGGACCTACTTTCCAACCTGCTATCACATTGCAGCCTGGAATACCCCGGCGAAATATTCCCAAAAACTTTACGCGGACAAAAAAATAGCCGCGCTTCTGGCCCGATATCGATCAGGCCTGCGCAGCTGTGTTCCCTTCATCAGTACGACCACCAAAACGGCGGTCGCGCTGCTGAAATGCCGCAATTGCCGCATCCAGGGCGGCCTCATCAAAGTCAGGCCACAGTGTATCTGTAAAGTAGAGTTCACTGTAAGCAGCCTGCCAGAGAATAAAATTACTGATACGCTGCTCGCCACTGGATCTTATCAACAGGTCCACCGGCGGCAAGTCAGCAAGCTGCATATTACTATCGAGAGCCTGCTCATCAATAGAGTCGACTGAGCGCTCGCCACTGGCCACTTGTTTTGCCAGCTGGCGCGCCGCCTGAGTGATATCCCAGCGCCCGCCATAATCGGCGGCAATAACCAAGTCACCCTGCCGGCCCTGCCGGGTAATCTCTTCTGCTTCCGCAATTGCGCGCTGCAATCGAGGCGAAAAACGATCACGCCTGCCTATCACCCGTAACCGTACACCCTCATCACACATACGGCGGGCCTCTTTGCGCAAGTAAGAGTGGAACAAACTCATTAATAGCTCCACTTCTTTAGGCGGCCGTTGCCAGTTCTCACTGGAAAAGGCGAAAAGTGTCAGGGCCTCAACCCCTCGCCCTCTGCATGCAGATAAGAGATCGCGTATACGCTCAACCCCAGCCTTATGGCCCGCAGAGGGTGATAGCCCCCTGCGGGCCGCCCAGCGGCCATTACCATCCATAATTATGGCGATATGCCTGGGACTGGAACTACTCAGCTGGGCACCACCGATACTCATTAAATTTCCATCAAGTCTTTTTCTTTGGCTGCGAGCGAATTATCGACTCCAGCAACAAACTGATCCGTAATTTTCTGGATCTCGTCGCTAGCGCGGCGCTCATCATCCTCGGAGATTTCCTTGTCCTTAACCAGGGATTTAACCTCCGCCAACGAATCACGGCGAATATTACGAATTGATACACGCGCAGTCTCGGCTTCACCTCGGGCCTGACGAATAAAATTCTTGCGGGTCTCTTCCGTCAGAGCTGGCATCGGAATGCGAATAACCGCACCTGCTGTACTGGGATTCAAACCCAGGTCAGACTTCATGATCGCCTTTTCGATATCAGGAACCAGGTTTTTCTCCCAGGGCGTTACCGATAAAGTGCGCGCATCTTCAACAGTGACATTAGCTACCTGGGACAAAGGGGTATCAGAACCGTAATAGGAAATATGGATACCATCGAGAATACTCGGGTGTGCACGACCAGTACGAATTTTATTGAAATTACCAGCCAGTGCGTCAAGCGCCTTACCCATGCGGGCCTTAGCGTCTTTTTTGATATCTTCAATCACGATTTCACTTCCTCTTCGATTAGCGTGCCTTCCACACCGCCCACGACAATATTGAGCAGCGCCCCGGTCTTATCCATGCGGAACACCCGCACGGGCATGTTGTGTTCCCGGCAGAGGCAGATTGCGGTTAAATCCATCACACCCAGCTTCTTATCCAGAACCTCGTCGTAGGTGAGCTGATCGTAACGGGTCGCACTCGGATCCAACACTGGATCAGCCGAGTAAACACCGTCTACTTTTGTGGCCTTCAGTACCAGCTCTGCCTCAATCTCAATCCCGCGCAAACAGGCTGCAGAGTCCGTAGTGAAAAACGGGTTGCCGGTTCCCGCGGCAAAAATTAGCACTTCACCCCGCTCCAGGTAGCGAATTGCCGCGCGACGATCATAGTGATCCACGATACCGCTCATCTGGATTGAGGACATCACCCGCGAGGAGATATTGGACCTCTCCAGAGCATCGCGCAGAGCCAGGGCATTCATCACTGTGGCCAACATCCCCATATGGTCGCCAGTTACCCGATCGAGGCCCGCAGCGCTCAGTGCCGCACCGCGAAACAGATTACCTCCACCCACAACCAGACCCACCTGCACACCAATACCCACAAGCTGGCCAATTTCCAGGGCCATCTTGTCAAGCACTTTGGGGCTGATACCAAAGCCCTGATCGCCCATCAGCTCTTCGCCGCTGAGCTTTAGCAGAATTCTTTTATATTTGCGGTCCTTAATACCGGGCATGCTTCGGTCCTCTCAAATGTACCTGTTTAGTGGCCAAGTATTGCCGCCGAACATTACAACAATTTCAGTCATTTACACAGAGGGGTGCTCCACCAGAGCCATTTAATAACCCGGCGGAAGCACCCCACTGCGAACGAGCACCAACTGGTACCCGTGATTTTCGATTAGGAAGAGGACTTAACCTGAGCGGCAACTTCCGCTGCGAAATCCACCTCTTCTTTCTCGATACCTTCACCCACCTCAAAGCGAATGAAGGAAGTTACGTCGGCACCGGCGTCTTTCACCAGTTTGCCAATACTTACATCGGGGTTCTTAACAAACGGCTGCTCGACCAAGCTGTTCTCTTTCAAGAACTTCTTGATGCGGCCACCCATCATTTTCTCAACGATTTCAGCAGGCTTGCCTTCCATATCAGGCTGAGCCTTGATGATGTCCTTCTCTTTCTCCAGAACGTCCGCAGGCATATCTTCAGGTTTGTTCACCTGGGGGTTTACCGCAGTAACGTGCATGGCAACATCTTTCGCCAAGTCAACCTCACCAGCGCTCAGAGCCACAATGGCTGCAATACGATTGTTGGAGTGTACGTAAGCACCCACAACCGGAGCCTCAACCAGCTGGATACGACGCACACCGATGTTCTCGCCAATCTTCTGCACCAGCGCTTCACGAGCAGTTTCCAGCTCACCATCCATCAGTGCAGCAACGTCTTGCTGACGATCAGCAAACGCCTTTTCTACAACCTTGGCAACAAAAGCTTGGAAGTTTTCGTCGCGCGCAACGAAGTCAGTCTCAGAATTCACTTCAACCAAAACACCGAAGCTGCCATCTTCAGCAACTTTGGCAGCAACAACGCCATCAGCAGCAGTACGGCCAGCTTTCTTGGCAGCCTTCAGGCCGGAGGCTTTGCGCAGATCTTCAATCGCTTTCTCGATGTCGCCATCCGCTGCGGTGAGTGCTTTCTTACACTCCATCATTGGCAGGCCGGTGCGCTCGCGCAGTTCTTTTACCATTGACGCGGTAATCGCCATGATTCATTCCTCGAGGTTCTGTCACTTAAAATTAGAAAAAAGGGGCCGTGATTCGGGCCCCTTTTTGAGTTCGCAATGCAACACTATTGAGTCACATCACTTCGCCGTGCAAATTACTCTGCAGCAGCGTCGTCATCGCTAGCTTCGACGTACTCATTTTTATTCACTGCGCTACCAGCTTCAGCTGCACCGGCGAGTACCGCGTCGGCTACAACAGTAGTGTACAGTTTGATTGCGCGAATAGCGTCGTCGTTACCGGGGATCACGTAGTCAACACCAATAGGGTCGCTGTTGGTATCAACAACACCAATTACCGGAATACCCAGCTTGTTGGCTTCCTGGATAGCAATACGCTCGTGCTCAACATCGATCACGAAGATTGCGTCGGGCAGGCCACCCATGTCCTTGATACCACCGATGGAGCGCTCAAGCTTCTCCATGGTACGAGTACGCATCAGGGCTTCTTTCTTGGTCAGCTTCTCGAAAGTACCGTCCTGGGACTGAACTTCGAGATCGCGGAAACGCTTGATGGAAGCGCGGATGGTTTTGTAGTTGGTGAGCATACCACCCAGCCAGCGGTTGCTGACGTAAGGCTGGCCACAGCGCTCAGCCTGCTCTTTGATAGATTTCTGTGCGGCGCGCTTGGTGCCAACAAACAGAATCTTTTTCTTTTGAGCGGCCATCCCCTTGACAACCTGCAGGGCTTCGTTGAAAGCCGGTACAGTGTGCTCCAGGTTGATGATATGAATCTTGTTGCGGGCACCAAAGATGTATTGACCCATCTTCGGGTTCCAGTAGCGGGTCTGGTGACCAAAATGAACACCAGCCTGCAGCATATCGCGCATACTTACTTGCGGCATAATAAACCTCTAAATGTACGGGTTAATCCTCCACACATCCCATGCGTCAACCCCTTTCGAGGCACCCAGACACATGTGCCGATGCGTGTGCGGCATTTTCACCCCGGGAGCATCCCAGAGCGGCGCGCTTTATACCACAATCCCGGGTCCGAGTGAAGGAAAGGCAGCAATTTGGCGTGCACAAGGGCCTCGCTGAGCAGGCCCGATTTGGTTGACTCCGGTGAACTATGCCGAGCTGCCGGCAATCCGCTACAATATCGCGCCGCGGTGGGCGCGGCCCGCCTTAACCTACAGACTTAAGGACACGCATGACCTCAGCCATAAAGACCCCGGAACAAATTGCCAAGATGCGCATCGCAGGCCGCCTCGCTGCAGAGGTCCTGGAGATGATTGGTGAGTATGTCGTTCCCGGCGTCACTACGGAAGAACTGGACCGGCGCTGCCACGAGCACATCGTCAATGTGCAAAAGGCTATCCCCGCTTGCCTCGGCTACCGCGGTTTCCCGAAGTCCATATGCACCTCCGTCAACGAAGTGGTATGCCACGGTATACCTGCAGAAAGCAAAGTGCTGAAAAAGGGCGATATCATCAATATCGATGTCACCGTTATTAAGGACGGCTGGTTTGGCGACACCAGTAAAATGTTCTTCGTTGGCAAACCTGCCGCACACGCTGAACGCTTGGTTCGCGTGACCCAGGAGTGCATGTACAAAGCCATTCAGATCGTGCGCCCCGGCACCACCCTCGGTGATATCGGCCACGTCATTCAACAGCATGCCGAGAAGAACTACTACTCAGTAGTGCGCGACTTCTGTGGCCACGGTATCGGCGATGTATTCCACGAGGAACCGCAAATCATGCACTACGGACAGCCGGGCACCGGCGAGGTGCTGCAAGAAGGAATGACCTTTACTATCGAGCCGATGATCAATGCAGGTAAGGCCGCTACCCGCGTCCTGGGCGACGGCTGGACCGCGATCACCAGGGACCGTAGATTATCGGCACAATGGGAGCACACTATGGCGGTCACCAGCGATGGGGTTGAAGTATTAACCGCGCGTAGCGAGGAGCAGCTTTAACCCCAGCGCTCGCGCGACCCACGGTAAAGATACAAAGACCCGCCGCCAGCGCGGCGGGATACAGCCAAATGGACTCATCCCATGCAGCCGGCCACTCTCCCCCACTTTGAACACCCCCTATTCTTCTTTGATCAGGCCAGATTTCGTCTGGATCTTGCCGCCGGTGAAAAGCACCCCCTGCAGGTTTTCAAGGATGCTGTTGGCGCAGCGGAACACCAGATGGCTGAGCGCTTTCGTGAGGGGGAGGATGTCAGCACCCTGATACATGAGCGCGCCCTTTTTATAGATTGTCTTCTGCACTACGCCTGGCACCAGCATGATTGGAAGCCCGGTATCGGCCTGCTCGCAGTTGGTGGCTATGGTCGTGGCGAATTGCACCCCTATTCAGATATCGACCTGCTGATACTCACCAGCGCTCCTGCAAACTCAGACACAATCGAAAATATTGAGCGGTTTGTAGCCTTCCTCTGGGACCTTGGCTTGGAAATCGGCCACTCTGTACGCAGCGTGGAAGAATGCCTGGACCTTGCCGAACAGGACATTACCGTGATGACCAATCTCACGGAGTCCCGCACAATAGTGGGCGACACCGCACCCGGAGAGCAACTGGCATCCTCACTGGAACAAAAGAAACTCTGGCCCATGGAGGAATTTTTCCACGCCAAGTTTGCCGAGCAGGAGGAGCGCCATAACCGCCAGCAGGCGGCAGAGTACATTCTTGAGCCCAATATCAAAAACTCCCCCGGCGGGCTGCGCGATATCCAAACTATCTCCTGGGTAGCTAAATATTTTTTCCGGGTACGCACCCTTAAGCAGCTGCAGGGCAAAGCGTTTTTTACCGAAGAGGAATTCGCCATCCTCCAGTCCGGCGAGAGCTTCCTATGGCGAGTGCGCTACGGCCTGCACCTCCTCGCCGGCCGCGCCGAAGAACGCCTATTGTTTGACTACCAGAGAGAGCTGGCCAAGCAGTTTGGCTTCGAGGACAGCGACACCCAGCTGGCAGTCGAGCAGTTTATGCACAGCTACTACCGGACTGTGATGGCCTTGCGTCAACTCAATGACGTATTACTACAATACCTCGGTGAAGCCATCTCAACGCCTGGCGGTGGGCAGAACCTCACCCCCATCAATGAACGCTTCCAGATTCGCGACTGTGCAATTGAGGTTGTCCACCCGCAGGTTTTTAACAAGTATCCCTCAGCCCTGCTGGAAATTTTTGTGCTGATGGCAAGAAACCCACAGATTACCCGGGTACGAGCCTCTACAACCCGGCTGATTCATGAACATCGGCACTTGATCGACCAGGACTTCCGCTCCGACCCCACCAACAGCGAACTGTTTATGCAGTTACTTCGCTCTCCTCGCGGACTTTCTTCACAGCTATCACGTATGACCCGCTATGGAATTCTCGGGCGCTACCTGCCTGAATTCGGGCGGGTTACAGGCCAAATGCAGCATGATTTATTCCATATCTACACCGTGGATGCCCACACTCTACAAGTTGTGCGCAATATGCGCAGCTTTCGCAGCCCGGAGGCGCGTGAGAAATTTCCTCTCGCCGCAGACATACTCGAACGTATGCGCCAGCCGGAATTACTGTACATTGCCGGTCTCTACCACGATATCGCCAAAGGCCGAGGCGGAGACCACTCCAAGCTGGGCGTGGTAGATGCCGCTGAGTTCTGCCAACGTCATCAACTGCCTGCACGCGATCGCCGACTGGTCTGCTGGTTGGTGGAGAAGCACCTGTTGATGAGCCAGGTATCACAAAAGCAGGACATCAGTGATCCCGAGGTGGTGCACGCCTTTGCCCGCGAAGTCGGCGACCGCGAGCACCTGGACTACCTTTACGCTCTAACGGTGGCCGATATCAATGCCACCAATCCAGAACTGTGGAACAGCTGGCGCGCCAGCCTGATGCGCCAACTTTATCAAGCTACCCAACACGCCCTTCGCCGCGGCCTGGAAAACCCGATCGACCGCGAGGAAATCATTGAGGAAACCCGCAGCCTCGCACTGGAAAAGCTGTGTGCCATGGGTCTCCCAGAAGTCTCGGTAGAAAATATCTGGGCACAGATGGGCGAAGATTACTTTGTGCGCGAGAGTGCCGATAACATTACCTGGCACACCGCAGCTATCCATGAGCTGCATAGCAATGCCCCGCTGGAGCAAAGTGATACCCTGGTGCTGACTCGTAACTCGGGCCCTGGTGAACATGACGGCGCCACCCAGGTATTCGTGTACACCCCGGATAGAGCCAATGTTTTCGCCGCCGCTGTCACCGGGCTCGATATGCTCAACCTGAGCGTGCACGATGCTCGCCTGTATAACTCCGCCTCGGGCTATACGCTGGATACCTTCTATGTACTGGATGAATCCGGTCAGCCGCTGCTTGACGAACCAAAGAGATTACAGCAAATTCGAACAACGCTGCAGCAGGAGCTGGCGTTGGTAGAGGACTACTCCAAGGTAATCCAGCGACGCACTCCACGCCGCCTGAAGATGTTCGAGCTGGAGAGCCAGGCGCACTTGTCCGCCGAACCCGGGGACCTCTATAGCACACTGGAAATAACCAGCGCTGACAGGCCCGGCCTTCTTGCGCGCATTGCACGTATTTTTATCGCCCACGACCTGCGCCTGCACAACGCCAAGATTTCTACTCTCGGCGAGCGGGTAGAGGACATCTTCCACATCACCGATGCCGAAGGGCGCCCCCTGTGCGGCAAAGAAGCTAACCGAGCTTTGGAAGAGGCAATCTGCCAGGAGCTGGACGAACACACAGCACCGCAATAACAACCATTCAGAGAGCGGACAAGACTGCCATGAACCCCAACCTGGAAAAGTTGCAGCCCTACCCATTCAGCAAACTGCACGCCCTCAAAGCGGGCCTGGAAGCAGCGGACAAACCGCATATTGCCCTCTCTATTGGCGAACCGAAACATACCCCACCAGAGTTTGTGCGCAGCGAATTGATTCGACATCTCGATAAGCTTGCATCCTATCCGCTGACCAAAGGCCTGGAGCCTCTACGTAAGTCAATCGCAGACTGGTTGTGCAAGCGTTTCCACCTAGACCGGGTTTGTGCGGACACCCAGGTACTCCCAGTAAACGGCACACGTGAGGCACTCTTCGCCTTCGCCCAAGCAATGGTGTCGCCGGGCAGCAAGGTCCTGATGCCCAACCCCTTTTACCAAATCTACGAGGGGGCGGCACTGCTTGCCGGAGCACAGCCACACTTTATCAACTGTGTCTCTGCCAACGGCTTTAAGCCTGACTTCGCCTCTATTCCCGAGTCAGTGTGGCATCAGTGCGAACTGCTATATATCTGTTCGCCGGGTAATCCTACCGGAGCACTACTGGAAACAGCTGAACTACAGTGGCTGATACAGTTGGCTGATCGCTACGATTTCACCATCGCTTCGGATGAGTGCTATTCGGAACTCTACTTCGATGAAGCATCACCGCCCAGTGGGCTACTGCAAGCCTGTAAGGAAATAGGCCGCAACGATTATCGCCGCTGCGTGGTGTTCCACAGTCTGTCGAAACGATCCAATCTCCCCGGTCTGCGCTCTGGGTTTGTTGCCGGTGACGCTCAACTGCTGGAAAAGTTTCTGCTCTACCGCACATACCACGGCTGTGCCATGCCACTACCAAACCAATACGCATCCATCGCCGCCTGGCAGGACGAGGAGCACGTACAGCAAAATCGCTCACTCTACCGGCAGAAATTTGATGCAGTACTCGATATCCTTGACGGCTGCGTCGAAGTAAGCGCCCCCCAGGCAAGCTTTTACCTGTGGCCGCGTGTCGGTGATGGGGAGCACTTTGCCCGCGAACTGTTTCGCCAACAGAACATCACTGTCCTGCCTGGTTCATTCCTTGCCCGTGAGAGCGAGGGCCTTAACCCGGGGGACGAATATGTGCGCATGGCTCTAGTTGCGACCCTTGATGAATGCGTGGAGGCAGCTCGGCGACTCAAGACATTTTGCAGCTAGGGCATTGCACCCAAACACAAGAATTACACTCCAGGAGCCCCCAGGCACAACAAAGAATGGCAGTAAAAAACTTACTCAAGCAGGAACGCGTGGATTTTATCCAACAGCGTCTTGAAGAACTTTACCCAGAAACCCCCATCCCCCTCGACCACAATGACTCTTATACGTTGCTGGTGGCCGTATTGCTATCCGCACAATGCACTGATGAGCGCGTCAACCAGGTCACCCCGGCACTCTGGCTACTGGCTGACAATCCCGTAGATATGGCACAGGTGCCAGTGGAAAAAATCCAGGAAGTCATCCGCCCATGCGGGCTGTCCCCACAAAAATCCAAAGCCATCAGTAAACTGTCACAGATTCTGGTCAACGAGTACCACAGCGCTGTGCCTGAAAATATGGCTGCACTTGAAACCCTACCAGGAGTCGGCCATAAGACCGCTAGCGTGGTAATGTCACAAGCATTTGGCCACCCTGCCTTTCCAGTGGATACTCATATTCATCGCCTCGCCCAGCGCTGGGGTCTCACCAGCGGGAAAAATGTCACCCAAACAGAAAAGGATCTAAAACGACTGTTTCCCAGGGAAAAGTGGAATAAATTACATTTGCAGATTATTTTCTACGGCCGGGAATACTGCTCTGCACGGGGCTGCGATGGCACCGTATGTGAAATCTGCACCACTTGTTACCCCAACCGCAAAAACCCCAAGAAAACCCAAAAGGCGTAACTGTGATTACTCTGTACGGAATTAAAAACTGCGACACTGTAAAGAAGGCCCGCAAATGGCTGGAAAAGAACGGGATCGATTACCAATTTCACGATTTCCGCGAAGACGGCATGGGCAATGTGCCCCTGAAAACCTGGCTGGATAAATTTGGGTGGCAGGAAGTACTGAACCGCCGCTCTACCAGCTGGCGTGCACTTACGGACGAACAGAAAAACGGCATGGATAATGACGCAGCCTTTGCACTCGCCAGTGAGACCCCCACTCTGATCAGACGCCCGGTAACCACCAGTGGCGATACCACCCACTTCGGTTTTAAAGAGGCCGAGTTCACCCAACTTGCCGGCTGATCCAATTAGGAGAAATACTATGAGCGATATGTATAGCATTGGTTTTGGCGTTGGTACTTGTAACAACAAGGGTGACTGGCTGGAAGTTTACTATCCAAAACCGCTGCTGAAACCCGATGCAGATGTGGCTGCAGCAGTCAAAGAAACCCTGAATATCGGCGAAGGCAATTTCAGCCTGTCGCTGGACCCTGCCCAACTGCACCCCCTGGAAAAGAAGCTACGGCAGCTGGGCGCTACCGAGCAGGCGGACATCCTGCAGCAATTCACTATTACCCAACGACCACTTGCTGCAGTGGTACTCTCGACCGACGAAGCACCTCAATCTCTCCCCGAAGCCTACTTGAAGCTGCACTTGCTCTCCCACCGCTTAGTGAGGCCCCACGAAACCAAGCTTGACGGCATCTTTGGCAAACTGGCCAATGTGGCCTGGACTAACCAGGGGGCGATCGACTTGGAAGAGCTACCCCAGCGCCAACTGGAAGCCCGGCTGAAAGGAGAACACCTGGAAGTATCCTGTGTCGACAAGTTTCCCAAGATGACAAATTACGTGATCCCCACCGGAGTCCGTATTGCCCATACTGCCCGCGTACGTCTTGGTGCCTACCTTGGCGAAGGCACCACCATAATGCACGAGGGCTTCGTGAACTTTAACGCTGGCACAGAGGGGCCTGGCATGATTGAGGGCCGCATTTCAGCAGGTGTGTTTGTCGGCGCAGGTTCTGACCTGGGTGGCAGCAGCTCCACCATGGGCACCCTGTCAGGGGGTGGCAATATTATCATTTCCGTCGGTGCCAATTGCCTACTTGGCGCCAACGCAGGTATCGGTATCCCTCTCGGGGACCGCTGCACTGTAGAAGCGGGCCTCTACATCACCGCCGGTACCAAGGTGGCCCTACTGGACGACAGCGGCAAACTTGTTGAATATATTAAGGCGCGCGAACTGGCTGGAAAATCTGATCTGCTGTTCCGCAGGAATTCCACTAATGGTGCGGTGGAATGCCTGACTAACAAGAGTGCAATTGAGCTCAACGAAGCGCTACACAGCAATTAATTTTGAGCACTGCGGGGCCAAGCCCCGCGCAACCAAGTTTCTGCCGCCGTTATAACTCTCTGTCCGGCCTTACTCATCCAAAAATAAGGAATGCTTCGTGACCCCCACCCTGCAACTCGCCTTCGACCTTATTCGGCGTCGCTCCGTAACCCCTGAAGACGCAGGCTGTATGGAAATGATGATCCAGCGCTTGGAGAAAATTGGCTTTGAGGTAACTAAGCTGCGACGTGGGGATACCGATAATTTCTGGGCAGTGCGCAACGGGCAAAATAACGGCCCGCTACTTGCCTTCGCGGGCCACACTGATGTGGTGCCCAGCGGCCCAGAGGAGAATTGGAGCAGTCCCCCGTTCGAACCGGAAATTCGCGATGGTTTTCTTTATGGGCGCGGCGCGGCCGACATGAAGGGTTCGCTTGCTGCAATGGTAGTGGCCTGTGAAGAATTTATCGATCAACAGCCGAACCACAGCGGGCGCATCGCCTTTTTGATTACCAGCGACGAGGAAGGCCCAGCTACCAACGGCACCGTCAAGGTTGTTGAGTGGCTCCAAGAGCAGGGAGAGAAAATTGACTGCTGTATTGTGGGCGAGCCCTCCAGCAGCGAGCGCGTAGGAGATATCATCAAGAATGGGCGACGCGGCTCCCTGGGGTTGGAATTGAAGGTGTCCGGTGTGCAGGGGCATGTTGCCTACCCCCACATGGCGGAAAACCCAATTCACACCCTGGCCCCCGCGCTGGCCGAATTAGCCGCAGAAAAGTGGGATCAGGGCAATCAATTTTTCCCCGCCACCAGTTTCCAGGTTTCCAATATCAATGGGGGCACCGGAGCAACCAATGTGATTCCCGGTGAAGTGGAATTACTCTGTAATTGGCGTTTTTCTACGGAGTCCACCGCCGAAGAACTGGAAGCCCGTGCCTGCGCAATTCTGGATAAGCACAACCTAAAGTATGAAGCTAATTTCAATTTGTCTGGGCACCCTTTCCTCACTGCCGAGGGCCCACTAGTACATGCTGTGGAACAAGCTATCCAAAAAATTACCGGGAAGGAAACTGAATTATCGACAGCCGGGGGTACTTCCGACGGCCGTTTTATTGCACCGACCGGAGCGCAAGTAGTTGAGCTGGGGCCGGTCAATGCAACTATTCACAAAGTGGATGAGAGAGTCGAAGCCAGCCATCTGGATGTGCTCAAGGAAATTTATCGGGAAGCGCTAAAAGAACTTCTTGCATAAGCCCACCAGCCTCCAAACGAGCCCAACCTTTGAATGAGGCAATATTCCCAAAAGTTATTTTCGAGCGTCTCCAAAAACTAATAAAGTCTGGCAAAAGAATCTCAAAGTGGCCCATGCTCTCTACTGATTTGATCAGCACTAACCTGATGGGAAATGGAAGATGAAAATTTGGTGAGCAACTCTCACCTTTTAGCAATAGCAGGCTTACAAGCCCGCTGATGCCCCACGGGTTATCGTACTGGATACGCAGGTCAGCTT
Source organism: Microbulbifer sp. GL-2 (assembly GCF_007183175.1). Lineage (NCBI taxonomy): Bacteria > Pseudomonadati > Pseudomonadota > Gammaproteobacteria > Cellvibrionales > Microbulbiferaceae > Microbulbifer > Microbulbifer sp. GL-2. The sequence goes on from NZ_AP019807.1 coordinate 115,021, forward strand.
ATTGGCCCCCTCCCCGATTTCACCTGCGGTATGCTCCACCTGACTACAATAAAATGAGGAGGAGCCCGCAGATCATGAATCGGCTATTAAAACTTGTCGGCGCAATATTTATTGCCAGCCCCGCAGCCGCCAGCGACCTGACACCCAACTTCAGCTATGAGGATGTGTTCAATCTCGAGTACGCCAGCAGCCCACAATTCAGTAACGATGGAAAAAGTATTTACTACGTCCGTAATTCTATGAATAAGATGGCGGACAATAAACGAGCCAACCTGTGGCGTATCAGCACCGATGGTAAAGACCACCGCCCACTGACCTCAGGTGACTACTCTGATTATTCACCGCGCCTGTCCCCGGACGGCAAGGTAATTGCCTTTGTCAGCACCCGCAGCGGCAGCCCGCAGATCCACCTATTATGGCTAGACAACGGCCAAAACCTGCAGATTTCCCATCTGCCCAAAGCCCCTTCGAATATTCAGTGGTCACGGGACGGCAAGCAAATTGCTTTCACTATGTTTGTACCAGAGAGCAGGCCTTTGCCGGTTGAACTTCCCGGAGCTCCTGAAGGTGCAAAATGGGCAGAGCCGCCACAGTTCATCGATCGTAGCATTTATCGCGCAGACGGTATGGGCTACCTCAAACAGGGGCACACCCAGGTCTTTGTAATTCCCCGTGACGGCGGCACCCCCCGTCAGCTCACAAGTGGCGAATACGACCACAATAGCAGTCTCGCATGGAGTAAAAACAACGACGCTATTTATTTTTCCGCAAACCGTCACCCCGATCATGAGATCGAGCTGATGAACTCGGAAATTTACAAAGTTAATCTCAAGAATGGTAATTTTGAGCAGATAACAGAGAGGTTTGGGCCCGATCACCACCCGCAGATGTCTCCCGATGGAAAAAAACTCGCTTATCTGGGCTTCGAAGACCAACGGCTCGGATACCAACAGCATTCCCTGCGTATCATTGATCTCAATAGTGGCAAGTCCCGCAAGGTTCAAACCGTCAAAGACCGCAGTATTTCCAGCTTCCACTGGCTGGGTGATAGCAAACGTATCGCCTATAGCTACGATGATCACGGCTCCACAAAAATTGCCATCAAGAAAATTGGTGACAATGAAACTCTGGCTGTCAGCGATGCCGGTGGACTGTCACTGGGGCGCCCCTACTCCGGGAGCAACTTCGCAGTATCCAAGCGGGGAGATATTGCCTACACGCAAACTAACCCACAACATCCAGCAGAACTGGCACTGGCCCGCAGCGGTAAAGTAAAAACACTGACCAGCCTCAACAGCGACTTGATGCCCTTGCGCAATATGGCCCATGTAGAGGAAATCAAATATAAGTCCAGTTTTGATGACCGTAGCATACAAGGCTGGATCGCCTACCCGCCCAATTTTGACCCGAAGAAAAAGTATCCACTTCTGCTGGAAATTCACGGAGGCCCCTTCTCTAACTATGGCCCCCGATTCGCCGCCGAGGTACAACTTTTTGCCGCCGCCGGCTATGTGGTTCTTTACACAAATCCACGAGGCTCCACCAGCTACGGGCATGAATTTGCCAACCTGATCCACCACAACTACCCGAGTCAGGATTACGACGATCTGATGTCCGGCGTCGATGCAGTAATCAACCAGGGTTATATTGATGAGGAGCAGCTATTTGTTACCGGCGGCAGCGGAGGCGGCACCCTGACCGCCTGGATTATCGGTAAGACCGATCGATTCCGAGCTGCAGTGGTTGCCAAACCGGTCATCAACTGGGAGAGCTTCGTCTTGACTGCGGATTATTCCAGATTCTTCACTAAATACTGGTTCTCAGGTATGCCCTGGGAAAAACCCGAGGAATATCGTCGCCGCTCACCCCTGACTTATGTAGGTAATGTCACCACACCAACCATGCTGCTTACCGGAGAGGAGGATTACCGCACCCCAATGTCCGAGACAGAGCAGTTCTACCAGGCACTCAAGCTGAACGATGTGGAAGCTGCTATGGTACGCGTTCCGGGCGCATCTCACAGTATTGCCGCGAGGCCCAGCCAGATGATTGCGAAAGTTGCTGCTATTTTGTACTGGTTTGACCAACATAAGCCTGAGCGGGAAAGCGAAGACTTAGCAAGTAATTAGTACATTGTCCTGACCAATTGGTAAAGGCGGCCATTTGAAGGCCCGCCTTTACCATTTCTTTTAGCTCCCTTGTCACTCATAATTAAAAACCTCAATGACAAGGATTTTAATAATGCGTAGATTTCTATTTCTTCTTTTCCTCTGGCCAACCCTTTCAATATGCCAACAAGTCGACTTATCAGACTTGGTACGCCATGCAGATATTCAGGAAGTTAAAATCTCGCCCACAGGTACCCATTTAGCCGTAAAAAAATTACACAACGGTGAACGGGTGCTTATTTTCATGTCCATTAACCCCCTTCAGGTCACAGGTTCTTTACGTTTTAGCGGCAAGGAAGAGGTCGGTAATTTTTACTGGGCCAATAATGAGCGTATTGTGGCCGAAGTCGTATCGCGCAAGGCTGCGTTAGAGACACCTGTTTTTTACGGTTCGCTATTTGCAATTAACTATGATGGCTCTAAGGGCAAGAATATTTTTGGCCACCTGGCCGGCGAACGCCAAGTTGGGTCTCGCCTTAAAAAAGCAGAGACCACCTTTGCACACGCCACTCTCATTGATCCACTTATAGATAAAAAGAAAGAAATCTTAGTTTCCACACACCCCTGGGCAGATAATCAAGAATCTGTTGGCGAAGTATTGAGACTCAATATATACAACGGTGTTAAAAAGCGAATTTCCCGCCTTCCCCAGGCCTGGGGGCGTGCATATACAGATCAAAAAGGAAACTTGCTATTTGCCGATGGCATCGATGAACAAGGAGATAGTCAGCTGTATTCCAGGACAAAACAGGGATGGGAAAGAATAAACAACCCTCTACTGGATACTGCGACACCAATAGGTTTTGATCGCGCAGCGGGTGAGGCCTACCTAACCCTCAGTGAAGAAGCTCAAACTGAGAAGCTCATCAAGTTAAAACCCGGTACTGACAAGTATTCAGTTGTGTATCAACATGAAGTTTCTGATATCCATGGCGTAATTCGTACTCCTGGCAGCTACAAACCGGTCGGGATTTATTTGCACCCTGACTATCCAGTAGAGCACTTCTTTAGCGAAAGCGAGGGGTTTGCTGCTTTTTTCCGCGGACTCAAAAAAGCTTTTGAGGGGTACCATATTTCGTTTACCAGCTTTACCTCCGATGGGAGTCTTGGGGTGCTGAAAGTTCATGGCGACCGCCTGCCCAACGACTACTTTCTAGTGAATATGGAGTCCAAAAGAGTGGATTTTCTTATTTCATCTGCGAACTGGCTAAACCCTGAACAGCTCCAGCCTATGCTGGCCGATGACTTCAACACCGAAGATGGTCTAAAGATCGGGGTATATCTCACATTCCCACAAGGTTCCAATGAACACCAACCTATGGTAGTTCTACCCCACGGTGGACCTCACGCCCGCGATTATTGGGGGTATGACCAGGAAGCACAGATCCTCTCTCAAAATGGCTACCTGGTTCTCCAGGTAAACTTCCGTGGCTCTACAGGCTATGGAAGTCATTTTTATAGGGCAGGCAGACTCGAGTGGGGAGGAAAAATCCAAAAGGATATCGCCGATGCGGTTAACTGGGCAATAAATAAAGGCTATGCAGACCCAGAGAGAATTTGTATTTATGGTGCCAGCTTTGGTGGTTACTCCGCCCTGATGAATCCAATCAGGTATCCCGAACTCTACAAATGTGCCATTGGCTATGTGGGAGTATATGACTTGGAGATGATGTACAAGAAAGGAGACATAAAGCGTCGAGATAGAGGCCTCGCCTACCTAAAAAGGGAACTAAGTAAAGATAAGAACTTCCTTAGGGAAAACTCCCCAATCCACAATACCAATAAACTCAATCTCCCTTTGTTTATTGTGCATGGAGAAAAAGATGAGCGCGTACCTGTTGAACATGCTGAGGAGCTACTGGAGAAACTTGCAAAGGAGGGAAAACCAGCAAAGAGCCTAATTGTTGCTAACGAGGGCCATGGTTTTTATAGCGAGGAAAACAATATGAAACTCTATACTGAGATCCTGAGCTTTCTCGATCAGCATATCGGGGTCGGTGCCACAGAAAGACAACCTGGTGAAGGCTAGCTGCTGCTCACTTAATCAGCCACTATCAGGTGGAAAAACCTCCTGATAGTGGAGCTTCCTCTAGCCTAATAAAGACAAGATCTACAAAGCCTACGAACCATGCCGGAAGTAGACTTATCGATTCCCTAATGAAGGCGCCCGGAACTCCGCTGCTCCTCATCGGGTTTATCTGCAGCCTCTTCCAGCCCATGTGACAATACAAAATAAAAAATTACCTGCACCTGTCCATGAATTTCGGTAACCAAATCGAAATTAAATTCCCCTCTTTCCCCAGCACTGACTCGAACAGAGGATACATGAGCAGGCTCAACAAAGAACTCTGCTACAGGGCGCTTTCCTCGCATAACTTGGATAAGCAAGGTATGGGCATCCTCTTCAGCAAAGAGCCAATGGTAGTCATCATCATCGTAAACTACTGAGTCTGTACTACCTGCACGAAGGATACAGTTGGGGTGCTCGGCCAACCAAGCCCAGAACTCTTTAAAGGGGATTGCCTGCTGCATGCAATTCTAATCATCCAACTCGATGACGCTGTCAGCACCACCAGCAAGAGTAAACTCGTCAGCAATTTGCTTGCACCAGAGGTTAAGACGCTCGGCGGTCAACTCTTCCTGCTGGTCTTCATCGATAGCGAGGCCCATAAACTTGCCCTCGCCCTCAATTTCCGCCTTGGAGGCCTCAAATTCATAGCCTTCAGTGGACCACAAACCGATAATTGTTGCCCCCCGCCCGACAATCACATCGTGCAACATGCCCATGGCATCGAGAAAATAATCACCGTAACCGAATTGATCACCCAGGCCGAACAGCGCAACCGTCCTGCCGCTGAAGTCAATTTCCTGTACATCCTCCCAGAATTCCTCCCAGTCGGACTGGATCTGACCGAAGTCCCAGGTGGGAATACCGAAAATCAGTTGTTCGTAGTTGGCGATATCCAGCTGAGTGACATCGGCAATATCAAACAGATTGACACTATCCTCCCCCAGACGGGCGCGAATGCGCAGGGCTATGGATTCGGTGTTGCCTTCGTCACTGCCATAAAACAAGCCGATTTTGCTCACAGTCATTCCTCTCCGCCCTTACCGGGCCACACTAGATACCTATTTGCGGGGCGGCGTATTCTCCCAGCAATGGATGGATGCAGCAAGCTGACCTGGAGAAGTTGGGGGGAAGGACAGAAAAAAGCCCCCGATGAAGGGGGCAAGGGGTTATGAACCTACCGGGCCTCTGGGGAAGGGTGCACCCGGCGGATCGCACAAGCTGCCAATAGCTGAGGTCAGGACTCTGAAGATCTGCGCTCAAGGCGGTCTTTACGCCACTTCATACGATGTTCTTTACGTTCAGCCTTCAGTTCTTCAAACTTGGCTTTCTGCTCTTCGGTGAGAATCGCCTCAAATTGCTGGCGCATCTGATAGTGATTTTGCATCTGTTGAACCTTCAGTTTGCCCAGTTCAGCGCCAAGTTGATCCACTGTAGCTTGATCAGCACCGGACTCAATGGCAGCGTGGATCCGCTTGCGCAGTTCGTTCGTCTGTTCACGCTGGGCCTTTCTCGCCTCTCGGGTGCCATCTCGGTTGGCTTTTAACTGGGCCTTCTGCCCTTCGGTCAACTGCAACTCACGGGCTATATGCTCAAAACCGCGCTTGTGGTGCCCCTCGCCTCCACCGTAGGCCATTGTTGCAGCAGGGAAGGCCAAAACACCCGCCAAGGCCAAACTACTTACCGCCAGCTTCCAGTTCTTCATCATTTCGTCCTCTCGTTTGTATTCAATGACTTCATAGTAAGTGTGGCCTGTGTAAACAGGGGCAAACCGCAGTAAACAATTGTTAAGAACGGTAAAAAGCCCATGAAGACGAGATAACTAGCGCCAGTGCTTTGCATATAATGGCCCCACAGCTACTGAGAGAACGCCATGAGCCGAATCCTTCTGATCGACGACGACACAGAACTGACCGACCTGCTGAGGGAGTTCCTCACCGGCGAGGGGTTTGAAGTAACTGCGGCCAACGATGGTGGCCGCGGGCTGGAGCTGGCGCAGAGCCAAAATTTTGATGCCCTGGTGCTGGATGTGATGCTGCCGGTACACAATGGTTTTGATGTTCTGCGCAAACTGCGTGAGGAGGCATCCCCCACAAGCCGCTCCCTTCCCGTCATCATGCTCACTGCAAAGGGCGATACCGTGGACCGGATTGTGGGCCTGGAGATGGGGGCCGACGACTACTTGCCCAAACCCTGCAATCCGCGCGAGCTTGCAGCACGCCTGCGAGCGATACTGCGCCGCGGCCGGGTCGAGGCAGAGGAAAGTGACGATAGCCTCAACAGTGGGCAACTGCGCCTTCTGCCAGCTGAGCACCAAGCCTATTGGGCAGATCAGGCCCTATCCCTCACTGGGGCCGAGTTTTCTGTTCTTAAAGTACTGGTACAACAGGCCGGAGATGTTGTGGCTAAAGAGATCCTGACTGAGAGTGCACTGGGGCGCAAATTAATGCCCTATGACCGCTCAATCGACGTACACGTCAGCAATATCCGCAAGAAGCTTGCCGATAAGGGGGCCAGTCGCGACCTGATTATCAATATCCGTGGCGCCGGTTACATGCTCACCCAGGGCAAGCAATAGGTAATATCTGAAATGCGCAGCCTCTTCTGGAAAATGTTTTTTGGCGCATGGATCACCGCCATGGTTATGGTGGTCGCCGCCATTTACATTACCCACTTTGGCGAGTTCGGCGACCCCCGTCAGGAGGAGCGCTGGGAGGGACCTGCACTGTTCCGCGAAGTGATGCGCAATATGCGTATTGCCCGCCGCCACGGCCCCGAGCAGTTCCAGCACTGGCTGGAACGGGCTCCGAAAAAGGTAAAGCGGAGAGTCTACGCAGTGGACCACCTGGGCAATGACCTGCTGGGTCGCCCTGTCCCCGCCGGTATGGAACCACTGATCAACAGCCTGGATTACCGCAATCGCGAAGCGCACATGCTGGTGGACAACAAACCCACGGTGGGCTTCTTCCTCCCACTGCGGACCGGCGACCCGCTGCGTATAGCCCTGGTCGCCGGGGACAGCAAGGAGGGGCTTCTGCTGCGCTTTCTGTGGCGCAACTTCTGGCCCATGCTGTTGCTTTCCATGGTCGCCTCCGGAATCGCCTGTTACTGGCTAGCCAGTTACCTGAGTCGCCCCCTGGAACAGTTGCGGGCTGCCACCAAGCGGGTCGCCGCCGGTGAGCTGGACTATCGCGTAGCCCCGAGTTTACGTACCCGCAATGATGAACTGACCGACCTGTCACTGGATTTTGACTCCATGACCGCCCAGCTACAGGGGTCCATGTCTGAACAGCGCCGCCTGATCAAGGATGTTTCCCATGAGCTGCGTTCGCCACTGGCGCGGCTCCAGGTGGCTCTGGCCATCGCTCGCCAAAAGCAGGTGGCGGGACTCGATACTGAGCTCGACAAGATTGGCAAAGCTGCAGATTACCTGGAAGATATTATTGCCGATGTACTATCCCTGCCGATCAGCAGCCAGGAGCAACGGCCATTAGATGATGTTGTCGAGCTGAATAGCCTGCTCTCAGCACTAATGGATGACCTGCACAGTGAAGCAGAGGAGAAAGACCTGAGCTTCGACGTGAGCACTAATGGCGAAGAATTGCTGATCGCCACACGCGGCAGTTCCCTCACCGCAGCACTGGAGAACATTCTACGCAATGCCATCAAATACAGCCCCTCGGGTGGGCTTGTACGGGTACTGGTCAGGGAAACCGGGAACGCGTGCTGTATCTCCGTAATCGACTCAGGTTCTGGAGTGGATGAGGATGAACTTGAAGCTATATTCCGCCCCTTCTACCGTACGGACAGCGCCCGCACCCGGGAGAGTGGTGGCTTTGGTCTGGGACTGGCTATCGCCCAGCGCACCTTATTGCACCATGGAGGCAGTATCACCGCGCGCAATAGTGCCGGTGCCGGCCTGTGTATCGAGATTCGGCTGCCACTTCTGCATATCACTGACGATTAAGCGGCGCTGAAACTGCTATAACCAGTCTATCGCCAGCAATCCGCTGGCGCTCGCCGCTGTGCGTCCGCCAATAGCCAAGGAACCCGCTATGCGCTGGATCATCTACATCCTGGTCTTCCTGGTACTGTTACTGCTCGCCGGGTATCTGTTCCCACGCGAAGTGATCCTCGAACGTAGCGTTTATATCGGCAAGCCCCCCCAAGTCGTCTTTCCCTACGTTAACAATTTTCGCAAATTCAACAGCTGGTCCCCTTGGCGGAATATCGACCCATCGATGCAATACGATTACAGTGGACCCGAAGAGGGCGTGGGCGCCGAAATGAGCTGGCGCGGCGAGAACTCCAAGGAGGGCGCCGGCAGCCAAACTATCATCGCCAGCACGCCGAACTCCATGGTCCGCACCAAACTGGCATTTGGCGATGGCAGTACAGCGGAGGCCGAGTTCAAGCTGCAAGCAGAGGGTGATGGCACCCGGGTTACCTGGGGCTTTAACAGCGATACTGGCGGTGGCCCCAGGGAGCGCTGGATGGGCCTGGCTGTGAAAAAAATGGTAGGTGAATCCTATGAACAGGGGCTAACCAAACTCAAGAATTTGCTGGAGTCGAGTGACGGTACAGTTGAGAGTGATACACCTGCCAGCAGTAGCCCGGAAAGCGGTGACAGCACAGATTCCGTCTCGGATATTCCCTCGGATGTGGATGATGCCATGGGAGGTGGCCCCCAGGGCATACAGTCGGAAATGCAAAACCAGCAGCAGGAAGAGGCTGGGGAAACCCCGGAAAATGAACATTAATTTCTACCAATTTACTGTCACTCAATAAAAAAGCCCGCTAATCGCGGGCTTTTTCTCGATACAGTTCAGGTCTTGGGGCGGCGCTGCGCCGGTACCGGCGACTTGCGCAACTTGCGGCGCTGGCGCTCCAGAGTCTGCTTCTCCCCCTGGGTCAGTGGGCGCTGGCCAAGCTTGGGTAGGCCGGCGGTAACACACAGGTCATCAATTTCACGGGGCTCCATCTCAATCCACTGGCCGACACGCACATGGGAGGGGATAAATACACTGCCGTAGCGCACACGCTTGAGGCGACTCACACGCACTCCCTGGGACTCCCACAGGCGTCGTACTTCACGGTTGCGCCCTTCCATAACGACACAGTAGAACCAGCGGTTCCTGCCCTCGCCACCACTCTCGACAATATCGGTAAAGCGCGCATTGCCGTCGTCCAGTAGCACCCCCTTGACCAACCGCCTTTTCATCTCATCATCCACTTCGCCCTGAATTCGCACCAGGTACTCGCGATCAATCACCGATGAAGGGTGCATCAGCTTGTTGGCCAGTTCACCACTATTGGTAAACAGCAGCAGACCACTGGTATTGAAGTCCAGGCGCCCCACAGAGATCCAGCGCCCTGTTTTCAGCCTCGGCAGGCGATCATAAACAGTTGGGCGTCCTTCGGGGTCGTGGCGCGAACAAATTTCGCCAACCGGCTTGTTGTACAGTATGACCCGGCAGCGATTCTCCTCTGTCGAGGGCAAGCGTCGGCCATCAAATTCGATATGATCATGATCGGTAACCCGCTCGCCGAGCTCCGCTACTTTTCCATTTATCGTCACGCGGCCGGCATCAATCGCCCGCTCCATCTCACGCCGCGACCCCAGGCCGCTACGCGCCAATACTTTCTGCAATTTTTCGCCTGCTGGCGAGTTGCCATCACTCATGGGGTGGTGTTTTCCACTTGCACTACATCTTGGGAATCTTCATCGACTCCAGCATTTCCTTTGGCCTGCTCTTCTCTTCCAGGCTCACTCGCTGTGTCGTTATCGCCAAACAGACTGCTCGGCGGCAGTGTTGCCGCTATCGGGGCTGTGCTTTGCGCTCCCGCCTCAATCAGCTGTTCAGTTTTGCTCTTTTCTTCTCGCAGGTCTGTCTCAGTATCACGCGTATCAACGGTATCCTCATCCTCTGATTCCGTTTCTGACTGCTCCCGCTCAACTTTCATCGTCACCAGTTGCACCGCGGCCTGCACAGTACCATCCTGGCCTCCAACCTCTATCTCTTCATCAATTTCATCCCGCTCTACCGGAGACAACGGCTCAACTATTTCGGCTGGAATATCCGCTTCTGCGACAATTTCCTCGACCAGCGCTTCAACCAGAGCATCTTCAGCGGCATCTTCCTCCTCGTCGCCAATGTCACCGACCATCTCATCAGCCAATGTCTCTTCTGCAGCCTCGTCAGACTCAAAGGATTCCTCTTGCACCCCTGCATCTTCCACCCCGATAGAAACGGCGCCGGCACTTTCCTGGCCTTCATCGACTTCGCCACCAATCCCTTCAGCTGCTATTTCCTCCGGCGACAGTCCCTCAGATTCAAGAATCTTAGTCAGGCTTTCTATATCCCGGATCTCAGCCAGGGTTGGAAGATCGTCCAGGGAACCCAGGTTAAAATAATCGAGAAACTCCCTTGTAGTCGCATACAGCGACGGTTTTCCTGGCACATCGCGCTGGCCAACCACCTTGATCCAACCGCGCTCAAGTAGTGTTTTGACAATCTGCGAACTCACCGCAACACCGCGAATATCTTCAATATCACCGCGGGTCACCGGCTGGCGATAGGCGATAATTGCCAGGGTTTCCAAAGTCGCACGAGAATACCTCTGCGCCTTTTCCTCCCACAGGCGATTAACCCAGGGGGCCAGGCCCTCAGGAACCTGGAAGCGCCACCCTGTAGCTACCTTTTTCAATTCAAATCCACGCCCAGCACAATCCTGCGCTATCTCCTCGAGAACATCTCTCAGGGTGGTTTTGGAGGGCTGCTCCTCATCATCGAGCAGCGATAACAATTTTTCCTCACTCAGAGGCTGTCCTGCCGCCAGTAGGGCACCCTCTACAATTCTGCGTAGTAATTCCGGAGCGATTGTCATCTTCTAATTTCTAACTCTGGTACTTTCACGGAAATTTTTCCGGCGCGTTTTACTTTTACGCACCCGGTAACTCTTCTTTTGGTATTTCAGCTATCTCTGCTGTGGGCATTTCATCTTCAACAGTGAGTATTTCACCACCATCAAACCCGACATTTTTGCTAGCGCCTTCTGTACTGTAATCAACACCCTCGGAGTGTTCACCAGGGCCATCGTCACTGTCAAAATCACTTCTGCCTGCAGTTCGTACATGAATAGGGCCGAAGGCCTCATTCTGGACCAGTTCCACCAGGGACTCTTTCACCAGCTCCATCACTGCAAGGAAAGTAACCACCACACCAAGCCTGCCTTCCTCTACCGTGAACAGACTGACAAAGGGCACAAACTGACCGTGGCGAATTCGATCCAGCACCTGGGTCATGCGCTCACGGGTAGAAAGCTTCTCCCTCTCGACCTGGTGGCTCTCAAACATATCTGCGCGACGCAATACATCCGCCAGGGCGACAAGTACTTCCTTGAGGTCCACATCTGGATCGGGACGGGTAATACTTCGGTCTGGGCCATCGGCACTGGCTTGGTGAATATCACGCCCCATACGCGGAATCTCATCGAGATCCTCCGCCGCATTCTTGAAGCGCTCATACTCCTGCAAACGGCGAATAAGCGCGGCGCGGGGGTCTTCGGCCTCTTCTTCCTCAGCCGCCGGAGGTCGCGGCAGCAGCATTCTCGACTTGATCTCTGCAAGCATGGCTGCCATCACCAGATACTCGGCCGCCAGCTCGAATTGTATCGATGTCATCATCTCCACATAGACCATATATTGGCGGGTGATGTCTGACACATTGATTTCGAGAATATCCAAATTCTGGCGGCGAATCAGGTATAGAAGCAGGTCCAGGGGACCTTCGAAGGCCTCCAGGATTACTTCCAGAGCATCTGGTGGAATAAACAGGTCTGGCGGAAGATCGGTAAAAGCCTCCCCTAAAACCAGCGCTAAGGGTGTATCTTCCGCGTGTCCGGCCTGGGTGGGCGAAGCTTCCGAGGGAACTTCGGCGGTATCACTATCACTCGCCGAAACTTCGGCAAGCACCTGCTCCTCCACCTCGGCTAGTAATTCTTCACTGGACACCCTGCCCCACCCTCAAAAGCGCAAACGCGCGATTATACACAGCGCAGCGTAAATCAGCCCAAAATTTCGTCTGTCGCTCCGCAGCCCTGGCGGATAAGTTCAGGCTCGTCACCAGTGAGATCTATCACAGTGGTAGGCTCCATACCGCAGAAGCCCCCATCAATCACCAGCTCCACCTGGTGCTCAAGGGTGTCACGGATATCGTAGGGATCGGTAAGGGGCTGCATATCGCCGGGCATAATCAGGCTGCAGCTCATCAAAGGCTCACCCACAGCTTCAATCAGTGCCAGAGTCACCGCATTGTCAGGAACCCGAATGCCGATGGTCTTGCGCTTTGGGTGAATCAAACGCCGTGGTACCTCAGCAGTGGCCGGCATAATAAATGTATAAGACCCCGGCGTGTGGTTCTTGAGAAGACGGAACATCTGGTTATCCACCTTGGCATAGGTGGCCAACTCAGACAGGTCCCGGCACATCAGGGTGAAGTTATGATGTTTATCCAGTTGCCGCAGTGCGCGAATTCGCTCCACTGCCATTTTTTCCCCCAGGCGACAGCCAATGGCATAGGCGGAATCGGTAGGATAAGCGATTACCCCTCCGGCATTCACAATGTCCGCTGCCTGAGCAATCAGACGCCCTTGAGGATTATCCGGATGAATCTGAAAAAACTGCGCCACAAAAGCCCCCAAGCCTTTATTGATTTGAAACCTCTTTGCGGACGATGGCTGGTCCGCGGGGATCTCGGCTCGACAATATTTCCAGCCTCTCACCCTGGATAAGGATGCTCGATTAGGCTCTATTAAGTATGACTGGACCGATCCCGGTGCAGAGTGTGCCACAGATTCCACACCGGCTCGACGTCTTCCGGTAGGCGCACACAGCCCAACTCCCGCCAAGACTGGTCCGGCTGGTGAAAATCGCTACCCAGAGAGCAACGCAACTGCGAGCCACCGGATTCTGCTGCGACTGTGGACATCAATGTGCGCAATTCCCTGGTTTGGGTCGGGTTCTGGCGACCACACAATAACTCTACCGCGTCGCCATCACTGGCTGAAAACTCCTTGAGCAGGCGAAGCAGCTGGGTGCGGGTGAGCCCGTATTTGAGCGGATGTGCCAGCACAGCGCTGCCGCCAGCTGCATGTATGGTCTCAACAGTTTCCGCTAATTGCGGCCACGCTACTCGCACATCTCCAACTTTACCTGCCCCCAGATAACGTTTGAAAGCCCGTGCAGTGTCCTCCACATGTCCCGCCTCGACCAGCCAGCGGGCAAAATGCGGGCGCCCCAGTACAGACTCTCCGGCAATAGCACGCCCTCCCTCCAAAGCCCCCTCGAATCCCCGCTTGTGCAGGCGCTCAGCAATACGCTCTGCGCGCTCATGGCGGAGCTTTTCACGCAAAGCGATGGCATCACACAGCCTCTCCGATGCTGGATCGACATTGAGACCCACAATATGAATTGGGCGTCGCCCCCAAAGACAGGAGAATTCAATACCCGGCAACACTATGATGCCCATCTGGTCACCGGTATCCTGTGCCTGACTCACACCGTCGACGGTATCGTGGTCTGTGAGTGCCATCAGTGTCACACCCTGGGATTTCGCCCTCGACACCAGCTGTGCAGGACTTAAAATACCGTCGGAAGCGGTACTGTGACAGTGCAGATCGACAAGGTCTGTATTCAGTTCAGCTGGCAGGGTTCTCAACAGCGGGTTCTCACTCGGTTTGGTGCTCAGTTTAGCGATGGGAATAGTCGTAGTATCCATTATTTTGGAACAATTACCCGGCAATGCTGTCACAGCGGCACCCGGCGTTTTCAGGGATAAGGCCCGGACCATCGGTCAGTCTTTGCGACCACGAGGGGCCGGAGTCTGACAGCAGTATTGTCAGTGGGAAAGAGTTCTGTAGCAGAGGATCATAGAAATATGCCCTCAGTTTTGACTTCCCACGGGCATTATCACCGGAATAGAGTATGACCGAAACGAATTCGACCACGCCAGCGCCGCAGCAAAAGCCCAAGAAGAAGGAGAGCCTCCTCGGCAACCTGCTGCTCAATATCGTGATCCCCACACTGGTTCTGACCAAGCTGTCCGGCGACGAGTGGCTGGGCACTAAGTGGGCCCTGGTGGTCGCACTGGCATTCCCCCTCGGTTACGGACTTCGCGACCTGATCCGCTCAGGCAAAGTCAATTTTTTCTCTGCCTTGGGTATTATCAGCATTCTGCTTACCGGTGGTATCAGCCTGTTGGAGTTGGACCCGGAATATATTGCCATCAAGGAAGCCGCCATCCCAGGACTTCTGGGGATAGCGACCGTTGCCTCCCTGTACACCCGCTGGCCACTGGTGAAAACACTGCTTTACAACGACCAGATCCTGGATACCTCCAAAATTTCCAGAAGCTTGGCGAGTAATGGCAATCAGGGTGCCTTCGAGCGCACCCTGCAACAGGCATCCTGGATGATTGCCGGGTCATTCTTCCTTTCCTCAGTGCTTAATTACGTGCTCGCAAAAGTGATTATGCAGAGTCCTCCCGGCACCGAGGCCTTCAACGAAGAGCTGGGTAAAATGACCGCTCTCAGTTACCCGGTAATCGCACTGCCTGCAACCATCATTTTAATGCTGGTTCTCTTTTTTCTGTTTTCCCGTATCGGCAAACTTACCGGGCTGAAACTGGAAGAAGTAATGATCGCCCAATAACAATATCTTTCTATCAAACCAACAAGAGCAAGATTCACAATGTGGTACGCAATCATCAGTGAAGATGTTAGCGATAGTCTCCCTTTGCGCAAAAAAGCCCGCGCTGATCACCTGGCCAGGCTCGACCGCCTAAAGGATGAGGGCCGCCTCCTGGTGGCCGGCCCGCACCCGGCAGTGGACAGTGAGGAGCCCGGCGAAGCTGGTTTCAGCGGCAGCCTGGTAGTTGCAGAATTCTCATCCCTGGAGGATGCAAAGGCCTGGGCCGACAACGACCCCTATATCGAAGCCGGTGTCTACGCATCAGTGACTGTCAAACCCTTTAAATTAGTGCTGCCCTGATAACAACACAAAAAATAAAAGCTGTATGACCATGAAAAAATTCATTTCGGGCCTACTCGCTGTGGCATTGCTCAATGTGGTGCCGACCTCAGCAAGTGCAGAGACTCGCTATATCACCGACCAGTTACATGTGCCCATGCGCTCCGGCAAAGGCAATGGATTCCGTATCCTGCACCGGGGCCTGCCCAGCGGCACAGAGCTTACTGTGCTGGAGGATGCCGCGTCAGATGGATGGGCAAAAGTACGCACTCCTAATGGCACTGAGGGCTGGGTCAGGCGCCAGTATTTGGTATCTGAGCCGGTAGCAAAACTCAAGTTGGCCAGTGCCGAAGCCAACCTGGCCCGCTTTGAGAAAATGGAGGGTAATCTGGGTGGTGAAGTACGCCGCCTGGAAGAGGAGAATGGCCAGTTGAGCAATTCTCTGAGTGCTGCCCAGCAACAGGCACAAGAACTTGCCGCAGAATTGAAGTCACTCAAGACCCTGTCTGCAGACGCCCTATCCCTGAACGAGCGCCACCAGAAACTCCTGCACCAGCACGAATTGCTCAAGCAGGAAAAGACGATGGCAGAAGCAGAGATCCAACGACTGTCCGGCAGTGAATCCCAGAAATGGTATTTTTATGGTGCCCTGTCTGTGCTGCTGGGAGCCTTACTCGCAATGGCAGCTCCCCATCTTCGCCCTCGTAAACGCCACTCCGAGTGGGCCAACTGACCTTCACTCCCAAGCACAGAAATCGCATACTATAAAGACACGGGGCTGCGGCATTCGCCGCCCCCTGGACACCCATATCCGATTATGGAACGGGCAGCCGTTGAGCCTGACTCTCAAAATAAATCCAAAGGACAAGGACGATGCGTAAACTTTTTGTATGGATTTTCTGTGTACTCTTTGCGTTGCCCGCACTGGCCAAAAATCCACAGGTAGAGTTGAAGACTGATTTGGGCGTAATCCGCATTGAATTATTCGCCAAAGAAGCTCCGACCACTGTGAAAAATTTCCTCACTTATACTGAAAATGGGTTTTACAACGGCATTATTTTCCACCGGGTAGTGCCCGGCTTTGTAGTGCAGGCTGGCGGCTTCACCTTTGATTTCCAGAAGAAGGAAACCCGCGACGCCATCGTCAATGAATCCGCGAATGGCCTGCAAAATCTGCGCGGCACCCTGTCGATGGCGAGGACCAACGACCCCGACAGTGCAACCTCACAGTTTTTTATAAACTTAGTGGATAACACTAGGCTGGACGCCAAAGAAAACAAAGCGGGCTACGCAGTTTTTGGCAAAGTCATCAAAGGTATGGATGTAGTGGAAAAAATTGTGCAGGAACCCCGAGGCCTCTACCGACAGCACCCAAGCGCACCTAATGTGCCGATCCGCATCCTCGACGCAAAAAGAATCGATGTCGGTGACAAAACTGTCGCCAACAACACCAAGGGAGAATAAGCAGTGATAGCTCTCAGCGTAAACCTCAATAAAATTGCCCTGATCCGCAACTCCCGCGAGGGTAATTTCCCCGATGTCGAGGCCCACGGCAGAGTCTGTCTCGACGCCGGAGCCCAGGGCATCACCGTACACCCGCGCCCAGACCAACGCCATATCCGCCCAGGCGATGTACGCGCGCTGGCCGCTCTGTGCCGGGAGAGGCAAGACGTGGAGTTCAACATTGAGGGCAATCCCTTCGCCGCACATATGGGGGACTATCCCGGTCTGGTAGAGCTGGCCCTGGAGAACCAGCCCGATCAGTGCACCCTGGTTCCCGATAGCAATGACCAGCTGACTTCAGACCACGGTTTCAACCTTAAACTCGATGGCCCACGCTTGGTCCCGCAGATCGTAAAATTAAAGAACGCTGGAATCCGCGTGAGCTTGTTTATGGAACCCGACCTGGAGCAGATCAGCCTGGCCAAGGATATTGGTGCCGACCGCATTGAATTGTATACCGGCCCCTACGCAGAAGCTGCCGCCAAACAGAACCCGGAGGTGGACAGTATTTTTGCCACCCACTGCGCCGCCGCCGAGCACGCACTTCAGCTGGGACTGGGCATCAATGCGGGTCACGATCTCAACCTGGTTAATCTGCCCCGCTACCGCACCCTGCCCGGGTTACAGGAAGTCTCTATCGGCCATGCCCTGACTGTAGACGCCATCGGCATGGGGCTTGAAAATGCGGTAAAAGCCTATCTCGATTGCCTCGCCGGGAACTAATGCAGACACTCAATATTATTGGTGCAGGCCGCCTGGGGAAAACCCTTGGGCGCCTGTGGCAACAAGAGAATCTATTCCGGGTTCAGTCCATCTACAACCGCAGCTATGATAGCGCGCTCGCAGCGGTTGAATTTATCGGCGCAGGCCAGGCCTCCGACACGATTGAATCCATGGCCGCGGCCGATTACTGGCTGATCTCCTGCAGCGATGGCGAGATCGCCATGATTGCCGAGCGGCTCGCTGACAAGCTCAGCGAACGGGAGGGAGTTATCGCATTCCATTGCAGCGGCGCACTCAGCTCAGAGGTTCTCGAAGTTCTACGTCCAGCCTCTATTGCCAGCGCTCACCCGGTGCACAGTTTCGCCGAACCCCTTCGCTCCCTGGACTCCCTTGCCGGCAGTAGTGTCGCGCTGGAGGGGGACAATCTCGCTGTCAGCGCGCTGGAAAATGCCTTCACTGCGATTGGCTGTGAAATCTTAACTATTGAGGCCCGACATAAATCTCTCTACCACGCGGGCTCGGTAATTGCCTGCAATTACCTGACCGCATTAGTCGACCTCAGCCTGCGCAGTTTTGCCGCAGCGGGTATTGAACGGGACAACGCCCTTAAGCTCCTCCAACCCATCGTGCTGCAAACTGCGCAAAACAATATGACTCTGGGCCCTGAGAGATCCCTAACAGGCCCTATTGCGCGGGGGGATCTGGAAACTGTCGCCACCCAGGTGGAGAGCCTGGCCTCTGTGGACCCGGAACTAGCATTTCACTATCGCCAACTGGGACTCGCCTGTGTAGAGTTGGCGCGGCGCGGCCAGCTGTCAGATGAGAGCGCGGCCAGTTTGATTGAATTATTGAGTGAGCCAATGCGGTGAAAGACTCCTCTGAGTACCTAAAAAAAAGAGCATTCTACGACAGTCTTCTGACCATTTACGGTCGCAAACCGGTGCTTGAGGCTCTGGAAGATCCCAGCCTGCCGGTGCACAAATTACACTTGGCCAACAGCAACCGGCGCGACCAGTTGATCAGCCGTATGGAGATGCTGGCTGCAGAGCGTGAGGTTGAAATTGCCCACTGGGACCGCAAAGGGCTCTCACGAATCTCTAAAAACTCTCGTCAGGATCAAGGGGTGGCCCTTGACCTGGCCCTACCGCACTATGGGACCTGCGAAGCTTTTCTACGCCAACAACAGGGGGACAATGAAAAAAAGCCCTATGAGTTGTTGGCACTGGACGGCATAACCAATCCGCAGAATCTGGGTATGATTATCCGCTCAGCCTGTGCTGGAGGTATGGACGGCATAATCCTGCCGCGCAAGGGCTGCGCACAGGTCGACCCGCTGGTAATCAAGGCCAGCACTGGCACCCTGTTTAAAACCCGCATCCTGCGCTGTGAGACCCTCGCGGATGCCCTGGAAGATTTCCGCAAGGCGGGAGCCCGCGTCTGTGGCCTCTCCTCCCATGCACCCATGACCCTGGCAGAGGTTACTGGGGAAGCATCCACTATTTTTGTCCTCGGCAATGAGACTCATGGTGTCAGCGATGCCGTTTCCAGGCAATGCAGCGAGCTGCTGCGTATCCCAATGCACAATCACGTAGAGAGCTTGAATGTGGCGGTCACCGCTGCCCTGATCAGCTTCCGCCGTCAACTCTGAGGGGCAAGGGCGCCCCTAACCCTCCTGCACCCCACCATAAGCGGCAAATTACACACTTCTCCACAACAGCAGAGATCATCTTATCCACCGGATAATGCTACTCACAGTTTCTGTGGATATCTCTGTGACTAACTACAAAGCACTACGCGCAAAGGCCCATGGCTGCGTCATTATGACAATCTGAAGAAAAAATAACCAAAGCCGGAAACATTCAAAAAATCAATGGGTTATAAGGGAAAGCGAATCTTGTTTGAAAAGTACCCGGAGTAAATGACCGGAATAGAAGGAGTAGACACCGCTGTGGAAAGTGGCACGCTTGGCGGGGAAAAAGTGGGGCTGGGGTGCCAGGCACCCCAGTCAGAGACAGGAAAATACCTACTTACTTATTCCCACTCAATAGTTGCCGGCGGCTTGCTCGACACATCGTAGGCAACGCGGGAAATATGCTCAATTTCATTGATAATACGATTGGAGACCTTCTCAATCAGCTCGTAGGGCAAGTGCGCCCATCGAGCAGTCATAAAGTCCACTGTTTCCACTGCACGCAGCGCCACCACATACTCATAACGACGGCCATCACCCACCACACCGACAGACTTCACTGGAAGGAACACTACAAACGCCTGGCTGGTCTTGTGGTACCAGTCCGCCTTGTGTAATTCCTCGATAAAAATCGCATCCGCCTCGCGCAGAATATCGGCGTACTCTCTTTTAACTTCACCGAGAATACGCACACCCAGGCCAGGACCTGGGAACGGGTGACGGTAAACCATATCGTAGGGCAGCCCCAGCTCCAGGCCGATCTTACGCACCTCATCCTTGAACAGTTCGCGCAGGGGCTCCACCAGCTCAAACTGCATATCTTCCGGCAGGCCGCCGACATTGTGGTGGGACTTAATTACATGAGCCTTACCGGTTTTGGCCGCGGCGGACTCGATCACATCCGGGTAGATGGTACCCTGAGCCAGGAACTTCACATTGTGCAGCTTGGAGGCTTCGCGGTCGAATATCTCAATAAAAGTGTTACCGATAATTTTGCGCTTGGCTTCGGGTTCATCCACCCCTGCCAGGCGCGAGAGAAAATCCTCTTCCGCATCAGAGCGGATCACCCGCACACCCATGTTATCGGCGAACATCTGCATGACCTGGTCGCCTTCGTTTTTGCGCAGCAAGCCGTTATCCACAAAGACACAGGTCAATTGATCGCCGATAGCCTTGTGCAACAGCGCTGCCACAACCGAGCTATCAACTCCGCCAGATAGTCCAAGCAGTACATTGTCATCGCCAACCTGCTCACGTACTTTGGCGATGGAATCCTCGATGATATTGGCCGGTGTCCACAGTTTCTCACAGCCGCAAATATCGATCACAAAGTGCTCATAAATGCGCATGCCCTGAAGGGTGTGAGTGACCTCCGGATGAAACTGCACACCGAAGAAGTTCTTTTCCGCTGAGTACATACCGGCGATAGGACAGGAATCGGTAGAGGCCATCAACTCAAAGCCTTCAGGCATTGCCACAACCTTATCACCGTGGCTCATCCACACATCCAGCAGCGCCTCGCCATCATCGTTGAGGTGATCCTTAATATCGCGCAGCAACTTGGAAGCACCTTCCGCTTTTACCTGGGCGTAGCCAAATTCGCGCACTTCACTGCCCTGCACTGTGCCGCCGAGTTGGTGTGCCATAGTCTGCATGCCGTAACAGATGCCCAGCACCGGCACTCCCAAGTTGAACACCACTTCCGGTGCACGGGGAGAGCCCGCCTCCGGCACAGACTCGGGGCCACCGGCCAGAACAATGCCTTTGGGATTGTATGCGCGGATTTCTTCTTCGCTCATATCGAAGGCACGAATTTCGGAGAAAACACCCAGCTCGCGCACGCGACGGGCAATCAACTGGGTGTACTGGGACCCAAAGTCGAGGATCAGAATTCGGCTGGAGTGGATATCTTGGCTCATGATTGACTCATTAACAGAAAGAATAACGGCAAACGGACCTAAAAGGTCCGTTTGCGGCTCGGTACTGAAAGTTGTTCACCAGGGAGGTTTAGCGTCCGCCCACCGGGTAGTTGGGCGCCTCTTTGGTAATCTGCACGTCGTGCACATGGGATTCCCCCATGCCGGCGGCTGTTACCCGCACGAACTCCGGGCGGGTGCGCATGGTTTCGATATCCATGCTGCCGGTATAGCCCATAGCAGAGCGCAGGCCACCCAGCATCTGGTGCACTATGGCTGACAGCGGGCCCTTGTAAGGAACTCGCCCTTCGATGCCTTCAGGCACCAGCTTTTCTGCACCCTTGCTGGCATCCTGGAAATAGCGATCGGAGGAACCCTGGGTGCGCGCCATAGCACCGAGAGAGCCCATACCGCGGTAAGACTTATAAGTACGTCCCTGGTACAACTCCACTTCGCCCGGCGCCTCTTCGGTACCGGCAAACATGGAGCCCATCATTACGGAGGAGGCCCCCGCTACAATCGCTTTGGAAATGTCGCCAGAGTAGCGAATACCACCGTCGGCAATCATAGGTACTCCAGTACCCTCAAGCGCGGTGGAAACCTCCGAAATTGCGGTAACCTGGGGTACACCGATACCCGTCACAATACGAGTGGTGCAGATAGAACCAGGACCAATTCCGACCTTGACTGCATCGGCACCGGCCTCAACCAGTGCCCGGGCAGCATCGCCAGTAGCGATATTGCCGCCGATCACATCCACCTGTGGATGCATATCCTTAATACGACGCACACGATCGAGCACATTGCGGGAGTGTCCATGAGCAGTATCGACCACCAGTACATCCACACCTGCCTCAACCAAGGCCGCCACACGGTCATCCGTATCAGGGCTTGTACCTACGGAGGCACCGACACGTAGGCGGCCATCGGAATCCTTACAAGAATTCGGATACTGCTCGGCCTTGTTAAAGTCTTTAACAGTAATCAGGCCGCGCAGATCAAAGTCATCATTTACTACCAATACTTTTTCAATGCGATGCTTGTGTAATAACTCACGCACTTCATCAGAGGAGGCGTCCTCGTGGGCAGTAACTAAGCGCTCCTTCGGAGTCATGATACTGGCCACGCTCACGTCCAGGTCAGTGAGGAAGCGCACGTCGCGGCTGGTAACGATACCGACCAGGTTACCCCTATCCATCACCGGAACACCGGAGATATTGTGGTGAGTAGTAAGAGCAATCAGCTCGCGCACTGTGGCATCAGACTCAATAGTAATTGGGTCCTTTACCACACCGGCTTCGAATTTTTTTACCGCACGTACCGCGAGCGCCTGCTCCTCGATAGACATGCTTTTATGGATGATACCGATACCACCTTCCTGAGCCAGGGCAATAGCCAGGCGCGCTTCCGTCACTGTATCCATAGCAGCAGACACAATAGGAATATTCAGGGTGATGTTTCGGGACAGCTGGGTTTTCAAACTGACATCCTTGGCAGTCACCTCGGAATAACCGGGCACAAGTAGGACGTCGTCGAAAGTGAGGGCTTCGCGCGCTATGCGCAGATTGGATTCAGACATTATTGACACTCAAACCTCGAATAGGCGGGATTGGGTATCGGCGCGATTATACCTCTCAGCGCCCAAAGCGCAATTGCCAATTCGCTGAAAGGTGGATTTATCGAGTAAAGCACTTTACCTGTATGGCGGATACTGCAATATTGCTCCGCCAGTTTTTTCCTGTGAGGCCCAGATGCAATCCAGCTCCCCAGTCCCGAATCAGAAACGCAGTGTTCTATCGGTAAGCGACCTGAACCGGGAGGTAAAGCACCTGCTGGAGAGCAATGTGCCCCTGTTATGGATCAGTGGGGAAATTTCAAATTTCACAGTCCCCAGTTCCGGGCACTGGTATTTCAGCCTAAAAGACGCTCGCGCCCAGGTACGTTGTGCCATGTTCCGCGGCCGCAACCGCAGTGTGAGCTTTCAGCCGCAAAATGGCCGTGAGGTGTTAATCCGTGCGCGAGTAAGCCTTTATGAGGGCCGCGGAGAATTCCAGCTGATCGTCGAACATATGGAAGAAGCCGGCTTTGGTGCCTTGATGCGGCAGCTGGAACAGCTCAAGGCAAAATTGCAGGACGAGGGGTTATTCGACACTGCACGCAAGCGCAACCTGCCATATCTGCCCTCCAATATCGGCATCATCACCTCACCAACCGGCGCCGCCATCCGCGACATGATTCATGTTCTGGGCCGTCGCCACCCGGCTGCGGAAATCGGTTTGTGGCCGGTGGCCGTGCAGGGCCAGGGAGCCGCACAGCAAATAGCCTCAGCCATTAAAAAAGCCGGTCACAGCGGCCGCCACGACTTGTTAATTGTGGGGCGAGGTGGCGGCTCATTGGAGGATCTGTGGCCATTCAACGAGGAAGTTGTAGCACGGGCACTGGCAGCCTGCCCCATCCCCACAATTTCCGCCGTGGGTCACGAAACCGACACCACAGTCTCAGACTTCGTCGCCGATGTCCGTGCGCCCACCCCTTCGGCAGCAGCGGAGATCGCCAGCGCCAATGCCGCTGAGTTATTTAAGGAGCTCGAAAACAACAGTATTCGGTTATATCGGGCGCTACAGCACCAGATGCGTCACCTGCAGCAGCAGGTCATGTTAAGGCGCAATCGCCTTCGCCATCCCCGCGAACAATTACAGAACCGCGCCCAGCAACTGGATCACCTCGAGATGCGTCTATTTGCAGCAGGGCAACTGCAAATCCAACAGCGCCGCGCTCAACTGACAGCAGCACATCGGGCATTAGCCCACTGCCAACCTCATCGGCGTATCAAAGAAAAGCGCGAGCATTTACAGCAGGCGGCGGCCGGCCTTCAGCGTTCCACAGAATTGCGTTTGAAGCACAGCAGCGACAAACTCAGCCACTTGGCAAAACTGCTCCACAATGTGAGCCCACTGGCGGTTCTACAGCGTGGCTACGCCATCGCCATGGATACTGAGGGCAAAGCCATCAAAGACAGCAGCAACCTGTCAACAGACCAAAAGGTCAATATCAAGCTGGCCCGCGGGAATTTTTCCGCAAGAGTAGAAAATATCGAGGACTAAAATCCGCCACAGATTAGGGGCTTGGGCACGACACTATAATCATCCTGTAGAGAGCTTATGGAGCGATCTATGGGATCTGGTTACAGTGCAATCAGCCCTATCCGTTGGGCTGTAATTTTCCTATCAGTACTGTTACTGGCTATTGCAGCCTGTAGCAAAGAAGGTAAGGAAGGCGGGCTTACAGGTCCGGGCGGCGCCTCTGCGGCCATAGAAAACCTAACGCCACAAGAAACCACTTCCCCTATCACTCCGGCTAAAGAGCAACAGGTCAACTACATCGAAACCGGTGACCTGCGCGAAATTAAAAAACGCGGCACCATCCGCTTTGTTAACCTGACCGGCGCTGCAGAAAATATGCTGCCCCGCGGTGGGGTGGTAAGTCTGCGCCATTTTGAGCTGGCAAATAAACTGGCCGACAAACTGAGACTGGAGGCAAAGTGGATCAAGGCGGAAAGCCCCGATGATGCCATCAAAATGCTCATCGCCGGTGAGGCCGATGTAATTGCTTACAACCTGACTGTGACCGAGGCGCGCGAAGAGGAAATTGACTTTAGCGTACCCGTTCGCCAATCCCGCCAGCAACTGGTTACCGGACCCTCCGGTCCGGATATTAGCGATCCAGGTAAACTCAAAAACGTTGAACTGATCGTGCCTCAGGGCTCTGCCAATATGGAAACCGCACAACAGTTAATTTCGGAGTACCCAGATGCGAACCTGGCAGTGAGGGAATTTAAAATCCACGGCAACCGCGACGGGCTCATTGACATGATAAACCGGGAAAATAATCGGGTAGCAATTCTCGAGGATTTCTCCGCGGAATATCTACGCGATTACCGCGATGACTTACGCCTTGGTGCTTATGTCAGCGAATCGCAGAACATTGCCTGGGGAATGCGTAAAACCTCCAGGCGCCTGCAATCCACAGTTGACAATTTTCTAACCCGAAATTTAGTGAAGGCACAGGAGGAGCGTATTACCGATTGGAAGGGAATTAAAAAGTCCGGGGTAATCCGCCTGCTAACCTACAACGGCCCCACCACTTATTTCCTGTGGAAGGGGCTGTTAATGGGCTTTGATTACGACCTGGCCAAGGCTTTTGCAGACAAACACAGGCTCCAACTGCAAGTTATCGTGGTGCCTTATGAAGAAAGCCTGGCAGACTGGCTCAGGGCCGGTCGCGGTGACTTCGCCGGAGCGGAGCTGAATATCACATCAGCCGTGGAAAAAGAGGGGATGGTGTTTACAAAGCCTGTGGTCGAATCAACCGAGCAAGTAGTGAGCGGCAAAGACA
The DNA here is from genome assembly GCF_007183175.1 of Microbulbifer sp. GL-2. Taxonomy (NCBI): domain Bacteria; kingdom Pseudomonadati; phylum Pseudomonadota; class Gammaproteobacteria; order Cellvibrionales; family Microbulbiferaceae; genus Microbulbifer; species Microbulbifer sp. GL-2. The sequence continues at coordinate 140,513 of NZ_AP019807.1, forward strand.
GCCCACCCATTAAACAAATCCAGGATTTGAATGGGCGTAAATTAACCTTGCGCGCCTACTCCTCATTTATTGAAACGGCTAAAACCCTGCAGAGTGCCGGCATAGACGTAGAGGTCCGGGTAGCGCCACCGGATATTTCTCAGTCGCAGATATTCTCAATGATTGCCGAAGGTTTGGTGGATGCCACTATTTCCCACTCGGGACGGGCAAAAATTGAAGCCTCAGTGCAACCCAACCTGGTACTAGGTGCAGTGCTCGGCGACCCAACTCCAGAGGGCTGGCTGGTTCTTCGTAAGAATTGGCATTTACTGCAAAACCTTAACAAGTTTTTGGTGAGCTACCGAAAAACTGACAAGTATAAGAAACAATACGCTGCATACTTCGAACCCAATAAGCGCTTCATGCAAAGAGTTAGCACACGGGTTATTCCTGGAGAAAACCTGTCTCCTTACGATGACCTGGTCAAGGAATCCTCTTTTAAATACGATTTTGACTGGCGCATGATCGTCGCGCAGATGTGGCAGGAGAGTAACTTTAACCCTAAAGCAGTTTCCCCGGTGGGCGCCCAGGGCCTGATGCAGGTTATGCCGGCTACCGCGGAGGAAATGGGATTCCCTCCACCACTATTTGAACCTGAGCGTGGTATTAAAGCGGGCGTAAAATATATGGATTGGGTCAGAGACAGATTTGACCCGGCACTGCCCACAGTAAATAAACTCTGGTTTACCCTGGCCTCTTATAATGCCGGTTATGGACACTTACTGGATGCCCAGCGTCTCGCCAAACAATTGGGGCTGGACCCAAATATCTGGTTCGATAATGTCGAAGTAGCGATGCTTAAACTGGCTCAGCCCCAGTACTTCAAGCGGGCACGATACGGCTATGTGCGCGGCTCAGAGCCGGTGCAATATGTACGTAATATCAGCAACCTTTACAAGGCTTATGTTGAGATGATGAGCGACGATGTATCCATGCAACCATCACAACATCAAATACCCGAAAGATTTTGCTCGCCAGAAAATACACCGAGGGGAATGATAGTGCAGGTATCCCCTCCTCCATCGCGCTGAACAGTGGAGAGAATAATCATTAAAAGGGGTGTTCTAAATTTTTAAAATGACTTTACCGATTATCTTGCCAGACTCCAGTAAACGATGCGCGTCAGCAACCTGCTCAAGGGAGAACTGAGCCGCAATTTGCGGACGTACTTTTCCCGCTTCAATCAACGGCCAGACTTTGGATTCCAGTGAAGAGGCAATATCCGCTTTCACTTTTGCAGAACGGGCCCTCAGTGTGGAGCCGGCCAGAGTCAGGCGCTTGAGCATTACCGGTAGCATATTGATCTCAACACTGGAGCCTTGAAGGTAGGCAATATTGACGATTCGACCATCGTAAGCGGCCACGCGAATATTACGCTCTATGTATTCTCCCCCGACCATATCCAGGATTACATCGGCACCGTGATCCTCGGTAGCCTCGCGTACCACCGCTACAAAATCGTCTTCACGATAATTAATTGCCCGCTCAGCACCCAGTTTCTCACAGGCCCCGCATTTTTCTGCCGATCCCGCAGTGGCAAAAACCCGGGCACCCAAATGATGAGCCAGCTGAATGGCCGTAGTGCCAATCCCGGAAGAACCCCCGTGCACCAGTAAGATTTCTCCGCTCTGCAACCTGGCCCGGTCGAACACATTGCTCCAGACAGTAAAAAAGGTCTCTGGCAGGGCCGCAGCCTCAACCTCTGTTAATCCGCCCGGGATAGGCAGGCACTGCCCCTCTGGCGCCACCACGAATTCAGCATAACCACCACCATTAGTCAGGGCGCAAACTTTATCTCCCAACGCCCACCGCTTTACCTCTTTCCCAACTGCAACTACCTCTCCCGCCACTTCGAGCCCCAGGATTGGCGAGGCACCTGGCGGTGCTGGGTAGTGACCATTGCGCTGTACAATATCGGGCCGGTTCACACCGGCAGCAGACACTCGAATCAGCACTTCATCCGCAGCTGGTTCAGGCTGGGGCAGGTCGGCCACCTGCAACTTTTCCGGGCCACCATATTCCGGCAGATCAATTGCACGCATTATCCACTCCTTCAAAACTGTTCTTTTTTGGGTTTGCCCGAGAGCTATTCAAGGTAAATTAATGGGGCATTATGAGGAACTATCAAGGTACCAGTACTGAAGTACTGTTATCACAGATGAGGGCTGGACAAGTTTATAGGCTGTAAAACCAAAAGCGGCCAGGAAGTTTACCGAGAAGAACAATAGAACTTCTCGAAAAACGACCCCGCCGCTAGCAGCCAATTTAGCGAATCATACCTTTCCCCGAAAGGGACAGTACTATGGGGAGCTATGGCAACCTAGAACTCATAGAGAACTTCAACCCCCATAACACGTCCTTTATTGAGCGGAGTAAAGCTCGCACCAATTCCTCCCAGAGTTGGAGGCAGTTGGGTGTTGTTACCCTCTGTAACCTCATTCAGCATATTCTTACCGAACATGGAGACAGTGAAACTGCCACTATCCGGCGTATAGCCAATACTGAAGTCCAGCATATCGACTTCGGACAGCATTCCTCGATTATCATCGGTATAAGGCGCCGCATCCCGATGATTAAAGTTTACGCGGGAGGTCAAACTGCCAAAGCCGCCTAGTTGCAGATCATGGATAAAGCCAACGCCATATGTCCATGGAGCCAGGCGGGGAATTTCCAGGCCCAGATCTACATCATTTACTACGCCATCACCATTGAGGTCACCCAAAACCTTGTCATAGTCGCCATCCACGTAGCCGACGTTAAAGGTAAACAGCAGGTTCTCAGTTAAAGCTGCCATTGCCTCCAACTCAGCTCCACGAATAGTAGCATCGGCAGTATTGCGGATAATCTGGGCAACACCAGTGACCGCATCAGGAAGATTTTCCTCCCGCTGCATATCGTCAATCGTGTTGTGGAATATCGCCATATTGGTGCGTAGGCGCCCATCTAACCAATCTACCTTGGCACCAATTTCAAAGCTGCTTTGTTCTTCCTGATCGGTTACCTGTGGTGTATAGGGCTTACGGGTACTTGGATTAATGCCTGCGTTACGGAAATTGTAACCACCACTGCGGAAGCCCTTGGTCCAGAAGGTGTACAGCTGGGTATCTTCAGATACAGTCCACTGTAATCCAACCTTTGGCGTAAAGGCATTCCAGCTCTCGCTGTCCTCAAAGTCGTAGGCTGCACATCCATCCAGCGAACAGAAATTCAGGGGGATTGAGGCAATTTTGGCATCTTTTTCTTCGCTGGAATAACGCCCACCTAGAGTCAGCACCCAGGATTCATTCAGGTCAATATCCGCCTGGGCAAAGACACCGTAGGTACTGTGATCTTGGGTGCCTCCACCAGTCCAGTCTATTTCGCCCAATTGCAAAAGGCGATTTTCCAGGTAGGTAACATCCTGGCTGAACCAGTAAACTCCAGTGGTCAGAGCTGTGCGGCCAAAACGGCCGGCATAGCGCAACTCATTGCTGAGCTGGCTCTGCTCCACGCTGGAGTCAGCATGAAAACCTATAATCGGCAGGGAATCGATATCCCCCATACCCCGAGCCTCATACTCACGCCAGGCCAGGATATTGGTGATGGTGCCATCACCGAAGGCGACATCCTTATTAAACTCGGTAATAATCTGGCTCCACTCATCCTTCTGGTAGCCCTCCTCATCCTGTGCTACTTCAAACGAGCCCTTACCATTATCCCAATCATCAATACCTAATAGAGCAGCTAGTACTGTTGCACTTGGAGCCGGCTGTTGGCCGTCTTGGGTCTGAACCATGGTCGACTCATAACCGCGATTCTGGGCTACCGCACCGTCAGAATCCATACGGCCATGCTCCATGCGCACCAACAGTTCGGCTGTTTCATTGAGCTGGATACTAAAGCTTGGACGAATAAACCAACTGTCGGAAGCTCCGGCGTTATCATTGCCAGTTGCCACATTCTCGAACCAACCCCGGTCATCATTGTAATAAACCGTTAGGCGCCCGTTTACTGAGTCTGCGATAGCCCCATTGATAGAGCCCGCCGTTACGGTATCCAGATTGTCTGTTACTGAGGCCTTGACCCGGGATGAAAACTCTTCTGTAGGGCGCGCGGTTTTGATTACCACGGCACCACCGGTAACATTACGACCAAACAGTAACCCCTGGGGGCCGCGTAAGACCTCAATGCCCTCAAGGTCAAATAGGTCGGTAACAACACCCGCGTTTACCCCTAGGTACATACCATCGACAAAAACCCCAACAGTGGGGTCAATAGATGGAATGGAGCTGTTAATGCCGAGGCCGCGCACGGTAAAGTTTGCAGTATTTTTAACGGTACCCACATCCTCCAGCTGAACGTTGGGCATTTTGAATGAGAGACTTTGCAGGTCCTTGGTGTGTAAGGCCTCCAGTTGATCGCCTGAATAAGCCGTAGCCGCTACCGGTACCTCTTGCAATATCTCCGCATCAGCGCGTTTGCGCGCGGTAACTTGCACCTCTTCCATAAGAGTACTAACCGAACCCTCAGCGGCAAAACTAGGGGTTGCACCACTGGCTAACCAAAGAGTTGCTACTGAACAGGCGGAAAGCAGAGCAGAGTGCTGCTTGAGTCTTGACGGACTTCCCATGTTTTCTCTCCATTGTTTTATTTTTTTTATCTACAACAACGGACTTATCGCAATCGGTACCACCTGGTCTCGCCGCTCTACCCTCTAAATGAGATTCCGACTTTAACGAGACTCCGATCAAAGACCGTGCTGATAAAGAGACACAGAGTTTGCATGATTTCTGTGACGCAGACAGATTACAGGCTCATAACGACGGGTGGAAGTCTATTTATCGTGGATAACGATAAAAATAACTCAATTAGTCTGGAAAGTTCGCCTTCAACAACAAAATAGAAAAGTTACGAGTAGAAAAATTGTAAAACGCACCGTTTAAGTGCGAAAACATTTCCCTCCCTCGAAAACCTGAATACCTTATAAATAAGGCAAAAATACAGCTTGTCCTGCCGTTTTAAACCAGCAGACAAAAGGAAAAATTGATATTTGTTATAAATATCGAAAAAACCTCATCAATTCACAAACCAGATCATCACCAACTGAAATCATTATTTAATATCACTCCATGAGACCAAGCAGTCAACAAAATATGTCATGCGAACTTAGTTGAGAAAAAGTAACAAGTGGTACTTTTGAATATTCCAGTAATACCTGGGCACCAAAGAAATATGACCAACTATTCAAAAAAATCAATTTTTCGACCACCAAGTCTAGAGTGTTATTTGTAAAATTTATAAATAATTTTTTGAATAATTGGTGTGGCAATAAATTTTAACCGCCTGCCTGCGCAATAACCCTGTATATTTCCACCGCATTCAGGGTTTCTTTTTCCAGCAACACTTCTGCCAGAGCATCCAGCTGCCCACGGTGTGTCCCCAGAAGTTGTTCGACCTCCCTCTCTATGCCGCTTACCAGTGCAATAACTTCATCGTCAATAATCTCAGAAGTATGCTCACTGAAATCTTTCTGCTGAGCCATTTCCTTGCCCAGAAATATATGCTCTTCTCCGCGGCGAAAGGCCACAGGCCCCAGCTTCTCACTCATCCCCCAGTGTGTAACCATATGCTGTGCCAAACGTGTGGCCTGCTTCAGATCCGACTCTGCCCCGGTACTTACCTCGCCAAAGACGACCCGCTCAGCTACCCTACCTCCCAACATTACCCCGATGCGGTCCCTCAAATAGCTGGCTCGCATATTGTGGTGTTCTTCGGCAGGAATTTGCTCCGTTGCTCCAAGACTGTGCCCTCTAGGAATAATTGTGGCCTTTTCCAAGGGATCCGCATTGGGGAGTAATGTTGCAGCCAGTGCATGGCCAGCTTCATGGTAGGCAACAGTCTTTTTATCCTCTTCACCCATCACCATTTCACGCTCGCCTCCGAGTACCACTTTATCCCTAGCGCGTAGCAGGCAGTCCATATCCACCGCCGACCTGTTTTCCCTACCGGCCAACAAAGCGGCCTCATTAATCAGGTTTTCCAGGTCTGCCCCGGCAAAGCCCGCAGTCAGGGCAGCCAAGTGCTCCATATCCACATCTTCAACAAAAGGAACCTCCCGGGAGTGAATTTGCAGTATCTCTTCACGGGCTACCTTGTCCGGTAAATCCAGGGTAATCTTGCGATCAAATCGACCTGGGCGCAGGAGCGCAGCATCCAGCACATCCGGCCGGTTGGTAGCCGCGACCACAACCACTGCCTCCTGTGGATCGAAGCCATCCATTTCCCCCAGTATCTGGTTGAGGGTTTGCTCGCGTTCGTCATGCCCGCCCCCAAGACCGGTTCCCCGAGCACGCCCAACAGAATCAATCTCATCGATAAAGATGATTGCAGGTGCCTCTTTCTTTGCGTCGGCAAACATATCCCTCACTCGCGATGCGCCAACACCCACAAACATCTCAATAAACTCTGAACCGCTGATACTGAAAAATGGAGCCTCACTTTCCCCCGCCAGGGCTTTGGCCATCAGCGTCTTTCCTGTGCCTGGAGGGCCCATCAGGAGTATACCTTTGGGAATTTTAGCCCCCAGCTTGCGGTAGTGTTCCGGATCTTTGAGATAACCGGCTATTTCCTGCAGGTCTTTCTTGGCATTACTCAGGCCCGCCACATCGTCAAAAGTTACCTGCGATTCACTCCGCTCATAGCGCTTGGCAGGAGAGCGAGCGAAGCCGAAAGGACTACCGGGTGCAGCCCCGCTCATTTTTTCCTGCATCCGTCGCCCCAGCCAGATCAACAAGCCAATAATCAGAACCCAGGGTAAAAGGAGAATCAGCAGGCGCTGTAAGAAACCACCCTGAGACGACTTCGCCTGGATCTCTACTTTCTGTTTCTCCAATAAAGGAAGCAGCTCAGGATCCTGTACCGAAGGCAAAGTAGTGTTAAAGCGCAGCGATTCCTGTTTGCCTTTTTCAACTTTGCTCTCACCCTCAGGTCGTCTGAAAGTCCCTATGATGCGCTCACCCTCAAACACCACTGTGGCGACCTTGCCATCACTTACCGCGTTCTTGAAGTCACTATAAGCAAGGGCCTCGCTGGGTGTGCCCAAACGCCCATTGGAACAGTACTGAAAGGTCATAATAACCAGAAAGATCAGAACCCCATACTGCAGCCAACTCAGAGGGCTCTGCTGCAAGGGTTTGCCCGATATGGGTGATTGCGGCTCCTCCGGCGGCAGTTTTTGCCCCCTATCCTGGTCGTCTGCCATTGCCATAGAGTCTCACTAAATCTGGGACGAGCGGGTTCCAATAAAGGAGTAGCCGCCATGGGCTCGAGCACTAAGTATAGATCCCCGCCAGCAAGGACGGATTCAGCGCCTCGCCCTCACCTTCAACCCCAGGAGTACATCCCCAAAGGCGCCACTGCCACTATTTTTAACAACAGGACTTGCAAACTCCCTCGCCACACGGCAGAATGCGCGCCCTATCGAACTTCCAAGCCATTCCTCAGGAAGTTAGAGAAGTTCGGTAACTAGCGGATTTTTAAGGAATTTTCCTTTAAAAATCAGTTGACTCAGCAAGATCAACTGACTATAGTTCGCAACAACAACGCGCTCGTAGCTCAGCTGGATAGAGTACCTGGCTACGAACCAGGCGGTCGGAGGTTCGAATCCTCCCGAGCGCGCCATACAAAAGGGCTTATATCGCAAGATATAAGCCCTTTTTCTTTTTTTGCCGATAGCTCCCAACTAGAACCCACCTCCGCCAACCTTTCTTTTTAAATTCAGAGGCGGATACTAGAAACCCAATCCAAAACTACCTTATAAGGTCACAGAATTGAGGGTGTCGACAAGATGCCCCCCAATAGAAGCTTGTGACTGCGAGCAGCAATGGCAAATATCAGAAATATCGACCTAAACCTTCTCAGAGCCTTTGATACCCTGATGGATGAGTGCAATGTATCCCGGGCGGCAGAGCGATTGTCTGTAACCCAACCAGCTGTGAGCGGCATGCTGACGAGATTGCGCAGCAGCCTCAATGACCCCCTGTTTATTCGCTCACAACATGGAATCAACCCCACACCACGGGCCTTGGAACTGGCAGCTCCTATTAAGAAAGTTCTGAGCGAAATAGAGAGCATTCTGGCACCTTCAACCTTTAATCCACAGGAAAGCACCATGACGTTTTCCATTGCCGCCACGGACTACGCTCTAAAGACCATTGTCACACCATTAATCTGTGCACTGCAGGAAGAAGCCCCAAATATTCAAACTTCTATCCAAATGGTAAATGACACGCAAACCTTTGCCCTAATGGAGCGGGGCCAGCTGGACCTGGCAATCACTACACCCGATGCAGCGCACAAGGAATTGAGGGCAAAAACACTATTTGAAGAAAGTTATATCTGTGTTTTGGCAGAGGGCCACCCAATGGCCCACAAAAAGACGCTGACTTTAGATAATTTCTGCAGCATGAAACATGGAATTGTTTCCTTTTCCGGCAACACCTTCCATGGAATAACTGACACTGTTCTGGACTCCCTGGGCAAGCAAAGACAAGTTTCGGTCTCAGTCCCCAGCTTTTTATCCTTGATAGAAATCCTGAAAAACTGTGAACTCTGTGCGGTTGTACCAAAAAAACTCATCGAGGATATCGACGGCCTCACGACGGCTAAGCTGCCATTCGAAGTTCCAGGGTTCAATAAAATAATGGCGTGGCATGAGCGCACACATTATAGCTCGGCACATATCTGGATCAGGGAAAGGATCTACCAGCTATGTAGTAGGGGCTCCTGAATTAAAACAGAGCTCAGAGTAAAATCATTTATATACTGCAGTTAATATTTGCCTCATGTTAACTTTACCCTACGCTGGTAATCCCCCCCAAATGCGCTATGAAAGGGCTCAACCCAAAATACAACATTAAGACTATTGGAGGACTGAATAGCATGGCCCATCCCGCTCCAGGTTTTAAAGAAAACCCTGATCACAAAGTGGAAATTTCACCACTAAATGGAAACTTGGAAATACGCGCCAAAGGGATAAAAGTAGCAACAACCGCTAAGGCTCTTTCTGTAAAGGAGTCCGGCCTACCCGAAGTATTTTACATTCCTCTTTGTGATGTAAACCAGCAGGTGCTTTTGGAAAGTAAAACTACCAGCTATTGCCCATTTAAAGGGAGAGCTAATTACTGGTCAATTCAGGCCAATGGAAAGAATATTACTGATGCCGCCTGGGAGTATAAAGATCCATATGAGGAATGTATCACCCTAAAAGAGCACGTCGCCTTTTACTCCAGTAAGGTTGACATGACTCGTGGTTAACCCTATCCATAAGGGCAAATTGTTTACCGAAAAGAAAGCCAGGAGACCGAAGCTGAATTTCACCACCGTATTCTTTTCAACATTTATTGTTTAAGAACTCTAAAATCCATAACCTTCAGATAAACACGCTGATACTTAGCCTGGAACCCTTCCGCCAACAATATAGCTCGATACAGACAGGTACATGTATCCCACTTCTAATTGGAGGTGTACTCAATCTTTCTTAAGATCTTACTATCCAGAATATATAAAACCCGGGAGACCAGCTCATTATTGCTCAGCACCCCCTAAAGTCAGCCCCTTCAGCTACCACGGCAAGAGAGAAACTGCAGAACCTTTGAGTGGAATACTGATAAATTTGGCACAATGACGCCAAGCCTTACAGGCATCAAAGGGCCGAGCAAAAATCCCGGCCTTTTTTTCTTTTTGCGCACCATAATTCTTATAGGTGTCCAAGAAAAAATTACTTACAAACATCCTGCTTTTGCACGACATCGTATTTCTTCAACAACTCCTTAAAGCGACCGGTACGACACAGCTCTGCCAGGCCGCGATTAAAGTCATCTCGCACCTTTTGATCGCGGAATCCCACACGAAAATCTGTCATTAGGGGGAAAATCTGGAAAAGGTTAACCTGATCCATTTTATATCCCATTTTATTACTGAAATACTTGAACAGCTCCATATCCACAACCGCCACTACATCTTTCATCTTCCAAAACTGCGCAACCAAGTCGGAGGCGGTCGGCGCCTGAACAATATTCTGGCGCTGTGTACCATTTGGACCATACATCTTTTCAAACTCTGGCCCCAAATCCATTGGAGCACCCTGCCAGGTAATGACTTTCTTACCGGCAAGGTCCGAAATACTGTCAATTTTCATTTTATCGCTGGCTTTGGTAATACCGTAATTAGCAAAGCTGATCATATTATTGGAATAAAAAAGATCATCATCTTTTTTCATCACATTGACTGCAGCCTGTACTTTACCCTGCTCTAGTGCTGGAGCGGTTTCCGCAAAGCCCATCTGCATAAATCTCAATGAATACCCCGGGAGCGCCTCCCGCACAATATCCACTTCCAAACCACTGCTAGCATTGTTGATCACATAAGGGGGGGCATCACCGGCAATTGCCACTTTCAGAGGCGTACCGCCCGACTGGGCGATCGCTTGCGCCAAGGCGCCAAACATAAATACAAGAACAGCAATTAAGGAACGCATACGCATAACCTTCTCCAAAACGACGCAAAATCACTCAGACGCCATAAGTGTTAGCGCTTTAAGACTATTTATCAAGCCGCGACAATCAACTAGCTGATAAAAATTTTATGCACTACGACTAGACCTCATCAGCAAATTTTAATGATCAAAGGCTTGAAAGCTGCGCCTATGCCCCCAATCCAGAAGTTATTGAAACTAAAACTGGTCCGTGAGCTGGAGTCACCAATTCCTTATCTAAGATCCAAATTTTTTGAGGGACCAAGAAGTCAAACTTGCAAAGTACACGAAATGGTATACCCAATTTCTATTGATTTAAATTTGACAGGTAACCCAAAAATGATGCCAGATATGGAGCAATTGATTAGATACGAAACTGCATTACATTGCGTAGAAGTCCGTAGAAATCAGGTAGCAGTGAAGAAATTATTAAGCCCAGATTTTCGTGAAACCGGAAAATCCGGAAGCAGTTATGACTTCAACATGATTATTGCAATAATGAAGTCTGAGGAAAACAGAGAGTGGCAAATCCACAGCCAAGATTACCAATGCACACTACTCTCTGAATCTGTACGTCTATTACTTTATCGCACCGCTCACTGTGACCGACAGGGAAACTATTCCGATTTTTGCAAACGCGCCTCTACCTGGGTACTCAACAACGAACAGTGGCAAATGAAATACCACCAGGGCACCCCTTGTGAAGCGTTTAAAATAGGCGAAAATATCTCAGCCAAACAGCCGGCAATAAATTTATGAGTGCTTTTATCATTATTATTCTGCTTGCCCTGACAGTTTGGCTTGTGCCCCTCTTCTATCGCCGCTGGCGCATCAGGTACCGCCGAGCGCAAGAACTAACTCGGGAACAGTTGCAACTGCTGCAAGAGACACTGCCCTTATATCACTATCTGAATACCACCCAACAACAGGAATTGAGAGGCAATATTGTCCTCTTCCTCCACGACAAGGAATTTGTCGGCTTTGATGGCCTTCAGGTTACCGAACGGATGCGAGTAGCAATTGCCGCACATGCCTGCCTACTGCTATTGGGACGTAAGAATGAGTGTTACCCCAATTTGTACAGCCTGCTGCTCTACCCGGATACTTATGTGGCCCACGAGACCCGTAGAGAGGGCTTCGTAGAAACAGCCAAGCGCAGTGCGCGTGAGGGTGAGGCCCACTACCGGGGACCAGTTGTACTTTCTTGGGGAGACTTGGAGGAGGACCTGCGATTTCCACAGCGGGGGCATAATGTTGCTCTACATGAATTTGCCCATAAGGTAGATGAAGAAGATGGTTACTTTGATGGACGTCCCCTATTTGAGAAGACGAACGAAGGAGCTAACTGGGCAGAGGTGATGAGCCGGGAATTTCATCGCCTCCGACAAAGGGCCGAGTTTGGACAGATCCCCGGAGATACTCCCTCGGTACTGGATTTATACGGCGCTCAATCTCCAGCCGAATTTTTTGCAGTAGCCACTGAAAGCTTCTACACAATCCCTGTCGCTATGCGGGCTTTACACCCAAAACTCTACAGAGAACTAAGCCAATTCTACCGCCTGGACCCCGCCACCCTTGTAGGTGGAAAAGCCTCAAAAAGTCCAGGCCTATAAAGTAGCCGAAGGCCACTTGGAAGCCCAATAAAACCTGACCCAACAGGTAAGATAATTTTACTATTTTCACCAAAGCACACCTGCAAAAATCTTCTGTATATTTATTTTTCAGCCAAGGAGGAACCTTCCTTTATTTACGAAAAAAGGGGAAGGCATGCTTTATCTTCAAGAACAAGTAGAGCGTAACTCACCTAAAAATATGAATCACCCCGGGTTTCTCGGAGGCTAAGTTTCTTGAGAGAATTAGCCTATGAGCAAACGACCTGGATACTCCCCCGAAGTACGGGAACGCGCAGTTCGCATGGTGTTGACCAGCGAGCATGAGCATCAATCACGCTGGGCAGCGATTACATCTATCGCCTCCAAGATCGGCTGTACACCTGAGACTCTACGAGCATGGGTCAACAAGATAGAAGTCGACAACGGCACCAAGTCCGGCACCACCAGTGGTGATGCGGCCCGCCTTAAAGAGCTGGAGCGCGAAGTCCGCGAACTGAAGCGTGCTAACGAAATTTTGCGCAAGGCAGCCGCTTTTTTCGCCCAGGCGGAGCTCGACCGCAAACCGAAGTAATGGTGGCATTCATTGACCAGGAGCGTGAGGCGCACGGTGTCGAGTCAATCTGTGAGGTTCTGCCGATTGCACCGTCGACCTACTACCGCTGCAAGCATCTGCAAGACAATCCAGAGCAATGCTGTGTGCGTGCTCAACGTGACGATGAGCTAAAGCCTGAGATCCAGCGGGTCTACGAAGAAAACCATCACGTCTATGGTGCTCGCAAGATCTGGAAGCAGCTTAACCGTGAGGATGTAAAAGTCGCCCGATGCACAGTTGAACGGTTGATGAAGGTGCTGCAGTTGGAAGGCGTCCGAAGAGGCAAACACTGTGTTACGACTATCCCGGATGAGCTGTCTGACAAGCCGCTGGATCTGGTAAATCGCGAGTTTACGGCGGAGCGCCCCAACCAGCTTTGGGTGGCCGACATAACCTATGTTGCAACCTGGTCTGGCTTTGTTTATGTCGCATTCGTTGTCGACGTATTCTCCCGCTACATTGTTGGCTGGCGCGTGTTAAAGAACCTTCAAACCGACATTGTGCTTGATGCTCTGGAGCAGGCACTGTGGGCACGAGGTAAGCCCCGCGGCGTTATCCATCACAGTGATCGAGGTAGTCAGTACCTGTCGATCCGATATACCGAGCGGCTTATTGAAGCGGGCTTCCAAGCGTCAGTCGGCAGCGTCGGCGATTCCTACGACAACGCACTGGCAGAAACCATTAACGGTTTATTCAAGGCGGAAATCATTCACAGAGCAGGTCCCTGGAAAGGGTTGAATGAGGTTGAGCACGCAACCTTGACCTGGGTCGACTGGTTTAACCATAGACGCATTCTAGGGTCAATTGGCGATATGCCTCCAGCCGAATACGAAAACCGGTATTATCAGCAAGTCGAGTCTGGCCAAGCGGCATGACTCAAATAAAATTGCCTCTGAAAAACCCGGGGTGATTCAACTACACAACTGCATCATTTACTCTACCCGTTAGATCACATGGCTTCGGCATCCTTGGCCACCTCGCCTCCAGACTAAACCTTATAGGATGTTTGTGTTCGTAAGCTCGTAGTTTTGCTAGCGGCTTCCTCCCCACAAGACCTCACGGCATTGCAGTTGCCATTCGCTAGTAGTTAGCATTTAATGGAGTCCATTAAATGGTGATCCTCCTACAGGGGACTTTCACCCCATTAGTCCACGCCCATGCTGGGCGTACCAAGTCAATGCATGGGACGTCACCGCTACGCGGCACCGCCCAAGATTGAGGCGTTAACTCTATAAAATTATGCGTACGTTGATATTACTTATCTCTATTTTCTACGCGTCGAGTCTCACTGCGGGCGTCAATTGCGAGAGTTCCGACGAACCTGACCACTATAGAGAGCGGATATCACAACTAGGTGAGTCGCCCCTGTGTGGGTTGAGTCCTGAATATAGTGCAGCATTCCGTCTCGTCGTAATCCCATCGTGCGATGAGCCAAAAGTCGTAACAATCTACCATCGGCATGATCGTACGCTGGACCTTAATGGCGAGTACTCCATAAGCACGGATGATTTTGTTAGAGTTGTATCTGAGTTCAAGGCATTAAAGCTATTTGAATTAGATAGCTACGAAAGCCTAGTGGAAAAATATTGTGATTTCAGAAAAGACCCATTCGCGCATTATGATTCCCATCATTCGGAATTAAGCCGTTGTCCTATAGGATTTGATGGTGCCGATGTATTTCTAGAGGCTGCTTATGGCGGCAAGAAAAGGATTGTATTACGTTGGAATGGGCTGCGGAATGAGGCATACGTCGAACAGCAATTCTCCCGAGTCGCTAATTTGCTACTTTCGATAGCTGGATTCCATGAGTTAACAAGTGACTATGGTTGCTCGTCAAGTTATTAAGCCATACTTTCATCCCAATAGATGTTATTTTTCACCATCGTATTCAGGATCGTAATCTGCTTTCTCATGCAGGCAATCAGAGCGACCTTTTTAGGTTTGCCAGCGTCGACTAATCGCCTATACATTGGCTTTAGTTTGGGATGATGCTGTATGGCCGACATGATGGAAACAAACAGAACTATGCGTACGCGATGCCTTCCGCCTCGAATATATCGCTTGCCCTAGAAGTTGCCGCTATCACGGTTCATTGGGGCGATTCCTACGAGTGCGGCGATTTCTTTACGGTTCAATTTTCCTAGTTCAGGTAGTTCGCTCATCAGGGTGTAGGCCAACACATTCCCGACTCCTTTAGCGCTTAACAATAGGTCGCGTTTTTGTCGCCACTCGGCAATACTGTTGACGAGTTTATCCAGTTGCTTGTCGATTACTTCTAACTCTTTTTTGATGGCTTTCAATATGGATTGAATAGGTTTGTGTACAGATTTAGGCATTCGCTTGAGACGGTTCTTTTGCATGGTGCTCATCTCCAAGCACTGGCTTCTTACAACCAGTAAATCACTGATATTCCTTAATTTTTCAGGTTTTATCGACGATAGCCTCGGCTTCATTGCCTCCCCAAAGTGAGCAATGTCGACAGCATCCAGCTTGTCAGTTTTGGCGAGTCGCCCCGCTGACTTTGCAAAGTTTCTTACCTGCGAAGGATTGCAAACAACTATCGGCAATCCCGCTTTGTGGGCAGCACAGACAAATTCCAGTTCAAGCCTTCCTGTGGACTCGATAAGTACCCTTTTGGGTTTAAGGGGTTGCAGTCGTTTAATGGCGTCCTTAATACCATCTTTATCATTGGTAACACTAAAGAATTGGCCAGTTGGTCTCACAGAAATATCGAGCTGTTTGCTGCTAGTATCGATACCGACATTGATCTCTTGAGGTTCCATAAGATAAGCTATCTCCGCCTTGCTATTCGGGCTCGAGGCCCACATGACTATTCGAGTTATGCCTAGTGAGTGTCTGTCACGTTCCTACTTGTTATCGGTCTTTTATGAGCCGGCAATGCAACGAACTGTGGCAAACAAGGCCTTCGGAGGCCACCGAAGGTGGGTCTCAATTTACCCGTTAGCGAAAAGGATTTTCAACATCAGAATCGGACAAGAACAACCATACAAGCAGCGGCAGAGCGACAGCCAACGCTGGGCGTTAAGGCTCTAGCCCAAGGATGGAGAGATGAGCAAGGAACAATTGATTGCGGGATGGATGATAATAATTTACTCAGTCTTCATGGCCATTGGCTTACTTACTGGATTTTCTGTTATGTTCGGGCAATTCGGAGAGGCTATCGCGAGCCATCCCGGCAGCTTTATTGGTCTTTCCGCAACATTTTTGCTGCTTTTTGCATTGGTAAATATTGTCGGTATCTTTGCAGGTTTTTTGGTCATTAAAGACTCTAAATTCGCAGTAAATTTAGCTCTACCATTTTCAATGGTTAGCATTGTCAACTTTCCCGTTGGTACGTTAGTGGGTGGTTTCTATATATGGCAGCATCTCAGAAAGCCTTAACAAACACAGGCAGTTTGCTCCGGGCCTCCGTGGGACGTCTTACTTTGTGCGCGTTATGAGTAAACCATGATTCAGAATGCGCGCTATGAATCGGAATTAAAAGAACTATCACCAAGTGATATTGACGAATGCTATGGGCCTTATGGGGATATAGATGAAGTCGATTCATTTGGCGATACTCTTTTATTGGCTGCATGCAAGAATAAGCAAGTAGAGTACGTCAAGCACTATTTGAATCTCGAAGCTGATCCGAATTTCGTAAATACGTGCGGGGAGTCGCCCATACACTGTTTAATTGATACGGTACATCACGATGAATCAACGTCTGTCGCAATTGTAAAACTCTTAATTTCGTCAGGTGCAGATATAGAGCTTCGTACTTATATGGACAAAACCCCCTTTCTTAGGGCTTGTTGCAGAGAATCGCTGCGCATGCTGGAAGCATTAGTTGAAGCTGGGTGTAATACAAAAGCTGTTGTTAAAGAAGATGGCTCAGAACTAGGCGGTGTATGGTTCTCGGAATGTTTCAACCTAAGTAAAAAAGTACGTGAGTATATAAAATGTGCAGCAAACTCATAACAAGTCAATGTTGTACGGCGCTGATCGCGCCCGGACTCACTACCATTCGCCGCAAATTGAGGCGGTAAAGGATCTAAGTTAATGCATAAAACAATCATATTAGCTTTCTTACTCATTACTATCTGTTTACTAGGGATGTCGGTTAAACGTGTTGATATAACTAATGAAAAAAGTAACTCTGAATTATGGAAGGAAGATATTGATTACTACAAAAGCACTCTGAAAGATAAGCATATAAATCTTTATCATTCTATAAATAATGTAGTCTTTAACCAAAAAATCGAAGATCTGACTAACAAGCTATCCAGTTTAAATAAGCATGAAATTATGGTCGAGATGATGGGTATAACGCGATCTATCGGTGACGGTCATACTCAGTTTTCTGCAATGGGCGGACCGCATGAACACTATCCTTTCTCGTTAGAGTGGGTAGACGGTAAAATACGAGTTATGGCCGCGAGTACAAAGTTTAAAAACTTGTTGGGTAACGAACTTATCGCTATTGATGGAGTGCCTCTAGATGAAGTATTGGACAAAATTAACCCGGTAATACAAGGAGTTGAAAATAAATACTCACTTCGTTCTGGTTATCGATGGCATCTCAATGTATCTGAGTTACTTTACGGGTTGCACATAACTTCTGCTCTTGGGCATGCCACTTTCACATTTTTCGATGAAAATAAATCAAGAATAAATATTAATGCTAATGCAATTTCAATGAATGAGTTTATGTCAGATGTCATACATCGACTAAGCCTCGATAGGGGCATATTCTCTCATCCAGATATAAAGAAAACAGATGGTTTGTGGCTCTCTGTTAATCGACCGTTGAGGACCGCTTACCTGCATTTCTCCAACTATCCATCCCGCAGTGAAATGCAATCTTTTGCTGAGGATGTCGAAGACTATCTAAACAAAAATAACATTCAGAATTTGATTATAGACTTAAGAGAAAATGGCGGTGGTGACTTTTTCTTAGGATTGCTGTTAGCAAATCACCTAATTCTGGTAGATGGCCTAAATTGGAATAATGGAATTTATGTTCTTATCGGTGGGCATACATATTCAGCAGGAATGAGTAATGCTGCACAGTACAGGAGTATACTAAATGCAACGTTAGTCGGTGAACCAACTGGCGCAAATCCAATTGGGTACCAAGATGCCGATGGTTTTACACTGCCTAATTCGAAACGATACGTACAATATTCGAAAAGGATGTACCGATTTCAAAATAACTCAACTAACGGGGTTATTCCAGATCACCACATAATTAATGACTGGGAAAGCTACGCTACAGGAAAAGATAAGCAGTTGGCCTATATCACTTCACTTATTCGAAAAGCCAGGGATAATGATGTGCAATAAATTGCATAACAAGTGACTATGATTCTTCGTCAAGCTTTTAAACTATATTTTCATCCCAGTATGTGTTGTTTTTACCATCGTACTCAGAATGGTAATTTGCTTTCTCATACATGCAATGAGAGCCACTTTTTTGGGTTTGCCAGCGTCGACTAAGCGTTTATACATTGGCTTTAATTTAGGATGGCACTGGATAGCTGACATGATGGAAACAAACAGAACTGTGCTTACGCGATGCCTTCCGCCTCGAATATATCTCTTGCCCTGGAAGCTGCCGCTATCTCGGTTCATTGGGGCGATTCCTACGAGTGTGGCGATTTCTTTACGGTTCAATTTTCCTAGTTCAGGTAGTTCGCTCATCAGGGTGTAGGCCAACACATTCCCGACCCCTTAGCGCTTAACAGTAGGTCGCGTTTTTGTCGCCATTCGGCAATACTGCTGACGAGTTTATCCAGCTGCTTGTCGATTACTTCTAACTCTTTTTTGATGGCTTTCAATATGGATTGAATAGGTTTGTGTACAGATTTAGGCATTCGCTTGAGACGGTTCTTTTGCATTGTACTCATCTCCAAGCACTGACTTTTTACAATCAGTAACTCACTGATATTCCTTAATTTTCAGGTTTTATCGATGATAGCCTCGGCTTCATTGCCTCCTCAAAGTGAGCAATGTCGACAGCATCCAGCTTGTCAGTTTTGGCGAGTCGTCCCGCTGACTTTGCAAAGTTTCTTACCTGCGAAGGATTGCAAACAACAATCGGCAATCCCGCTTTGTGAGCAGCACAGACGAACTCCAGTTCAAGTCTTCCGGTGGACTCGATAAGTACTCTTTTGGGTTTAAGGGGTTGCAGTCGTTTAATGGCGTCCTTAATACCACCTTTATCATTGGTAACACTAAAGAATTGGCCAGTTGGTCTCACAAAAATATCGAGCTGTTTGCTGCTAATATCGATACCGACATTGATCTCTTGAGGTTCCATAAGATAAGCTATCTCCGCCTTGCTATTCGGGCTCGAGGCCCACATGACTATTCGAGTTATGCCTAGTGAGTGCTTATCACGTTCATACTTGTTATCGGTCTTTTACGAACCGGCGCTGCAGCGAACTGTGATAAACAAGGCCTTCGGTGGCCGCCGAAGGTGGGTCTCAATTTTTCCGTTAGCGAAAAGGAATTCCAATATCAGAATCAGACATGAACAACCATACAAGGACAGACAACGGAACTCCGACTACTGTCACCTTTCGTTCCGAGCACAAAAAGCACCAGCTACTTCCGGTGGGCGATGACGACGTTAGACGGAACCTGATGAATTGGACTAATCGGCTATCAGCTAATAACTTTAGATAGATTATATTGGAGCGATAGTTACATACAACCGTCGCCCTAAAAGTAAAAGCCAGGCACAGAAAATACGAGGAATGTAACTATGAATTTTACTAATAAACAAACTATTCAAATTACATCATATCTGCTGTTGGTACTGGCGCTTACGCAGACAGTTTATACTGCTCTCTACATTGCAGAGATTAACGCCCCACGGCAAATTCTTTGGGGGCTCGAAGGTTTACTCTTCACTATTCTCTCAGCATTTGCCGGAGCCGCAATGGTGCAAGCTAGTAACTATCAAGTTGGATGGTCCGCTATTGCGTTCAGCGCAGTACTGAATGTAGTCCAGGTTAGCATTGGTCTTACTATGTTCGGACCATTTCGCGAAGCCGCTAGTCAACTTGACGCGCTTGGAACTGCAGCAGGGGCAGTTGTAGCCTTGTCCTTTATGATCTATTACGCAGCAAAGCTCTTGTTAGGCTTTGCTGCACTCATTTTCGGAATCGCCAAAATGCATAGTAATAGCAAGGCATTGGGAGGTGTGACTGCATTGGTTGGCGTTGTTGCCATATTCGCTAATGCAATTTTGATTGCGTTTGGACGAGATGCCTTTTTGCCCTCTGCTATTGCTGGAGGATCAGGCGTTATTGCAACTTTGCTTTTAGCGCTCTGTCTGATGAATTTTGTCCGCGAAAACTAATGTGTGAGATTCACTCTAACAAGTTTAGGCAACGGACCAAAAATCCTAGCGTCTTTTCGGCCCACGGCTTAAGGCATTAGACTGAAGAGAAAAGTATGATACCAATAATAGAGACCAAAAGGCTCAGATTAGTTCCTCCAAGCATAGAGTGCTTTGGAGCATATGAGGAATTTTATACAGATAAAGAAGCATCGAAAATGTATGGCGGGCCCATTAAAAAAGAGCAAGTTTTGGCTAGATTGAAAGCCGACCTAGGATCATGGCATTTACTTGGCTTTGGTGTTTGGGCCATTCAGTTGAAATCAGATAATAGCTATATTGGAAAGTGTGGTTTTTGGCAAGGTAAAGACTGGCCTAGAGAACTTACTTGGTGGGTAACACCCGAAGGGCGCGGAAAAGGTATAGCTACAGAGGCATCTAATGCAGCTTTGTTGCACGCTTATAACGAGTTCAAATGGAATATAGTAGAAACCTATATGGATGATGAGAATATTACTGCACGTGCCTTAGTAGAAAGGCTAGGTGGAAAAAAAGCTAGGCGGGCAAAGTTTAATGATGCTTGGTTTCAAGTAATAACTGCAACCCCTTTATGCTGCAAGCAGATCTTCTTGCAGCCCTATAAATA
Organism: Microbulbifer sp. GL-2; assembly: GCF_007183175.1. Classification (NCBI taxonomy): domain Bacteria; kingdom Pseudomonadati; phylum Pseudomonadota; class Gammaproteobacteria; order Cellvibrionales; family Microbulbiferaceae; genus Microbulbifer; species Microbulbifer sp. GL-2. The sequence continues at coordinate 161,264 of NZ_AP019807.1, forward strand.
ATTCATTCGGTGATCTTTCACCCCGACTCGCTCTTGGTCTACTATTCAGGCGATCCATTACAAATTGAACCTGCTCGTCTGTTACTTTATTAAAGTCGGTACCCTTTGGGAAATACTGTCGAATGAGGCCGTTAGTATTTTCATTGATCCCTCTCCTCCAGGATGAATATGGATGAGCAAAGTAAATTTCAGCGTCTAAGCCTTCTGCAATCGTTTCATGACCAGAGAATTCAAGACCATTGTCGAAGGTAATTGTTTTGATTTTATCTTTGATGCTCACCATATGACTAACCGCTGCTTCAGCCAACAAGTCTGATCGTTTACCTGTCAATCTAACAATAACCGTGTATAACGTCTTGCGTTCAACCATAGTCAGCAAAGCTCCACCACGTCCCTTGCCTATAATGGTATCACCTTCCCAGTCACCTATCCGATTCATCCGATCAACAACTGCTGGCCGATCATCTATGCTCACTCTGTTTTTGATCTTTCCGCGTCGATCATACTTCCCGTAGCGCTTGCGATAAGGCTTTGATGCAACCCTAAGATGCTTGTATAAGTCTCCACCATTTGTCTGATCTAAATAAATAAGTTGATAGATCGTCTCATGATGTAACGATACACCCGTATGTCTCCTTAAATAGCTTGCAGTCTGCTGAGGACTTAATTCTTTCCGAGTTAGGGTATCTATTTGTTGCCACACGCTATCAGTCACTTTCTGTGCCTTATACGCTTGCTGGCGTCTTAGCTCCGCAAGGGTGTGTGCTTGTCCTGGCCGATATCCTCGTAAGCCTGTATTACGTCGCAGCTCTCGGCTGATCGTCGAGGGATGCCTCTCTAACAATTTTGCTATTGCTTTCTGAGAGTGTCCGGCTTTTCTTAAGCTGTAAATCTGGTATCGTTCGTTCTCGCTCAGTTGGTAGTAGCTCATCAGTGCCTTTCTCTTGGTCGGGAGAGGTGCCGACTCTACCAGCTGAGCTCTCCCTTACCAATTGCACTTATTATCCGAAACCAAGATGGTTTGAGTAGAGATATCTACGAATTACCTAAACCAGCCTAAAAAACCAGTTAATCCGACTTCACTACGCTACGCTGCGTTTCCTTCGCCGTTGCGCTAGGCGTTATGCAAAAAAGCGAGATCTCTGAATGACAGAACAGGATAAAAGCTTTGCTCCAAATGCAGGGCTGGAACATGCAATTGAATTGCTTCGTCACCCACCTTCTAAACAAGATGAATTACCAGGTTCTTTTTCAGTAGATGGCATAGGTGAATTAGAAACATTGAATCTTCTTGCGCCTCATGTATTAGGTAGTGCAACTTACCTTGATAGTCCCAACGCATTCGCACATATGGACCCACCCACCCCTTGGATCACATGGGCAATAACACTTTGGAACTCTCGTCTTAACCAGAATCTTTTGCACCCCGCAACAGCACCATTTGCTATTGAAGCCGAAAGAAAAGTGATTGAGTGGTTGGCTCCATTTTTTGGCATGAGCGGCGGCCATATGTGTTCCGGCTCTACAGTCGCAAACCTTACAGCGCTATGGGCTGCAAGAGATACGAGAAAAATAGAGAAAATCGTTGCTTCAAAGGCTGCACATATAAGTATTGAGAAAGCTGCAAGGATACTAGGTCTGCCTTACGAGCAGATTGCAACCAATTCAGAGGGTCAAATTGATCCTGATAGGATAGGCGATATTTCAAAGGCCTGTTTGGTTCTAACGGCTGGAACCACGGCTACGGGCGTAATAGATTCACTGAAACTGATCGGTCAAGCCAGATGGAGCCATGTTGATGCTGCATGGGCTGGTCCATTACGTTTAAGTCCAAGTCATGCAATTCTGCTTGATGGTATAGAAAAGGCAGATTCTATAGCGGTTTCTACTCATAAATGGTTTTTCCAGCCAAAAGACTCAGCTTTGATCATGTTCCGAGAGCTAGAGATGGCAAACTCAGCAATTAGTTTTGGTGGAGGCTATTTGGCTGCTCCAAATATCGGAGTTCAGGGTTCACGAGGCGCATCTGCAATACCGCTGCTGGCCACTATGATTGCCTGGGGAAAAAAGGGTATTTCTGATCGTATTGATCACGCAATGTCAATGGCGTCTTTGCTTGCAGCTAAATTGAGCCAAGAAAATCGTATTTCTTTATGGACAACACCAATAACAGGAATAACAGTTTTCCGTCCTCTCACTTTAAATACTGATGAGCTTTATCAGCGTTTACCAGAAGGCATGTTTTCTACTTGCATACTCGATGATGAAAAATGGCTTCGATCAGTTGCAGCAAATCCATTAGCGGATATTCATGAAATTGTCTCTACAATTCTGAAGGCACTATAGTGAAATATAGTACAACAAAGCAAATTAACGTAAGCGGTACACGAAGCACATTTTTCAAATTGCTTTAGCGGCCTGTCATGATATCCCCTGCATCAACTTTGGAGTAAAGCCCAATGAATCAGCACCAGTGGTAAAACCGTATCAGAGCCTACGAAAAAAGCTCTCAATCCAAGCGCGGCTATGCTCGTAAGCACAACATAAACTACAGCCTGCTCCTCTACTAGTATCGCAAACTATCTGAACAAACTTCGGTGCCTGATACCCCTGACTTTGTTCTTGTGGATATCAGATCTCCTGTGGCCACTACGGGAAATCTGGGTGTATTGGAGTTCCCTAATGGCATAAAGCTGGTGATCAATAGCCCCGTGTTGTTGGCGCAAATTCCTGGTCTTATGAACCTTTAAATACGATATGGTTACCGTTTAACAGTAAAGGAAAGATAGCGGCTATCTGGGGAGCCTCTGAGCACAATAGATTTGGAGATAAACGGAGCCAACCTCTAGCTTAAAGAAAGCTCACCAGAGATCGGCTCCTGATAACCCCTCGCTACCGTTGAAGGCAGTATTGCCAGGAAAAATATCCCAGCTTAAGCAAGGGCTAATAAAGAAACTCAGCTAGCTTCTGGTACACAAGCAACACCGATGGGTAGCTCGACAGGAATTTCTCCTGGTGGGCAAGGACGTACAATATCTATTATTTCCTCCATTGCCTCCTCAACCCCAGAAAGATCACTGCCTACACCAAGAACTTCTCCTCCAGTTGCTGCTGCTAGTCGTTCAGCAGTAGAAGTTGAATCTAATGTAAGCGCTGCCCCTGCAGAACTCCCTGAAAAATCTAAAGCCGTAGAACTGCCGGTTGCTAATAGGGGATTAGGAGTTAACGCAAAATAAGTATTATTATTTGCGGCCAACGCTGCCAGGGCATCGTTGTAATCTGCAGGATTATTTACAACGCCAGTATAAGGATAGTTTGGCTCAAGAGGATCATTGTGATAATCCAACGGAGATGTAAAGTGAATGGTAAAAGAGTTAGTTAAAGGATTGAACCCCAGTGGCGCAGGCAGAATATCCCCTGTATCGGTATATGATCCATTACCATTCAGATCCAGACCAAGCCCCGTATTCGCTTGATAGATTGCTTCTAGTTGAGATTCTTTAGTATCACCACCAGACCCTGAGGTCAGGCTGCTTAATGCAGTTAAAAGTGGCGCTATATTTGAGTTCAATGGAGATTCAACTCTATAAGCATACTCTCCTGTAACACCGTAAGGGCTAAATGGGAAATCCAAATGTGAGATCAATGCAAACCTAGCATTCGGATCAACCGCCTTGATAGGGTTAATAATGCTGGCTTCCATATTGGCCTGCCAGTTAGGCAACAATGCCCCCGTACTGCCAGTTGTATCCAAGATAATAACTACATCCAAAGCTGCTGCATTCGTTGAGATACCCAATGCTGAGCAAAAGGTAAGAGAACCAAGAATCCCAATTAAATTTTTCTTGTCTAATAACTTTTTAGATGTCTTCATTTTTTACTCTGCTCCCTAGAGTGGCTTAACATTAGATGCAAAGTGTAAAAAATTTAAATAATTTAAATTTGATATCACCAAGCAGGGCGAACTATAGCGCAAGAAAAAAATTAAACAATAACCAAAACCTCGAGTTTTTAATTTTACAAAACGGTTGGTCGCAAATTTATTGCCAGAACAAACTTTAGATGGAATATTTCTACATCACCTTAATAAAGAGCCCTATCTATTACAATTATACCTGCAAGCTGACTGTAGATTTGGCACGACAAAGCTTGATGTAAGTTGTTGTACCTTTTCAATGCCCCACTGCACCGCCAGCAAGGCTGAATAGCCTACGCTATAGTCTCGGATTATTAGTCCGCCACAGGTCATGAGAAATATATTTAGTCGCAATTGCTTCTACTGTTTATACCAGAATCAGGGTTCTTCTTTGACCAATTTGTGACAGAGTTAATTTGTAAGCGGGGTATACCTTAGTATCAATTAGTACCTTAGTATCAATTAGTACCTTTTCCTTACCGAGTATACGAATGCGCTCATGCTCTGGAAGTTCCACAATCTTATTTAAACGTTCTTCCAGCGAAGTATACAGAATGTTTTCATGGGCTGGCACACCAATAAACCCCTGCATTTCCCTCAAAACTCTATCGATTACAAAGCGTGGCGGTAGGATTTTTCTTGCTTCTCGGATCCTCAACCCTTCCAATACCTGAATTGCTCAAGCACACCGTACATAGTGAGATTTTCCGGATTGGTTCCTTGAATTTTAAAAAATGCCCTTTCATAAAAAACAATGATAGACCACGGCTTAAAATAAATCGCGTTGACAGCAAAGATTGAAACTGCCACAACCACCAGTAATAGTATTCCGCTGAACTACTTACCTATCTTAGTTATCATTATCAATTTCCTTCATTTTCACTATATCACCTAATCAAGCACAATCATCCCACTGATACAATGCGCTCAACCGCCTTAATTATCCGACAAAACGAAGTCTACACATAACTAGGAGTGACAAGCAGCTAAAAAATGGGCTTTATTTCTATGCAATTCGCCGGTGACTCAAATTCCCAACATCATCAATGGTTTTAAGTTGACCAATCAATAAGAGATGAGGATTTGTCTTTTTCAGTTGCTGACTGGCTTTACTAAATCCATCCAAGCTTGAGAGCGTAATATAATCGCGATAGCGCTCCATAAACAAACCTTGACGAATAGCATACAAATTACTTCTCAGGCCAGGAAGATTAATTAGGCCTGATACTAGCACCCAAGTATCTACACCTTGAGCCTGAGGATACTCTGCGTTTTCAAACAGTGAATCACGAACTTCGCAAGGTGAGCTTAATTTTTTAAAACAATTCGGATTGGCTCCAGGCAAGGCAGTAAGACATTGAACACTAAAGGTTACTTGGCTGCTTTCGAAATAGCTAATGCTAAGCATGAAATGAGTTAGCTAGATCTGGGCACTACCCTGTACTGCATCCACTACAACATATCACCTACATCGATAATAGGTGCTTGAATACCAAAAATTCATCAGCCAGGATTTTTAAATCACCTCCTTTAGCTAACTTCGAAGAAATATAGTAAGTAGAATCAGGCGCATGACGACCTCTCAGTTTGTTTAAGAGGTCGTCATGCAAGTGGGGAGGGGGAAACTGCTACTGGACAATAGTGCCCATATTACCGATACCAATCTGTACGGCTATAGCGGTTTGACCAACACCGGTTTGGGTTGTTGTATGCATATTGTTACTGCCTATCTGGGTAGTCGAAGCAAAGCTAAGAGCAGCATCTGTTTGCATGATAGTCGCATCATTCATCGCGCCTACCTGATTGACCAAGGCGATACTAGCCGTGACCTCTTCTTGGGAAACATCAGCGTTGTTCATAGAGCCTACTTGGTTAATAAGGGCACTACTAACCGTGACCTCTTCTTGGAAAACATCAGCGTCATTCATAGAGCCTACTTGATTGACTGAAGCGATACTGGCAACCACCCCCACCTCTTGAGCAACCTCAGCTTCGTTCATAGAGCCTACTTGATTGACAAAAGCGCTACTTGTAATCATTCCATCCTGCTGAAAAACTTCAGCTAAGTTCATAGAACCTACTTGATTGACTGAACCGATACTTGCAAACACTCCCGCCCGTTGATCAACTTCAGCTACGTTCATAGAGCCTACTTGATTGACTAAAATGATACTTGCAACCACTCCTCCCTCCACTTGCATAGCATCAGCTTGGTTCATAGAGCCCACCTGATTGACAAAAATGCTACTAGCCGTGACCTCTTCTTGGAAAACGTTAGCTCCGTTCATAGAGCCTATTTGATTTACGAAAGCGATACTTGCAACCACTCCCACCTCTTGCTCAACCACAGCTCCGTTCATAGAGCCTACTTGATTGACTGAATTGATACTTGCAACCACTCCCGCCTCTTGCTCAACCATAGCTTCGTTCATAGAACCTACTTGATTAACAAGGGCGCTACTAACCGTAACCTCGTCTTGGAAAACCCCAGCTTTGTTCATAGAGCCCACTTGATTGACAAGAGCACTACTAGCCGTGACCCCATCTTGCTCAGCCTCAGCTTCGTTCATTTCACCTGTTTGATTGATCAAAATACTACTAAGCGAAGTACTATTCTGTTGAGCAGATATTGTGAAATTTGATTCTCCAACTTGTAGATGCGTTGTCACGCTGTTATTAGTACCGGTAGTTTGAGATGCATCTGAATCATTAGAATCTCCAATTTGAGTCTGCACAATTAGGTTATTGTGGACAGTCACCCCTGATTGATCAGTAGCGGCCATATTGCCACTGCCAACCTGAAATAGTATGGCGGCATTATTATCCGCAAAAGTATTTACGCTAAATGCTACTAACATAGCTGCGGCGATGGGGGTTAATGTCTTCATAAGTAAATCCTCTACTTTCTATCGACAAGCCCTGACTTCTCTCCGTAACAGCTTCTCACGCGCAACATCCTATGTTTATACGCAAAAGGCAACAGAGGTATGACATTTAAAGCTTTGTTGTTAAAACGGCTACCAACTGGAGACTTAATTTTTACCGCATACTGATAAATTGCCATAAGATGAAATAACTAAACTACTAGGAGTAAAGTTTGAAAAACAACATTTGTTGCTTTTTACGATAAGAGGTGCTTCTCGTTGAATCGATAATCTTGCATAACTTGACATCCTCCACCACCTTCTCGGGCTCAAACGGGGGCTCCAATCACCCACTCGGAATCGCCATCGCCGCGGAGTAACCTACCTACTGTTCCTCCAATAGCAATACGCCATCAATCCGCCATTCCTGTGAGATGGCCCTTCCTCACTTCTTCCGTCTCGATACCGGCCAGTGTTCAGACTCAAGTAGCTCAGCCAGTGCCTGGTAGGCGTTCTCACTATCGACACCGCCAATTTTTTCAAAGTTCGCGCAAGTACACCCTCAGTAAAAGGGGTGGCCGCCATTCCAGAGGCCCTCTAACCATATCGAGAGCGCCACGCTGCAGCCCGTTGTCAACTACTCCGGGCCGGCGGCATTATACGTTTTGCGAGTGAAGCCAAATGTAGCTTTTATAAAATTCACTGATTTTAAATAGGCGATCATCCAATCCAGTGTGGATGCTGCGATTACTATTCACTTGTAGAGCCGGATAAGTGTTTGATTTGCCCAGTTTGCTTCTGAGAAGATGATTATGAATGTGCAATTGAGATGGATTTTCCTTGGATATAAACTCAGATCTTATTGTCTGCCTCACATTAGATGAGGCAAGCAAGAACTTTAAGAGATAGGGAGCTAGGTTAGAAAAATGGTGTAAACCCGTACTTAGCCGGGCAGAACGAGGCACTTTAAAGTATGTAACAAGAAATGTATAACGAGTTACTGCATCCGGCTCCGGCTATCATATGAGTTAGTTTAGACCAAATCTGACACATCCTGCAGGTCCGCAATGGGCGGTTCCATATCCGTTATGAATTTCTACCCTGCAATCGAGCATGACCAATAATCCGACCATGTGTGATTCAAATGGCCTTGATTGCCCACCTTGACCTCAACATCAAAAATGAGTCGCACTTCTCGATCATATAATTTTGATAAGTATGACAAGGAAAAACAGGTTTATGTTCGTGTTAGCTTTTGACTGCCAGTTCTTGTTTACCGTAGATCGGTTTAACTGAGGCATACGCGTCTAAAATCCCAGGTGACGTTAATAGGGGACGATAACTTCTAAGCAAATATTACTACAACCATTGTTTAGCAAGTTTTTCTGCCAGTTTGAGCAAGGCACGGCAGGCTGAGTCATCGCTAACCACCTTAGTCATATCCAATAACTCCGTTATCTTGGGGTCATTGGCGATCCTCGCTAATTACGCGTAACGTGTATGACCGGAGAGTACCAATAAGAATAGTGCCCCAATTAGATTTTATTTAGTGGGAGCATTATTAATCTAATATGCAACGAACTGCCCCCAACCCATGGGACATAACGATGACCAACGTTAATAGCTGAATAAAGAATGGCAAGTGACTCAGCGGCGTCACACTAGCATGTGGCTTCCATTCGACATAGACTTTACTGTATAAGCATCGGCTTCCATAGGCAAACTCGGTGCATCTTTGTTGATATTTTCGGTTTCATTCATAGGGTAAATTGAAAGCCCTGAAGTTGGTATAGTCTTCAAAGAGGAACTTAAGAGTTTAGTACAAATTAGCGAAGGTAAACTGCTTCTCTAGGTTAAAGCTATTGTTATATTGTACATTAAGCTATAAGACCCTGGCTTAAAATACATTATTCTATATACAGAGAATACCCTTATGTGTTTTTCAGCCACAGCATCATTCGGATCAGCTGCACTGCTTCTTGTCGGCGGCGTCCTGTGTACAACACACGCTATAAAAAATGATAAAACTTATTTGTTACTCGCGATCACCCCTCTCCTTTTTGCGCTACAGCAAGCGAGTGAAGGCGTGGTATGGATTGGGTACAATGAAAATCTAATATCATTGACGAAAGCATCCTCTATTTTATTTTTATTTTTTGCTCTATTTTTCTGGCTCATTTGGATACCCATCGTAGCCTATAGCCTTGAGACAAAAAAATGGAAAAAAATTTTTTTTATTATATTAATCATCATAGGTTTTGTTTTTGGGTTATACCTTTGGATACCTATCCTATTAGAAACAGGACCAAGACATTTAGTAAAAACGAGTATATGTGGGCATAGCCTATGTTACATTACGTCCAATGACAGGTTGTTCTCCATTACAGCAGGACATATTATTTATTCTTCACTTGGTTTTTTATTTTTATTATCGAGCAATCAAATTTTTAGAAAGTTTTGGGCACTTGTCATGCTACTCGGTGTTATCGTCTACTTAACTCAGCGTGAAACCTGGGTATCAACCTGGTGTTTCTTTGCTGCGATATCGACCTTATGGATTTATTTCCTATTAATAAGTGACCACAAAGCAAAGATGAAAAAACAAACTTCATGATTGTAGTGGCAAAGTGAATTTGGCCGCAGTGTTAAGGGTAAGACCTACCCACGTTTAGTAGACACCCTGTATAGTTAGGTTTCAACCTAACACGGGAGTGTACCATGGGTAAGAAGAGAACTTTAAAAGATATGGCAAGAAACGTATAAAGGGTTATTGCATCCAACTATGGTATATTGCTGGCAACACTATACAAGCCAACACCTGCCATTAAAATAATATGAATCTCAAATTTGTTTCGCCTAGCATGAAAAGACTATTTTTCACTCTGTCAATTATATTCATTTCCGGGTGTGTTCCTACCTCTAACATATATGAGAGAAGTGCGAAAGCTAATGAGCTAGAAGCACAGGCTGAAAACGCTAGAATAGACAATAATTATTATACGGCCACACAACTGGACAAAAAGGCAGAGAGGCTACGAGAAAAGGACTCTATCGACAAAGAGGATATAGTTGCAGATATTTTTTCCGGTTTTGTTAAGCGGTTATTCGGGGGGAGTTCTAAAAGTGATCAACATGGTTGGCGGTAAAGCAAAGCATTAAAGTAAACCTTTGCCAATAAGCATTAGACAGCTCAAGATCTCTATGCTGTAGCCGATGGTATAACCTGAATTGGACCGGCTTATTTTACAATTAGATATCGATACTATTCAGCTGATCACTGTGATTCTGGAATAGACGAATCTCAATATCTACGAGAATGGATACATTAACAAACGGGGTTTATGGTGGGTGTTTTAACAGCCCATCTGCTTAAAAAACACCCAACCTCTGGTCCTACAAACGAGCCTCCGCTGCACTGCTAAAAGTATGCTTCACTCTGGGCTGATTACCGGTTAGTTTAGTGATAACTATGATCAGCAACTGCACCCAAAAGCTGCCCAAAGTGTTTAAAAGCCAAACTACCGGAAAACCCGTGCATCCCATACTCTCTATTGAAAACCTACAGTGCCGCTACGGCGAGCAGGTGGTTATTGAATCAGTTTCCTTTGCTTTACAGGCAGGGGAGATTGCCTGTTTGTTGGGCCCCAGCGGTTGCGGCAAAACCACGCTGTTGCACGCCATCGCCGGTTTTCAGCCGGTTACAGAGGGGAGTATTCAATTATCTGGGGGGGTGATTTCCTCCCCTGAGATACAGGTTCCAGCAGAGCGGCGGAAAATTGGGGTGGTATTTCAGGACTATGCCCTCTTCCCACACCTTACTGTTGAGCAGAATATTGCCTTCGGCATCCAGTCGATGCCAAAAAGCGAGCGGCAATCCCGCACCCAATCGCTACTACAGCTAGTCCGGCTCGAAGGCTTCGGGCAACAATATCCGCACCAATTATCCGGCGGCCAGCAGCAGCGTGTCGCTCTGGCTCGAGCGCTGGCACCACGCCCCAAGCTGTTGCTTCTGGATGAGCCCTTCTCCAACCTGGATACCGAGTTGCGCCGCAGTCTCGCCAGTGAAGTACGTCACATCCTCAAGCAAACGGGGACTTCGGCCCTGCTGGTAACACACGACCGTAACGAAGCGTTTGTCGCCGCAGACAAGCTGGGCGTCATGGGAGAGGGGCAATTGTTACAATGGGATACACCGGAGCAAGTGTATCAGGCACCCGCCAATGTCGACGTCGCCCGTCTGACCGGCAGCGGCAATCTGTTAACCGGAGTGGTCACTGGCAGCCGGCTGGTACAAACCCCGATGGGCTTGATGAATACAACGGAGAACACTCTTCAACCTGGTACCCGGGTGAAGGTTTTTGTTCGCAGTGGAGACATCGAGATAGGGGAGCACGAGTACGCCGTGCCGGTCTCGATTGCAGAGCGCGACTTTCTTGGCGAACAGTGTCTCTATCAGTTAACCCTGACCGACGGCCAAACCGTAGAAGCCAGCCTCCCCGCCCAGCCCGAACTCCACAGTGGTGCATCGGTTCCAGCCCGTGTGGCCCGCGCACTGGTTTTCCCCGCCTGATCACCAATCATCATCATGCTGCAATCCCTCGGGTCAGGTCTCGGGGTTGAACTCCTGCTAAGAATGGTGGCGATAAAGCGTTCCGGGGGAACAGTATCGAGTGAAAGGAGAGGTGCGGAAGGAAGGGCCCCGCACCGGAGCCCAAGAGTTGGAAGATTACAATGCCTCTTCCACACCACTGAAAGATACAGCGCGACTGACGCGGCGGCCATCGGCGCTACGCGCTCGAATGGCATCTACTTTCTCTGCTGGTGTCTCGGATGTGATGGGGAGCCAGGATTCACCATCATAGTATTCGGTGACCAGCCCTGGGAGGGCCTGGGCAACTTTTAGGTGCCCTGCGTCATTCAACGCTCCTGGCACCGGAATGCGATACCCTATCCCGGTAAGATCCAGCTTGAATAGCTCTTTGTGCCCCAGCGCGGCTGCAAACCCTCTCCAGTCCGCCTCCAAAGCGGCAACATCAACGAGACCACTCTCAGCAGAAAACTCCTGCCCCGGGACCGCATCCAACTCCCAGGATGCCTGGTGCCACGCCCGCTCGGCCAGGGCCAGCAGCCGCGGGAATATCATATATTCCACCTGCGCATCGGTGCGCACCACTTCGCTCCACAGATTCCCCTGTATACCTCGTACGCTGTTGGCAAAGCTTTCATCTGCCGCTTTCGCCGACCAGGCATTGCCATCGCGATCAGTAGATACTTCTGCCAGTTGGGCCGTCACCAGGGGGGTGTAACTGAAAGTCTTCCTTGTGTCGGTATGGCGTGACGCCCAATAGTAACCAAGCTCCTTCGGATCGACCTCGTAAGGCATATCGAAGTACAGAAAGTCGGAGTGAGACTGCACCACGTCAAATCCTACGGCGGCGAAATGCGAGCTTTCATCACCACCACCCCAGAACAGCGGGGCCCAGGAGTTGACATAGCTGTTTTCTGTCGCAAGTTCCTCGCCGGCATCTTTTACAGCTTTAACACCGTCATTCCATGCGCCGAGCGTGGAAATCCCCGCATCATGGACCAGAGAGGCAACACGGCGCGCGTAGTAGCTACCCAGCTCCGAGATGTCCGCAAGCGCGCCACTGGCAACCAGCTTCTGGCACTGAGGGGAGCCCGACCACGGCTGCTTGCGAGCACCAGCGTCAACGTCTCCTTTGGCGGGGTCCTGCCCTGGCGCATCTTCAAAGCTGTCACCGGCGAAAATATTGACGGCCTCATCCCCACCGAAATGCCAGCTTTGCAGCGGATAGCCTGCGCGCGCGTGCATCGCCTGCACCTCAGACATCACTTTGCCCACAAACTGGTAGGTGGAGTCGATGCAGGGGTTAACGTAGCTGTCGTCGTAGAACTGGACCGACAGGAAACGGCTATTGTCTTCTGCATCAATCAGTCGGTAGCGCGCAGCCGCTTCCGGATCTGATTCCACCAGACGACGATAACGCGCCTCCATCGAAACAACCGCAGCACGGGCATGGGCGGGCATATCAAACTCGGGGATCACCTCGATATGACGCTCACCGGCATAGCGAACAATCTCGATGTAGTCCTCGACACTGAAATGGCCGCTGCCATTGTTATCCGTATTAGGGCCAGAGCCTAACTGGGGTAAAAGACACTGGTTCTCTTCCAGGTCGAAACAACGGCGAGAGCCAATCTCGGTGAGTTCAGGTAGACCGGGCACTTCCAGGCGCCAGCCTTCATCTTCAGACAGGTGGACGTGGAAACGGTTGAGTTTATAAGCCGCCATCTGGTCGAGCAGCTTGAGCACCAGCGGTTTGCTATGGAAGTTACGGCCTACATCGAGAAAGAGCCCGCGATGGGGGAAACGCGGTGCATCCTCAACCCGGGCTGTCATCAGCGTGCCGGCGCGTACATTGATCAGGCCAAGTAATGACTGAAGTCCATAGAAGGCGCCCGACTGGTCCGCAGCGGTCACCAAAGCGCCTGTCTCACCCACCTCAAGCCGGTAAGATTCTGCAGTATTCGCAGACAACTTTGTATCGATCACCACTGATACGGGATAGGCTCCGGCGCCTTCACCAACGAGGCCAAAGGCATCCAGACGCTGTTTTATAACGTTGAGGGTCGCCGTCGATAACGCCCCCCCATCCACAGAAAGACCCGCACTGATATCAACGGCAATACCACGACTTTCGAGCTTCAGGGGCTTGGGGATAATACGGGACTGCCACTGATCACCTTCCTGAACACCACGCCGGGAAAACTCCTCAAACCGACTGGTTGCGGTCGCCAGGACATTGGCATCCGTGGATGCCCGCTTCCAATTCTCGGGGTGGTTTTTCTCAATCGGCAGTACCAGTTCGGCAATGCTATTGGAGTCGGTGGATTGGATAACCTGTGCCTGTCCGTTCGCATCGACGGTAAACAGGCGCGGCATAAAGTCAGATTCGAACTGGAACCAGTACTCGGCGAGAAAATCGAGCTGCAGCGTCTCCCCTTGTGCCACCCCAGGGAAATGGGCCAGCGGTACCAAACGGTGCAGATCTCCCTTGACATGCTCCAGGCGCAAATCGTCACGATTTATCAGCGCCAGAGTGCGGCGCACACTGTGGAAGTAGAGACTCCATTCCGAAGCACCCGGTGCCAAAGCGGCCTCGCCGGCGTTGGTCAGCGATATCCGGTAGGTCGAGCAAATTGCCCCGCTGCCACCTTCGCGCTTGCAACGCTCTGCAAGTTCGTCACCAGCCGCCTGGTAGTTGGTGAGCACTTCCAACTGCACCGAGAAATCTTCGGCAATCTGCCGGGCCGAACCCCGTTCCGGATTGTCGTGCCCACCGCAACCGGTCAGGGCGATCGTCAATCCCAAGGCCAGGGAAAAGACTGAAATTCTTAGCTTGGTCTTATTTAGGGAGAGGATAGCGCAAAGCATGGGAGTCCTTTTTTATTTGTTATGGCACCAGTGATTGCAGGATCCACAATAACGAAAAAGACAACGCTGTCAACCAGTGAACTTGCCTCACGTACAAGCGGTACTCGGCCGGGTAGATCTCAGGCACCCGTTAATATTGCCGAAGCAGACGCTTCAGCGATTGCTACCACCAGAAGGGCTGGGTTTCTCAATAGATTGATTGGCTTCATGTAGGCTTCCATTTAACTTTGTTATTCGTGCGCCTCCCTTACAGCTGGCGAGCTGGTCGATGAACCCTAATGATCACCACCGGTAAAGCCCCTGCTTGATGTAGAAAAGCAACCTACCAGTACCACTCGTTTTCTCCCCTTGATTCAGGTTGATCACACCGTATTTCCCCGGGGACAAGACGCAATGTCTTGCCTCAGTCATATTCTCGTAATGTTCTGATTTGATGGTGATACGGGTCTCATATCAACTCCAGTGGCGGAACTTTCATTTTAATTCTCTTTACCCCGTAGTAATTCATCCTTTTCTGCATTGCGATTCCCCATAAGCGATGATATTTTGACAGCGGTGTCATTTTGGCAATCGCGTCACCTAACTGCCGATGGCCAACAACAAAAATAATTTGCTCAAGGTGAACCCAATGAAACACTTTCTCGCGCTCGGCAGCCTTGCCGTGGCGATCTTTGCCTCAGGCCAGGCGCATGCCGTGGACTGTACAGGCCTCCCGGACTGGGATGCCGCAACCGCCTACAACGGTGGTGCAGAAGTCCAGTACAACAGCAACGCTTATCGGGCCAACTGGTGGACACAGAACCAGAACCCGGAGCAGTTCTCCGGCCAGTATCAGGAATGGACGCTAAAGGGCGCCTGTGAGGGTGCTGTTGACCAGCCCCCAGCCGGTTCCATCACCGCCCCCACCAGCGGTATGACATTTAGCGAAAATGACAGCGTTATCATTACCGTGGGCGCGAACGACGATAGCCAGGTCGTCAGCGTGGAATTTTTCGTCGATGGTACCTCTATCAGTACAGATACCAGCGCGCCCTGGCAGACCAGCTGGACCGCCGTTGCCGGCAACCCGGTGTTGCGCGCACGCATAGTGGACGACGCGGGACAGGACGCGTTTACTACGGACGTCACCATCACCGTTAGCGCGAGCGGTCCACAAGCCCCGGTCGTCTCGCTCGACAACCCGATAGACGGTACGCAATTGGATACCGGTGCGACTGTATCCCTCACCGCCAGCGCCAGTGACGCAGATGGCAGCATCACTTCGGTAGAGTTTTTCGTCGACGGTAACAGCCTTGGAAGTGACACCAGTGCACCCTACGCGATCGAGTGGACAGCGACCGAAGGCAGCCATGTCCTGTACGCAACGGCCACTGACAACGATGGCCAGAGCACCCAATCGGCCTCAGCCAGTATTAACGTCACCACACCCGATAATCCTCCAACGGTCTCACTGGATAATCCCGTCGACGGTAGCGTGTTTGATAAAGGCACCAGTGTCAGCATCACTGCAACAGCCAGCGATACAGAAGGTGCGATTTCCAAAGTGGAGTTCTTTGTCGCCGGACAGAAAGTGGGCGAAGATTCCAGTGCGCCGTTTAGTATCGATTGGGTCGCCACTCCCGGCAGCGCCTCCGTTTTCGCGAGAGCATTCGATACCGCTAACCAGTCCACTGACTCCGCGCAGGTTTCAATCACCGTAAACGGTGAACCCGTAGCGGGAGACTTCCCCTGTCGTCCCGATGGCTTGTTTACCAGCCCCGGGACAGCACCGGACTACTGCGATATCTATACCGAGGAAGGCCGGGAGATCATGGGGGCCGATCATCCGCGCCGGATCATTGGTTACTTCACCAGTTGGAGAAACGGTGCCAATGGACAGCCCTCCTACCTGGTGAACGATATCCCTTGGGACAAGATCACCCACATTAATTACGCTTTCGCCCATATCAATGACAGCAACGAAGTATCCGTTGGCAATACTGCCGATCCCGCCAACCCTGCCACCGGCATGACTTGGCCTGGCGTCAGTGGCGCAGAGATGGATACGGACTTCAGCTATCAGGGCCATTTCAACCTGCTGAATAAATTTAAAAAGCAGCATCCTGAAGTGCGCACCCTCGTTTCCGTCGGTGGCTGGGCAGAAACCGGTGGTTACTTCAACGAATCTGGTGATCGTGTTGCCAATGGTGGTTTCTATACCATGACCACCAATGGCGATGGCAGCATCAACCATGCCGGCATTGAAACGTTCGCCAACTCCGCCGTGGACTTTATCCGCCAGTATGGCTTTGACGGCGTCGATATCGATTACGAATATCCCACCTCAATGAACGATGCCGGCAACCCGCTGGACTTTGGCATCGCCAATCCGCTACGCGGTTCTCTCATGAAATCTTATGAGGAGCTGATGCGTGTATTGCGTGAAAAGTTGGACATCGCGGGTGAGCAAGATGGCACCCACTACATGCTGACCATCGCCTCGCCGTCTTCCGGATACCTGCTGCGCGGCATGGAAACCATGCAGATCACCCAGTATCTGGACTACGTCAACATCATGACCTACGACCTGCACGGCGCGTGGAATGAATACGTGGGCCATAACTCCGCACTGTTCGACAACGGTGAAGATCCGGAACTGGCCGCAGCGAGTGTTTACTCCACTTCCCAGTATGGTGGTATTGGCTACCTGAATATCGACTGGGCAGTGAAGTACTTCCGCGGATCCATGTCCCCGGGCCGCATTAATATCGGTATTCCCTACTACACCCGAGGCTGGCAGGGCGTTAGCGGTGGCAACAACGGCCTGGGCGGCTCTGCCGCACTGCCAAACCAGTCCGACTGTCCGACCGGTACCGGCGGCTCTGCCAAGTGCGGTTATGGCGCCATTGGCATCGACAACATGTGGCACGACCTGGACGAAAACGGCGTGGAAATGGGCGCGGGCTCCAACCCCATGTGGCATGCCAAAAATCTGGAAAATGGCATTCTCGGTTCCTATGTCACGGACTACGGGCTCGATCCAGCAGGCGACCCGGACGATGCGTTTGTCGGCACTTACGTACGTAACTACGATGCTGTGTCTGAAGCGCCGTGGCTCTGGAACAGCACTAAGAATGTGTATATCTCCACGGAAGACGAAGAGTCGATGGACGCGAAGGTACAGTACGTTATCGACCAGGGTGTTGGTGGCATCATGTTCTGGGAACTCGCCGGTGACTACGACTGGGATGCCGCCAAGGGTGAGTACTATATGGGCTCCACCCTGACGACCCTCGCCTACGACAAATTTGCCAGTGCGGTGCCCTATCGCGAGCAGCGCAGTGATCGCGTAACTCCGTCCGAAGCGATCGATGTGGGCATTGAAATTTCCGGATTTAAACTCGGCGACCAGAACTACCCGCTGAACCCCAAGCTGTACATCACCAATAACACCGGTGGTGTGTTGCCCGGCGGTACTGTATTTGAGTTCGATATGCCGACGTCGACATCCAACATCATTACCGATCAGAGCGGTGCCGGTCTTGAGGTCATCGAGGATGGCGCCAATTCCGGTGGCGGCAATGTCGGTGGACTTGAGAACGAATTCCACCGCGTGCGCTTCGCCCTGCCGGGTTGGCAGGATCTTGCCGATGGCGAGACCTGGGATATGACCTTGAATTACTACCTGCCCGTTTCAGGCCCCCAGGCCTACACAGCCACCGTGAACGGTACAACGTACGCACTGGCATTCGAGCATCCGGAACTGCCTCTGGCGACGCCTGCGGGTAGTGGCGACGGCGGCACTGGCGGAGGCAGCGGAGGGACCAGCTGCGCCGACGCCGGTATCGATACCAGCGGACTGGTGACCTATCCACAGTGGCCCTCCGGCGATCACGCCAGCGGCGGTCAACAAGTCATTCATGACGACAGCGTATACCGAGCCAAGTGGTGGACAAATTCGGTTCCAGGAAGCCCCGATGGCAGCTGGGAATTTGTCTGCAACGTGAACTGAGTTTTAGCGGGGGCAGGAAGCCCTCCGCTGTTACAACAGGATGTTGCCAATTTCTCTCTGAAGACGTTACAGGTTATTACTCCTGTACTTGCCCCGGTCTCCGGGGCCTTTTTATTTTTGACCAAGGAATTTTTCTCATGCTCGTAAGCGCAACTTCCCGAACTGCACGCGTAACAATGACTGCCTCGCACTCATGAATCCTGGTACGGAATCAAGCGGTAGCATGCAACAACAGACCAACTACTCTCCCACTAGCCACAGGCGCCTGGCATCCGTCGATGCCTTGCGTGGCTTTGATATGTTCTGGATTATTGGGGGCGAATCCCTGTTCGCCCCGCTGCTGTCCCTGACCGGGCTCGGTGCTTTTGCATGGGGACAGGCGCAGATGCAGCACAGTACATGGCATGGATTTACCCTGTATGACCTGATCTTCCCACTGTTTATCTTTCTTTCCGGAGTTACCCTCGGTCTGGCCAATAAAACCTTGCGGGGCCAGCCGCCACAACAACGCCAGAGCGCATACAAAAAAGCGATCAAAAGACTGCTGATTCTTGTGGGTCTCGGGGTGCTTTATAACCACGGCTGGGGCGCAAGTGTTCCCCCCGACCTGTCCGAAATACGCTATGCCAGTGTTCTCGCCCGCATTGGCTTTGCCTGGTTCTTTGCCGCACTGATTGTCTGGCACTGTCGCCCCATCGCCCAATACCTGATTTTTGCGGGTATCCTGTTTGGCTACTGGCTCCTGCAACTCGGGCTGGGGGATTTCAGTATCTCGGGATCAATTAACGCTGCAGTAGACCAATGCTGCCTGCCGGGCATCACTTATCAAGGCAAGCCGTACGACCCTGAAGGGCTACTGTCTACCTTGCCCGCCGTCGCCAATGCTCTCGCTGGCGTTTTTGCCGGCCGCTGGCTGCATCTGCACGGAGACCGGCCAGGTAAACTGCTCAAGGGATTGTTCCTCGCGGGTATCACCCTATTCGCACTCGGCTGGACCTGGAACCTGATTTACCCGGTGAACAAAGACTTATGGACGGGATCTTTCACCCTCGTCACCATTGGTTGCAGCCTGCTGTTCCTCGGTTGCTTCTATCTGATTGCGGATATATGGAAGTGGCGCTTGTTTACCACTCTGTTTGCTGTGATCGGTTGCAATGCCATTCTGGTATATATGGCCAGCAGCCTGATGAACTGGACCTACACGAGCAAAAGCCTGTTTGGCGGCATTGCCTCTGTATTTTCTTCTGCAGATGCCGGGAACCTGGTGATTGTTATCGGTGTGCTGGCGGTACAGTGGATTATTCTCCACTGGCTCTACCGACGAAAACTGTTTATCAGCCCCTAAGGAGCCTCCATCAGGCCTTGCTCCACTCCCTGCTTGCGACACTATCAAAGTACGGGTCATTCGGGATAAAAATACTGCTATTCATATTCATCAACACCCATAATTACAATAATGCAGCGACAAAAAAGCCGGGCAATGCCCGGCTTTTTCCGTTCAACTTCGATTAGAAGTTGTATCGTGCTCCCACAACGAAACGACGTCCATTTTCATACAGGGACATGAGACGATCCTCATATTCGCTGTACTCCACGACCTGCTCATTGGTGAGGTTCACTGCTTCCAGAGTGATCTGTGCGTTGTCAGTGACGTTGTACGAGAAGCTTGCATCCAGCTGACCAAACGCGTCATTGGACAGTGGGTTACCGTTCCAATGGAAGCCCTTGCTCCACTCAGAGCGATAGTTGTACATCATCCGCGCACCGAAGGTATCGTTTTCGTAGTAACCCATCAGGTTAGCCATGGTATCGGAGATACCAACAACACTATCGGAACCAGTATCGGTGTAGGTGTAGTTCGCCTGAACACCAAAGCCGTTGTCGAAGTCGTGCAGCACAGCCAGCTCGACACCAGCGACCAGGCCACCATCGCCATTCACCGGACGACTAAAGTCAACGTCAACCCAGGTATCAGTCTGTTCATCGTAACGCGCTTCGGTAAAGGTCTCCTGAGCCAGGTAGCTGTGGTTCTTTTTAATAAAGGTCGTTGCGGAGAACGCAGACACATCACCGTAGTACCACTCGTAGGAAACGTCTAACTGGTCCGCCAGGAACGGCTCCAGCTGAGGGTTACCGGCCTGACCCTGCGGGTCCGGTGCATTCAGAGCACCAAAGGTCTCGAACGGAGAAATCTGGTTCCAATTCTGACGAGCCATAACACGGGCAACCGCAGTACGAATCACCATATCGTCATTCAGATCATAAGCAATGTTAAAGCTCGGCAGGATTTCGCTGTAGTCGTTATCTTCCGCGACCCAGGCCAGGTAAGACGGGTTCAACCAATCGCGATCAACCGTTTGGAAGCCCCAGGAATCGCTGCTGAACTCGTAGCCTGAAGAGGCTTGCTCTGTAGACACATAGCGCAGACCAAAGTTACCGCGGTAGTTGTCGCCCTCGAAATTCGCCTGAACGTATACCGCAAAAATATCTTCCTCTACTGCCCAGTTATTTGCCAGTTCGAGAGAGCGCGCGTAATCGGCACTGACACCATTCAAGCCAACAAACGCAATTTGTTCCATCACGTCACGCATTTGCGCCAGTGCGGTGGTGGAGTTACCACCGGCGGGTGTATCAAAGCTCACAACGCCGCCAGAGTTCAAACCACAAGAAGATAAAGTCGGGCAATTTGCGAAGATATAATCAAGGTATGAGCCAGCGAGATCCTCATTGCCAGTCATAGTCTCAGGACCATGCCAGCTGTATACGATACGCTGCTGGGTACGCTCGGCGCTGCGAACCTTGACACCCGTCTCGATAGAAGTAAATGCACCCGCCGCGATCGGCAGCTCGAGATCTACCTGGAAGTAAGTTTCTTCATCAGTGGTCGGGCGCTCACCGCCCCAGATCCAGCCAGCGGCATAGGCATCTGCATCACTAGGCGCTGGATTGGAGTCAAGAGATGGAGCGTTCAGGTCAAACTCATAGTCGCCACCGGACCAACCATACTCCCAAGAGGTCTCGCGATAGGTACCGCCCTTGGCAGAAGTATTACCGGCAACAACATCCAAGCTGAATACATCAGTTTCATATTCGGCAGTCAGGGTATAGGACTGAGATTCAGAGGAAGATACGCGGTTGATCCAGTTCACAACACCACGGCCGTCACCAGAAACCTGGGAGGCCACGACACTGTTGCCACTCAGCTGACCATTAGTTGCATGATCGACCGCATTGTCTCCTGCGAATACCAGCCAGTTGGCATTCATGTTATCCGCGTCCATGCTGGTGTCCAGCACGTCCAGAGTCAGCTGCAGCTCGTCGGTCGGACGCAGCTGAGCAGACAGGAATACAGTTTCGCGCTCGCGCTCCTGGAAGAAAGTCGGGGTACCCATGGTACCGGGAACCATTACGCCAGGAGTGGCTTCGTCGGTCCAGGACAGCACTTCAAAACCGGAACGCTGGACAGTGCGGTCTTGCTTGGCCGCAGATACCAACACACCAAAGGTTTCGCTATCGTTCTTCCAGGAGTACTGGCCAGAAATACTCGGGTCATACTCTTCCGAAGTTTCGGAGTAGATGCTCTCTACTGCAATCGCAGCCTGACCCGCGTCGAGGTCAAGGGGGCGGTGAGTACGTACGTTAACGGTACCACCCAAGGAACCTTCGTCCTGAGAAGCCTGCGGACTCTTGGTTACCTCGAGGGAGGAGATCAAAGTGGATGGCAGCAGGGTAAAGTTGAAGCTGCGAGACGGATTATCCAGAATGAACCAGTCAGCAGTACCGACGGATTGACCGTTCAGGGTTGTACGGTTGTAATCTGGGCCCGCACCACGAATAGAAACACGTTCCCCTTCACCGAACTCGCGGCTTACCGCCACACCCGTGATACGGGATAGAGATTCAGCGATGTTCTTGTCCGGGAACTTACCGACGTCTTCCGCAGAAATTGCGTCGACAATTGCACCAGCATTTCGCTTTGTGCTCAAGGCATCCTGGAGAGAGCCACGAATACCGGTTACAGAGACTTCCTCAAGAGCTTCATCCGACTGGGCAATAGCCAGCGGAGCCATCAAGCCACCACTAAGTACAGCCGCACTGATAGACAGAGCGAGTTGATTGCGCTTTAGCATCGATTTCCCCTTCCTTGCTTATTATTGATATGAAGGTTGTGAGTAATTTTTTTTGTTTCACCTCGTACCGCAGGATGATAGCGCTGTCATTTAGGGTTATGATAGCGCTGTCATTCTAAATTATCGAAGATACACAGGATTACCCGGAATTGCTACCGTCTTTGGAGTAAAAAAACCTTCGGTCCGAGCGATTGATGTAACGACATTCCGCGCTTCGTAGATACCAAAACCATTTAATTGAAAGCAGTTAGCTCAAGGACGGAAAATCCGGGTAGCAGTTTCGCAAGCTTCATCCACATCAAACCCAGCACCTGCTTACGCTACTCACGGCGAATTTCCGGTCATTTCTGCTAGGATGGCGGACAGACCAGCGGTGCAACGACAAGCGCCGATGAAACAGTTCAAGGACCAGACGACCCCATGAAAGCCACCATTAACGACGTCGCCGCGCATGCGGGGGTATCCATAAAAACCGTATCCAGGGTCATCAATAACGAGCCCTCAGTGCGCCCCGCAACCAAAAAGAAGGTCGAGGATGCGGTCGAGGCCCTGAATTACCAGCCCAACCTGGCCGCCCGCAATTTGGCCAGCTCCCGGACATATACCATCGCGTTTATTTACGACAACCCGAACGCCTATTATGTGATCGACATGCAAAACGGTATCCTCAATGCCTGTAAGGCCCAGGGCTATGAGCTGCTGATCCATCCCAGTAACTCCAAGTCGGCATCGGTCCACGATGAACTGAAAAATCTGGTCGAACACTCAAAGGTGGCCGGAATCGTTTTGACTCCACCTTTTTCAGAAACACCGGCGGTGATCGAGACACTCCAGGATCTCGACGTAGACTACGTACGCATCGTTTCCAAAACCGCGGATGTAAAGGACCAGGACAACTGTATTCAGGTAGACGACTCCGCCGCCGCGTTTGATATCACCCGCCACCTCATCGGGCTCGGCCACAAGCGCATCGGCTTCCTCTGCGGTGGAGAAGAACACATTTCCACCCACAGTCGTCTTGACGGGTATCGACAGGCCATGAAGGAAGCTGGCCTCCCAGTGGACGAATCCCTGATTCTCAAAGGAGAGTACTCGTTTGATTCCGGCGTTCAGGGTGCCAAAACATTGCTTGGTACTGACAACCCACCCAGTGCCATCTTCGCCAGCAACGATGAAATGGCGGCCGGCGCACTCTTTGCCGCTCGATTAATGAATGTCGACATCCCGTCCCAGCTCTCCATCGTAGGATTCGAAGATAGCCCTTTCTCCAGGCAGACCTGGCCGAAACTGACAACGGCGCACCAGCCCAACAACGAAATCGCCAAGTGTGCTGCCGCACTCGTGCTGAGCAAAGCGCGCGGTAAAACATCCGGCGAGAACGCCAGCGCCAGCAAGGAAGCGGGGGTTCAACGAGAATTCACCCCCGAGCTCGTCGTACGTGATTCGAGCGGAAGCGCACCGGGTAGCTGATCCTTCCAACATTTACCTCCTCCCCCAAAAAAAGCCCTCCTTAAAGGAGGGCAGGTTCACGAGAGCCAAGGAGATACAACGACGAGAATCAATGTGACTGATGCACCATGCAGCGGAATTATTTCCAGCTGCGTATCTTGTGCCCTTTCAGGGCATAGAAAAGGATGAACAGGTAGCACGGTAGCGCTACCCAGTAGCCCGTGCGCACTTCACCGGCAATTTCAGACAGAGGACCGAAACCAAAGGTTGGGATAATGGCCCCACCGGCGATACCCATAATCAACAGCGCAGACCCCTGCGCGGTCAGGCGCCCAAGACCTTCCAGGGCGAGAGGCCAGACGGCAGGCCACACCAGTGCGTGCGACAGCCCCATCAGGGCAACGAAAGTGATGGTGTCAGGAACTACTGGAGCGATACCACTCCACCCCCACAGGATATCGGCCAGTAAAGTACTTTCCTGAGAACCTAACAGCACACCGACCACACACAGGCTGCCAGCCACCGCCGACCCGAACAGGGCTTGCTGCTGGTTGATAAAGCGTGGAATCCCTACAACACCAATGGTGTAACCGATCACCATAAACACCATGGTGTAGGATGTGAGGGCGGCGTAATTGGACAAACCAAGACCTTCGCCATAGAGGCCGATGGTGTCACCCGCAATAACCTCGACACCAACGTAGGCGAACAGCGCCAGAGAGCCGAGTACAACCTGGGGGTAACGCAGAATATCGAGGAAGCTTCCCTCAGATTGGCCAGCTTCGGCAGCGTCATCTTCGTCGATTTCCGGCAGACCGGAAAACTTCACCAGTCCAACCAACGCGAACAGGACAATCGCCATGTAGATGTAAGGCATGATCAGGCGGCTGGAAACTTCCGCCAGCTGGGTTTCCCGTTCAGCCGCAGACAGTTCGGCCAGTGATTCACTATTGAAATCAGTTAGGCCAGACAGAACAAGCGCTGTAAAGGCCAAAGGTGCGAGCACACCCGCGCTTTTACTGATAATGCCCATGATGGCGATACGCATGGCCGCGCTCTCAGCAGGCCCCACCTTCACCACGTAGGGGTTTGAAGCCGTTTGCAGAATGGTCAGGCCAGCCCCCAGGCCAAACAGAGCCACCAGGAAAACCAGGTAGCTACCGGTTTGCACAGCCGGAATAAAAATCAGCGCAGCGACTGCCATGATTGCGAGGCCAATGGCCATGCCATCGCGGTAGCCCGTTTTACGCAGAATAAACGACATGGGCAACGCCATGACGGTGTAGGCAATATAAAACGCAAAGGTAACGAACAGCGCCTGGAATTCTGTGAGATCACAGAGCACTTTCAGGAACGGCATCAGCGAGCCATTCAGCCAGGTCACAAAACCAAAAATGAAAAACAGCATGCCGATAATTGCCATAGGCAACAGGCTGCTGCGCGTCTCTCTTTGAACACTAACGGCGGATTCCATAAGAAGTACCTTTTATATTTATTGTTGTTTGAACGTATTACGAAAAAAACTTCAAATGCTGTGAACCTCCCTGCCCGAAATCCAGGTCCTGCGTACTTGCAATTCGCTATCCAGTAAAATCATGTCTGCCGGCGCACCCACTGCCAGTCGGCCACCTTCCACGTTGAGGAACGTCGCCGGATAAAGGGAGGCCATTCTCAGCGCTTCCTCTAATGGCACATCACACCAGTCTCGAATATTTCGTACGGCACCGATCATATCGAGGTGAGAGCCTGCCAGCTCTCCGGTAGTCGAAGTCAGCTTGTCTCCCTCGCGGGTCACCACGCGCTCAAACAAAGGGAAACTGCTCTCTTCACTACCGACGAGCGACATGGCGTCTGTCACCAGCATCAATTTCCCCCGGGGCTTGGCCTTCAGAGCCAGGCGAATTGCATCCGCACAGACATGATGGCCATCAACAATCAGACCGCACCACGCATCATCACGGATCAACGCCGTTCCGACCACACCCGGTTCCCGAGACTGGAACGGCGACATCGCGTTATACAGATGGGTAAATCCGCTCGCCCCCGCTTCCAATGCTGCAGTGGTTGTCGCCCCATCGGCATTTGAGTGCCCAAGACATATATGCACCCCCAGCGACACCAGTTTGCGGATATCCTCCGGCGCAACATTTTCAGGCGCCAGCGTCACGACTTTTACACCCAGGTCGTCACGTGCATAAATATCCAGCTCTGCCTGGCTGAGGCCTCGAATAAAACGCGCCTCATGGGTACCCTTTTTCGGGGTACTGAGATGCGGCCCCTCAAAGTGCACACCGATAATGCCGGGTATTTTTTTACGCAAGGCTGTACTAATTGCATCCGCCGCGCGCTGCATGATTTCAACCTCATCAGTGATGAGTGTCGGCAACATACCCGTGGTACCAAAGCCGGCATGCGCACCGGCCATCTTCTGCAACGATGCCACCGTCGGCTCATTATTAAACAATGCACCCCCACCACCATTGACCTGAACATCAATCAGGCCCGGCGCCAGGGTACCGGGCAAGCGCTCCGCGCCAGAAGCCGGCACGTCACCACCTATCGCAGCGACTCTGCCATCGGCATTGATTGAGACCGGGATATCATTGAGAACCCGCTCACCATCGAACAAACGCTCTGCCAGCAACACCTGAACCATGCGCAACCCCCCTGCTCTAGCGGTCGAACTCAGACCGTCCGGGTGACTTTTTTCAGACCTGCCGGCTCGTCCGGGTTAATCCCACGGCTAACAGCAACATGCGCTACATCAATATAGAAACGCTGTAACAGAAGTAGCGGAGCAACCCGTGGGTGTATGCCTTTTGAAGGCACATGCAGATTAATCAGGGTGCCACCGCGACGGATAATATCTGCGATTTGTTCGCTATGGGTCTGATAGGATTCATCTTCAATCGGCACATTGATCACGGTCAGCTGCTGCTCAACCAGGGTTACCGGCCCATGTAAGAACTCCGCACTGGAAAAAGACTCTGCATGGATATTGCAGACTTCCTTTAGCTTCAGCGCCAGCTCGCAGGTAATGCCATAACCCGGTCCACGACCCAACACAACCAGATTTTTCACCGCAGCGAGATCTTCCGGGCGCAGTTGGGTCTCCGCGGAAACCACATCACGCAGCGCCTGCGGCAGTTCATCAACAGCCTTCAGCATCTCTTCGTCTTGCTTCCAGTTGGCTACCAACTGCAGCACCGCGGACAACGTCGCCAGATAGCTTTTGGTCGCTGCGACCGCTTTTTCCGGCCCGGCTTTCAACGGCACCATCAAATCGACAATATCTTTGATCGGGGCCGATTCGTCATTCACAAAAGCGACGGTATAGGCGCCGGCCTCTTTGGCCATCTTCGCCTGAGCCAGGATGTCAGGACTACGGCCCGACTGGGAAATAACGATGACTAAGGAATCTTCCAGTTTGAGCGTGCGCCCATAGACACTGGATACCGAGGGCGCCGCAGCGAAAGTCGGCGTACCTGTCTCGATTTCAATTAGATATTTGGTAAACACGCCTGCATGATCAGAGGATCCACGCCCCACGATCATGACAAACCGCGGCGGCTTGTTGCGCAGGCGTTCACCCAGCTGGGCCATTACCGCAGCATTACTCTGCAGCTGTTCTGCAATACAATCCGGGGCTTCACGGGCCTCGGTTTCCATAATCGTCATCGCCATGATCTGTCTCCCTTAACGACCTCAGCGGGAAAATTCAATTCCGTACCAATCTTTTTAATCATCCGAATACTGCTTTTCCATCAGCTTCGATAGCACCGGCACTGCCACTCGCCGCCTCGGCAACACACTGGCGAGCAAAATAAACACAGCCAAACTCTGGCGGATCCAGGGCTTCCGCCGCACGCTCCACAACATGCGGAGCCATCCACTGCTTCAGACGCGGTGCAACACCGCCGATCAGGGAAAGCCGTGGAGCATTCATTTCCAATAATTTGTCCGCAAGGTCACTGATATAACTTGCACCATCACGCACGATCGCCAGCGCAACCGGATCGCCAGCTTCCGCATACTCCACCACCGGCACCGCAAGGCGCGCATAATGACTGGAGGACTTTCCACCAATGCGTTCAAACACTTGCTGGGCATCGGCACTTTCCAGCGATGACAGCAATTCATCTTTCAAGCGGGAGTCTTCGGCGAGACCATCCAGGGCCAGAAACAGGTACTTGACCGCTTCCATCCCCATCCAGGCACCACTGCCCTTATCGCCATGGGGAAACCCATGGCCGCCCAAAAGACGAGCCTCACCATTGACCCAGGCGTAACCGCAAGAGCCGGTACCGGCAATAATGACCGCCCCATCACCACCACGATGCGCACCAAGGCAGGCCGAGTGCTGATCAGTGGTGAGGAACATCTGTTTGAAGGGGTGCGCCCAGGCATCCATTTCATTGTAGAGGCTAGGCATATTGACGCCCGCAAGACCAACACCGGCGACGAGTTCACCGAGCGCTTGGGGCGGAAGGCCTGCATCAGAAAGCGCAAGCGTGGCGGAACGCACAATCGAATCTATTGTTTGCGCATAACCGTGGAGTGGATTCGCGGGGCCTGATACCCCTGTGCCCAACACCCGATTATCACTGTCGAGGATTGAAGCACGGCACTTGCTGCCGCCTCCATCAATACCAATATAAAGAATTTCCCTATCTCCCAACGCAGCCATCAGAAACGGCCTCTAAGAATTTGTATTGTTATGTACTACATCCGGGCTTCCCAGTCCCCCGGAAATAACGCCAGAATTGCAATATACGCTCCCGCGCTAACTATGTAGTCATACTACAAGATCAATGACAGCGTTGTCATCAATTTTTTAAAATTTCCTGCCTGCATACCCGCCGTTGCCCTGTTTCGTATGACGGGTTCCAACACCGTCGGTGTTGAGCTGGCTCCGCTGCTGCTCAAAGGCTACCTGAGCAACTGGGTGCCGACAACCTTCAGCAACGGAGCACCGGGGAGCGTCACTGGATCAACGCCAACCTGCAGGGACGCGATGTTGAAATCCCCATCATCGTGCTTGGTTCCAACCCCTGGGCTTTTTTTGTAAATAATCCGGTCTGATTTTTTTAAGGCCCATATGCGGGCCTTTCAAACTGTCGGTGCCTCAGATTCAAGCAGCTCAGCAGCACCCTCTCGCCGCCAGCCAATAGCCCGGCTTAACAAAACAACAGGAATCAAACCCACCAGCACAATCATCAGGGCTCCCAGCGCTGAGCGCTCGAGCATTTCATCAGCAGCGAACTGGTAAACGTAAGTGGCAAGCGTATCGAAGCCAAAGGGACGCAGCAGTAATGTTGCCGGTAGCTCCTTCATACAATCCACAAATACAACCAGCCCACCGGTCAGCAGGCCAGCGCGTATCAATGGAAAATGCACTGCCCAAAGGGTTTGCCAACTGTTCCGCCCCAATGCCCGGGAAGCGCGATCCATTGAAGGGGTTACTTTCTCTAGACTGGTTTCAATTGCTCCAGTGGAAACCGCCAGAAAGCGCACGGTGTAAGCAAAAATAATGGCGAAGATACTGCCACTCAGCAGGAGCCCCATGGAAAAGCCGAAATGCTCTCTCAGCAGTGCATCCACAGCATTATCGAAAGCGGCCAGAGGGATCAAAACACCGATAGCCATTACCGCTCCCGGCAGTGCATATCCCAATTTGGAAAAGCCCACCAAAATTCGAAGCGCCCTGCCCGGTTGCAGTCGTTTGCCATAGGCCAGCAAAAGGCCTAGAAAAACGGACAGTAGCCCTGCGCAGGCTGACAACAACAGACTATTACCAGCAATCTCAATAAAATCGTCAGTCCAGTAGCTGGAAAAATTTCCGAGGGCATAGCCAGCCAGGACAAAAAGCGGCACTACAAAACCACCAATCAGCAAAAGCCAGCAAAATAATGCGGCCCCCAAACTGCGCAAACCGCCCAACCTATAGCGGTCGCGATTGGAAGACGGTGACTGCACAAAGTGTTTTTGCCGTGCGCGGCCAATGCGCTCCAGTGCAATTAATAAAACCACAAATAACATGGTGCTACTGGCAATCTGCGCCGCACCACCCAGGTTGCCGTGGCTTAACCAGGTATCGTAAACACCTACGCTTAAGGTACGCACCGCAAAAAAGTCCACTGTGCCGAAATCATTCAGGGTTTCCATCAAAACCAGAGAAAGACCCACCGCAATAGCCGGCCGCGCCATGGGCAGGGATACCCTCAGGAAGCTCTGCCAGGGAGAACACCCAAGGGTGCGACTGGCAGCGCGGATACTGCCACACTGTTCAAGAAACGCCGCACGCGCGAGCATATAGACGTACGGATAGAGCACCAGCGACAACATAGTGATGGCGCCCCCCATACTGCGTATTTCCGGGAACCAGTAATCCCTCGCGGTCTGCCATCCAAACCACTCACGCAGGGCCTTTTGTATTGGCCCGGCATATTCCAGCAGATCGGTATATA
The DNA here is from genome assembly GCF_007183175.1 of Microbulbifer sp. GL-2. NCBI lineage: Bacteria > Pseudomonadati > Pseudomonadota > Gammaproteobacteria > Cellvibrionales > Microbulbiferaceae > Microbulbifer > Microbulbifer sp. GL-2. Next base: position 191,537 of record NZ_AP019807.1, read on the forward strand.
CATAGGCAATCACATAGGCGGGCACCGCAAAAGGCAACAGTAGCGCCCACTCAAAAAAGCGACGCCCTGGAAACTGGCACATGGATACCAGCCAGGCACTGCCCACTCCAGCTAACAGTGTCAGTACAGCCACCCCAAGGGCAAGAATCAAAGTAGCGGAGACATAGTGCAGGAGCACGGTTTCCCACAGGTGGGGCCAGATATTTTCTTCCGGGAACAGAGCCAGCCAGAAAATGGATAGCACGGGTAGAGCTACCAATATGGCAATAATGGCAACAAGGAGAAACCAGCGAGAGCCGGACGAGTAAGCGCGGGAAATCAGTGCAGTAAAGGTCATCTATAAAAAAATCGCGGCCCTCACCTTTCGGCGGGACCGCGATTTACAAGTCAGTAAAAAGGTCACACTTTAGAAGTCAAAGCCCACTTCGTCTACCAGGCGCGATGCTGCGGGTACATTTGAACCGATTTCGGTCAGGCTCAGGTTGTCCTCTTTAAACTCCCCATGTACTCCTTGATCAGCTTGGAGCGTGGGGTGCCGGGGCGTACCGGGAACTCATAGTTCTTCTCAGCGTATACGTACTGGGCATCGACACCACTGAGGAATTCCAGCAGCTTGATGGCATTATCCCGGTTGGGGGCATGCTTGGTCAGCGCCGCACCGGAAATAAACATATGGGTACCGCGATCCTTCTGGTTAGGGAAGATCAGATTTACTGATTTGGCCCAATCCACCTGTTCCGGCTGCTCCTTATTGGTAATCATTTTGCCGAAGTAGTAGCTGTTACCCAGGGAAAGGTCACAGACACCTTCGCTGATCGCTTTTACCTGAGCGCGGTCATTGCCCTGGGGCTTACGCGCTAGATTCGCTTTCACGCCTTGCAGCCACTGCTTGGTTTCCGCCTCACCATGGTGGGCGATCATTGAAGCGATCAAGGACAATGTATAGGGATGCTTGCCGCTGCGAGTACAGATTCGGCCCTTCCACTTGGGGTCTACCAGTTCTTCGTAGCGAGTAATTTCACCCGGCTTAACGCGGTCTTTGGAGGCGTAAATTAAACGCGCCCGGGTAGTCAAGCCAAACCAGTTGCCGGCCTTATCACGGAATTGTGACGGGATATTGTCTTCCAGGGCTTCACTATTTACCGGTTGGGTCAACTGCTTGTTAAGCAGGTCCATCAGACTGCTGGTGTTGGAGGTGAGCACCAAGTCGGCGGGGCTATTGCGCCCTTCGCGCTGTAACCGCTCATTGAGCCCTTTGCTGGCATACACCACCTTGGTCTCAATACCAGTCTTCTCGGTAAACTCCTCCAGTATCGGCTCAATCAGGAAAGGCTGGCGATAGGAGTAAATATTCACTTGCTCCGCAGCATTGGCCCCAATGGCGCCAACCAGGCCAACAGTTGCAATCGCTTTTTGAAAAAAAGATCTGGTAAACATGGGAGTCATATCACCCTCAGCTTGATTTGAGAAGCATTCTCATTTGAGTGAAGGGTAATGTCAACCTGGAAGTTCTGTACTCAGCAAAGTCGCAAGATCCCTCCTATGCTTAGGAGCAAGTCGGTCACCTGCAGAGATCCCATGTACCGTTTTATCCCCCTGTTCGCCATAGTTCTTATTCTTAACGGCTGCGGCCCCCAGGCAGATAAGCGAAATGCTTCCGAACAGGAAGCTTCACCAGCCGCAGACCAGTCAGCCAGTGAGGCCATGAAGCAACCGATCGCGCCTCCGACGGAACCCCCTCCCCCTGAAGGCTCCACCCCGCCAGGGGCCAGTGCTTCGGTTTGCACACCTGAGTGGTTCGCCTGGGTCCAGCAACAAATTATTGGCAAACAAAATGGCGATATGGCAAAGCTGTATCCATCCGGCTTACCCGCCGTTGGCAGCGATGAATGGTTTGCAGCGGTGACTATGCTGACAGGCGGTAACCTGAGCGGCGTTATACCCGGCAGCACCGAGTGGTGTGATGCGATCCAAAAACGCCTCACCCAGACCGAAAGCCAAACCCAGTAGGGGACTGGATAGTAAAGATAAGGGTTTTACAGCGAGGTAGTATCACCATGAAGCCCATCAACAAGCTGATACTGGCCACTATCGCGGCGACAGCAATTCACCCAGCCATCGCCGATGAAAAACCGCCCCCGGGCGCCATGGCCCTTTCCACCGTGCTGACCAAGCTGGAGCAACAGGGTTTTACTCCTATTGTTGAGGTTGACCTGGACAAAGGCCGTTGGAAAGTCGAAGCCTACAAAGGCGACCAGAAACACGAACTGGAAGTGGACCCCAACTCCGCCGAGATCCTGTCTGACAAACCAGATAGCTAATTATCGGTAGTTGACGCCCTTACTTAGGCCTAGTTGCCTCGATGAGATTGCCCCAAATAATTCTTGGGGCAATCCTTTGCCGGGCAATATCCATGTGATACTGGTTGGAACGCACGTAACAGCGATCATTTTGTCAAGTCGCTGACGCGATTGGTCAATCTCCCAGGCAATTATTCGGTTAATCTGATCGAAGATAAACGCCACAGGATAATAAAATGACCATCCAGACCCTTACCCGGCAGGATGCAGATAAGGCACTACTCCAGAATCAGCTGGATAGCCAGCGCCGAGCCTATCACGCCAATCCGGTACCCAGTTACCAGCAACGAGTCCAGGACCTGAAAACCCTGGCAAGAATGCTTCGGGAACAACAGGAGGCCATTGTAGAGGCCATCTGTTCAGATTACGGAAGCCGTTCCCGGGAAGAAACAATTCTCCTGGAAATCTACCCAGCGCTCACAGGCATCAAAGATGCGATCAAGAATCTCAAGAGGTGGATGAAACCCCGGCGGCGCCATGTTGACCTCAAAGCGTATCCTTTATCAAAAAATACCGTAGTCCCCCAACCACTGGGGGTGATCGGAGTGATAGTGCCCTGGAACTTTCCAATTAACCTGAGCATCTCCCCGCTGACTAATGTTTTCGCCGCAGGCAATCACGCGATGGTCAAGATGTCCACTAACTCATGCCGGTTGGCTGAGTTATTGAAGGAGATCAGCCCTAAATATTTTCCTAAGGAAAAGCTCACTTTTATCCCCGACTACGGCGAAATAGGTCCGCTCTTTTCCAGTCTCAAGTTAGATCACCTGATCTTCACCGGCTCCAGTAACACAGGTCGCGCGGTGATGCGCTCAGCTGCGGAAAATCTTACTCCGGTCACTTTAGAACTGGGTGGCAAGTCTCCGGCTATTATTGCTCCAGATTTTCCTATCGAAAAAGCGGCAGAGCGGCTGATCCACTGGAAAATGGTGAACGCAGGGCAAATCTGTGTAAATGTGGATTACCTTTTCCTGCCAGAAAATCAGCTGGATAATTTTATCGAGCATGCAACCCGGTTGGTCAAGAAGCGATTTCCTAACTGGCAAAGCCCTGACTACACCTCCATTATCGATAAAGCTGCTCACCAACGTCTGTGGCAGACCCTGGATGATGCTGTCGACAAAGGAGCTAAGGTATACGATCTGAGTGGAGGACAGCTCAAACGAGACGATAGCTTACGCAAGTTCCCACCGCATATTCTGGTAAACGTCAACAGCGATATGCTGGCAATGCAGCGCGAAATCTTTGGGCCTCTACTACCAATTATGACCTACTCAAGACCTGAGGAAGTCATCGACTATATCAATGCCCACCCGCGGCCACTGGCAATATATCCTTATACCAACGATAAAAGCCTGCAAAATCGCTATATAGAACAGGTTATGTCTGGTGGTGTATCAATTAACAACTGTGTATTACATGTTGGTCAGCACGATATTCCATTTGGTGGCGTTGGTGAGAGCGGAATGGGACACTACCACGGTCATGAAGGGTTCCTCACCTTTTCCAAGCTGCGCCCGATCTACCAACAGGGACCAATTGACCTATTAAAACTGATGCGGCCTCCCTACGGGAATTTCACAAACAAAATCTTGAACCTAATGCTAAAGATGACTCGTTAACAGTCCTACATACTGGAAAATCTGGCTGAAAGATGTATTTCTAATCATACCCCGGCAAAATACATTGCCGGGGTATTTTTATAATTTCTTCTCAAAAATTCATCATAAATCACTGGCGTTGTGATCATCCTCTGTCCACACTAAGAATATGGCTTTTTTGAAGTGTGGAGCCACGCATGAGTTTTATCGCAACTGTCATGCTCGTCAGCAATCTGACCAATCCAATTCCTCCGGGCCTGGACCCCAATAAACCAGCCCCGATCTACGACAGCCCGGATCTTTATGGGGCCACACCATCGGTTATCGCACTGGACCCATCCACTATTAGAGCAAAACTCTATAGCCTGGGGTTCAAACCGATAACCAGTATGCGCTTTGTCGGTGGTCGCTGGAAGATACGGGCTGTCTATCAGGGAGAATTGAGAGCCCTGGAGGTCAACCCCGACAATGGAATTATTTTTGCTGATCGTCCAGCCAGGTAATGAATTAAAAAAAATTCCTTATTGAGAAAATGCTCAGACCATATCTCTGTAAGGAATTTGGTCGCAGCAGATTTAAATTTTGTTAAATAAAATTGAAAAAACTCAATTCGGTTCAATGTATCGAATCACGATATTGAAGTGGTGTCATTCCCTTCCAGCCCTTGTAGGCTCGGATAAATGAGTTGGGTTCCTTAAAACCAAGCATAAAGGAAATTTCAACCAGATGAAGGCTGGACCTGGCAAGGTAATGATCAGCCAGGCTGGACCTGACAGCCTGTAATACAGACTGGAAAGTTTGATCTTCCTCACCAAGTTTACGCTGCAAAGTTCGCTTACTAATTGCCAAACGCTCAGAAACTGCCTCTATGGAACTCTCTCCTGCTGGCAATAGTTCCATCAGTACTGACCTTACCCGGTCCATCATATTCGCCTTTCCATCCAAGTCCTTTAGCTGCTGGCTCAATTTTCCTTCAAAGAAACTCCACATAGCTGAATTGGCAGTCAGAAATGGTTTGTTGGCATCTTGCGCAGAAAAACAAATCTTCACACCGTTCGATTTTTTGAGTGAACAACCAAAAAAATATAAATAGGGTTCCTGGTCTCTCGGTAACTGGGGAAGGCCTAATTCCAATGGCTGGATTTTTTCCCGGGTTCCCAGGCGGCCCAAGTGCGTAAAGAAGACCAACTCACTCAATCCCAATGCAGGGGGGATCTCACCATCGCTACCATAGCACTGCAAACTCAGCCTGGTATGCTTTTCAGTGATCTCCAGATCCAAATCCAATGGACCTATCAAAGGTTTATACTGCTGAATCCGCAACAAAGCCTGATTCAAGTTTGCGCTGCACAGACTGGCAAAAACAGGAGGTTCAAAAGATTCGACAGTAAGGTGCTCTGCCAACAAAAGTGGCAGAGGCGTCTCTACCGAGGCCTGATCAAGACCAGACCAGAAACGAAAGTACTCCGTCGGGGTGAGGGCCACAGACTCCCGCTGCAATAAATCTGCCGGCAACCCTGCGTAAGCCAAAGCCAGGGCTGAATCGATATTCATATCATGTAACATCAATTTCCAGCTATGAGGGACCAGAAATTTAGCAGCGCGCTTGATCATCACTAAAGCCTGTTTGCGATCACGACTTTTCCATCGCCTGACGTGAAATTTTCAATACCATTTTACGGGGCAGCAAAGGTACAATCCAATTCAATAATAGCTTTAGCTTTTTCTCATTGAAAGCCACCAAATCTCCGCGCTCCATAGCTTGGTAGCCGCAAGTAGCAACGGACTTTGCCGAGCGGGCACTCTTCCAGAGTTCTACCCCATGAAGATTACCTGCTGCCACAAACCCTGTAGCTACAGCACCAGGGCACAAAACCGTCACCGTCACACCGGTCTCCTTCAATTCCTCCGCCAAGGCCTGACTAAATGAGGTCACATAAGCTTTGGTAGCGTAATAAACGGCCTGCAAAGGACCAGGCATAAAGGAAGCGGTAGAGGAAACATTCAGAATACGTCCGCTATTGCGGCTGACCATGCCTTTGATATAGAAATGCGTTAGATTGGATAGGGAGACCATATTTACCTGCATCATACCCTGCTCGGCCTCCAGGTCTCGTTGATAGAAGAGACCATGCCCACCGAATCCCGCATTGTTGATCAGGGTACCGACCTCCACTCCCTCCCGCTGGGTACGCTCAAAGATTCTCTGTGCCGACATAGGGTCAGATAGGTCCTCAACGATAACCATCGCCTGAATACCAAATTCTTTCTCCAACTGCTGCTTTAGTTGTAACAACTTACTTTCAGAGCGAGCAACCAAAACCAGGTCCCCACCCTTAGCCGCATGTATCCTGGCCAACTCAAGACCAATCCCCCCGAGGCTCCTGTGATCAATGCCGTATTCATATACCAATTCCCCAGATGTCAATGTTATGGCCAGTATATAATCAGATGATGACAGCAAAGAATCCAATCGTGCCAGTTGGCTATCCAAACACGCCAATAGCCATAGGCATAAAACTCTCACTTAACTAATTTATTAAAAACAAAAATCTACTTATAAGCAAAGGAGAAAGTACTATGCTTCAACTTATCGAAACTCTTGCGACAAGAAAGCCCTTACACTCTTACCGATCCTTTCTGATAGTCATAGCTTCCGCTTGATACTGTATTTAGCAGCTTGTTAGTTGGCAAGGCAGATGACGATACCGTGTTCCATATCAACACCCAGCCAAGAAATGAATTAAATGATTGGAACTCACTGAAATTTTTCTGGATAGACGTGTATCGTTTAAGTTGACAATCCAGCAACTTATCTATTGGACAAGCCATCATTCGAGGAAGAATAAGCAGGTGATGACTTAAAGTGCCGATAATAGACCGAGCGCAACTTCGCATGATTTTTTTTGGGATAAAATTACAAAAAAACATCAAGACAAGAATGTATAAGCTTAAAAAATAGAAAGAATAGAATATAATTCACTTTATTGAGTGTCAAACGGGCAAATGACACCAAACACAATATATCCAGGCTCAATCGCACTATTGATAAGCTGCACTTCAGAGCTGAATGCAGGAGTTAAAAAAATGTCATTTATATTAAACAACAACCTTGATCTGCTGTCTGGAATTGATACAACAACGAACAACCATATCAGTTTCGGCCATTTCTTAGGCTGCCCTTTTTAATTAGATAGTAGGCGAAGGATTAGTAACATAAAATCCAAAACAGCGCAGCCAGAAAAAATCAGCAAACAAAACAATTACCAATCATAATTTTATGCACATTTTCATCATTGAAGACGACATTGATTTGAGCCTGTACTTGCAAAAAGGGCTGAACCAGGAAGGGCATCGCGTTGAGCTAAGTCATGATGGAAAAACAGGGCTTTTGCAGGCTAGTACCGAGCCCTTTGATGTCATAATCCTTGATCAAATGCTTCCAGGTTTACATGGATTGAAATTATTAAAGGCACTACGCGGGATGGAGGTAGACACCCCAGTTTTAATGCTGAGTAACCTTGGAGAAGTTGACCATCGTGTAGAGGGCTTACGCAACGGGTGTGATGATTATTTAGCCAAGCCCTTTTCATTTGCTGAGCTTTTGGCCAGAGTCGAAGTCATTGGTAGACGTCGACCTCAGTCAGGCCCAAATGAGTCGCTCATGGTTTCAGACCTAAAATTGAATTTGTTAACCAGGCAAGCACTTCGCAAAAGCCGTGATATAGAACTACTAACACGAGAATTCAAACTACTCGAATACCTTATGCGTCATGAAGGGCAAATTGTTACAAAAACAATGCTACTGGAACAAGTCTGGGATATCCATTTTGATCCTAAAACCAACGTAGTTGAAGTACATATAAGCAGACTCAGAAGAAAAATTGACCAACCAACAGATAAACCCCTTATTCATACTGTAAGGGGGGCCGGATATGTCCTTCGCGCAAAAGATTAAGCTGCATAGGAGCTCAAGTTTTCGACTGGCAATTATCACTATCAGCTGTGTCTGCCTGAGCTCCAGTATTTCACTATTGACCATTTATTTACTGACAAAGCACTCCTTAACGAAGCCCATGCTTTCTAAAGTAGAGGGTATAGTTAACGACTCTATTATAGAAATCAATGACCAAGAATTTTTTCATCCAGAACTTTACCCTAAATTTAAAAAAATTGAGCCAAAACATTTTATCTACAACAACAGCTCGCCATCAAAGTTCACCATAGATTATATAACTCATTTTAAAATTCTTTTAGCAAAGCAGGGTTTAAGCAAACAGGAAGATCTTGCAGCTCGGGGTAGATTATTCGCACTGGGGGAGGATATCAGTCCACCACTGGAAAAAATCCCTTCTATTTTGGTGTGGTATCTCCTTAATAGTGAGTTCCCTGAAGATTTTCATGAATATATAGACAACCTCACAAATGAAAGATTTGAAGATTGGCCAGAATATGCTGAGAACATTAACGAGAATGCAACGTCACTTGCAAAGTATTATATTGAGGCTGAATATTTCCTTGACACTGAAGACCTGTGCGTACAACTTTTAGATACAAAGGGAAACAGCATTCTCAGCAATATTGATGGTTATAATCCAGGAAACTTACAATTAAGATCTGCCTACACGGTGATTTCAAATATAGCTCCAGCTCTTGGAGACAACCACAAACCGTATGTATGCCTTATGCAGGCTGCTCAGTTAAGTGATGGCGGAACTTTATTACTGGGTAAAAATTTCACCCGGGAATACCAGCTACTGGAAACTCAAAACAGAATTATATTTTATGGATTTTTAATTACCATAATCATCAGCTTATCCTGTGGATATCTTGTATCGCGAAGAGCTGTCAAAAGAATAAGCGATATCAACCAAGTATGCAGCCAGATTATAGCTGGAGATCTTAACAAGCGGATTTCACTTAATAACAATGGTGACGACTACGATCAACTCGCGCTCAATATCAATGCAATGCTGGATAAAATTCAACAGTTGATGACTGGCGTAAAACAGGTTTCTGACAACATTGCACATGATTTAAAATCCCCGCTTACTCGCCTACGAGGACAGCTCGAATTATTACTCCATATGGAAAAACCAGGTAAAGAGACTTTTGAAGCTATTATTGAAGAAAACGATCAGATCATAGAGTGCTTCAATGCCCTGCTGAGGATTTCACAAGTAGAGCAAGGCGCCCGAATATCTGCATTCCGGTATTTCTCTTTACATCGAGTCATTGATACTCTAGTTGAAGTCTATGAACCTATTTTCCAGGATCAAGGGATAGATCTTTCAATCAGTCTACTTGATGATCAATATGTAATCTATGGAGACAAGGAACAGTGGCTACAGTCTATTGCGAACCTATTTGATAATGTCATTAAATACGCACCAAAAAGTGGTAATCTACGTGTTAAGCTTTCAGCTCGATCCGAGGGGGATCGCAGCTATCTTCAATTACAATTGCATGATAGCGGCCCAGGAATTCCAAAAGATGACCAAAAAAAGGTGTTTGAGCGTTTTTACCGCCTGGAATCACATAGGCGTACGAAAGGCAATGGGCTGGGGTTAAGCTTGGTCATAGCAGTTTGCAATTTACACAAAGCCAAGATCAGCCTACAAAATTGCAATGGACTACTTGTAAAAATAGATATTCCATCAACTACTCGCTCACCCAGCCATACATTCCCAGGGTCAGAAAAAATGGAAATCTCTGTATAGCAACGATCATAAAAATGGCGGCAGGATGTTACTCAAAAAGCCTGGAGTTTACAGTTAACATATAAAAAATTCTTACTAAAGCAAAACAGCAACCCTTGTGGATAGCTGTTTTGCTTTCTCTCTAAGAATTAATCACCACTAACAGAATTACGTATAATCTCAATCGCAGAGTCTTGGCTTGTCGATACAGGCAGCCATACAATCAAGGTTGGAGATCCATCAGTATCTCTAATGATACCTGTTTTTACCCCGGACGAAACTTCACTATTGAATCTAACTTCCGGGAGCTTATTCGACCCCCACCGATGAATTACCAATACGGGATTTACCAGAGGATTAGTATCACTAGCCTTTGCGATCAGGGATATCACCTCCGATGATTTCGCAGCAGTCATGTGATAAGCCCTTTCATCCGTTTCAAAAGTCACTGTATTGTTTTCAACACCTTTAGTCGGATCGATTTTCGGTGGTGAAATCCATGACTTTGCCAGCCCCTGTAAATCAGACGCTGTTCCCTGTGTAAAGCCATACATCATGGAACCTGTTCCATACTCAAAAGCCTCCAGGTTGCCCACAGCAAAATGTGATACGCGGTCATTGGCAACAGAAAACCGACCATCAGAAGGAATTTGAGCTACCGGCCAGTGATTCCACGGACCAGCAAAGGGAAAAACACTTCCCAAGAAATCAATATATTTGGAACTTTCTTCGTTAGAGGATGGAAAGAAGCCTCCAGCCTGGCTTACACCGAAAACTTTCCAGCTCGTTTGGCTATTCAATACCGCTATGTTACCGGGCAAAGGAGTAGGGTCCCCGCCATCACTCGGTTGACTCAGAGATATGGGGTAAATCACATCAGAACTGTCACCCTTAAGCCCTGCAATCGAAACTGCATTATAATTCAAAAAGTCCTCAGCCTTTTGACCGGGCCCTAATAGCCACTGAAAATCTTGGTAAAACTCAATTCCGCCCTCATCAGCTACAGGATGATAAAAAACATCCCTGATTGCCACTCCATCGGGATATATCGTATGCACTTCATCAATGTAAGCAGTATCCATAACCAGTGAGTCAAACACGTCCGCCGCTGCATACCGCCAGTGGACTTTAACCCGTGCAGACGTATTTTCAATCATGCGAACATGGGTGCGTAAGGCTGCCTTATCGGACATATGCTCAGCTAAAGAGACAATCGGATTGACTGAAGCTGGGGTTTCAGGGTCGTCTGGATCGGGAATCACCAGCTCTACACTCTGGTCAGACATCCATCGGTTGTCCGTCACCAGGTTCATGCCATGTGATGTCCCTCGCCAATAGACATAACTAATTGGCTTGTTATCAAAACGGACAACAATATCCTCATTTTCTGTAACCCTCCACAAGCTATCCCAAGCATCATGAAAATCTAGTTTGGTATAAACCCCACCAAATTTTTGTGGATATTTTTCCAAGTCAGGCAACTGGCGCTTCGTAACACTGGGGTCAGGAGTTTCCTTTTGCGCTGATATAAATCCATTATAGCTATCACTAAAATCCTTAGCAGTAAGAGGTTGGTCATAAATGGCAATTTCGTCTATTGCTCCCTCAATACCAAATAGGCTTGAGAAATGGTTGTATTCATTTAACTCACCTTCCCTTACCCCATCAGTGGCCGGTAAAGCTGTATTATTCATTCCAACAATCAATGGCATATCAGGAACTGATAGTTTAAGCCCTAAAGATTGACTTTTATCTACTAACCCATTGATATAGAGCGAAAGACTACTGCCTGCAGAAACGCCCACATGAACCCATTGATTAGTCGGAATTACGCTGTCCGAAACCAGAGTTTCACCATTCGCGGTAAACAAAAGGTTGCCACTGGAATTTACCCCAAAATAATATCCCTGCCCCCCAACACCACTTGATTGGTGAATAATAGGAGCATTATTCCAGGGATAAGCAGCTAGATTGATCCATGCCTCAATAGAAATAGAGTCATTAAATACAGGCACTTCATCCTGGGCAACCACCACAGCGGACCTATAACCGTCAAACAGTAATGCCGAACCGGATACCCCCCCTACCCAATCACGGCCATGGCTATCAATATACCCAGTTGCCAAGTTTATTTTATCGACCGTACTTCTACCCTCCCCCTCATCAAACCTCCAGTGAGCCCTGGGCTGGCCAGGAAGTACGTGGTTTACAATTGGATTTGCCCCCTTCTGAATGGTATCTACCATTAGCTCTCCAGGCTTATTGTTAACATCAATAATACCGTTTTCTGTGAGCCGCATAGTTTGCAGGACAGCGCCCTTACCCATATCCCAATCTGTGACATTATCAGTGCCAGGCCGGTATAGCCTGGTTACATTACCATCAGAACTAATCGTTAGTATCTCGTGGACTACCCCTCGGGGTCCCTCCCTTTCATAGCATCCGCTTCCGGGAAGTAGCGCCAGTGGATAACAACTTTTTTGTCTGACTGCTCTAAGATACGGACATAGGAAAAGTCATTTGATTGATCAAAGCGAGTATTCGCCTCATCTGGGATAGCGGCCAAATGTTCTATCGGTGCAGAACCATTCCCAAAATACCAAACTGGCCGGTAGCTATTATCACGGGATAAAATTAGTCTACCTTTCCCTTCGAGATTTACAATGATATCGGCATAGGGACCTGTGATCTTTTCCGGAATATCCGGTGAACTCACACGAGTATAATATGCAAAGAAACCAGCCGATGTATGACTCATGTCTACTTGTGGGCTTTCAAGCTCAGGCACCTGAACTCCACTAGTGCTATCCGAATCCTTACAGCCAAGTACTGCGATACAAACAGCCAGTACAAGGTTACCTTTTGACAGTAACATTCCCACTCCTTCCTCTCATTTATTGACAGATAAGTCTAAGAGAACAGCTTAACGTCAGGCTGGATCGAAGATTACTTCGATGTAATCTAACTCCGGATATAGCCGGGTTGTATTCCTTGTATGTCAAAGCCCCTTCAATTGCATTATCAGAAATAAGATAAAGCCACATCCGAAGCTGGCCTTCCATAAAGAACCATTGAGCTATAAGCAGAAAAACACGAAACTTTGAAACGAGGCTCACAGAAATAAATTCTGGGTTGATTTACCTTGAAAATCTTTTAATGGCAAGGCTGCCCCAATGATAAAGTTACAAGGTCATCAGAAGATTCAGGTATTACTTTTTGTTCTATTAGGAATAATGGGAGTTGTTTTTTTAGCAGCACAAAAAAAGCAGAGCAACCAGAATGCTAACAAATATCTTTCTGTTCTTTTTATCGGCAACAGCTACACTCAACCACTTCCCCCAATAATCCAGTTGATCGCCCGTAATAATGGAACACTAATTAACTACCGATCCATTACCCCTGGAGGTTGGACCCTAAAGAAACACTCTCAATCCAAAGTAACTTTAGAAGCTATTCGTGAAAAACGATGGGATTACATAGTGTTACAGGAGCAAAGCCAGCTCCCCTCTTTCGCTGAAGAGCAGAGACGTAAAGAGATTTATCCCTACGCCGATAAGCTTGTTAAGGAAATCCGGAAGGCCAGTGCCAAACCTCTGCTTTTCCTCACCTGGGGCCGTAAGCATGGAGATATTCACAATATTCCCGATGATACCCGCAGCGAAATGCAAGCCCGTCTATTGGAGGGCTACCAGAATATGGCCAAATTAACCTCCTCAAAAATTATTCCGGTTGGCATTGCCTGGGAATCAGTCATATCCACCAAAGATTCTGATATCGACCTGTACACTCATGATGGGAGTCACCCCAATCATAATGGCATATACCTTTCTGCTGCTGTATTTGTTTCCCACTTGTTAGATTCATCGCAACTGATTTCCGCAGATCTAAACGGCTTACCTAAGGAGACAACTGAATTTCTTATACGGCAGACTAATACACTGGAATTTAAACTAGAGTCCATTTGACATCTTTACAGCTCTTAGTCTGAACTTATTCCATCAACTCCATCGGGACACAGTTCACTTCCACATAAAAAGTCAGCAACTTTGAAACTTCCCAACTCTATCTCAGCCTTTCCAAGACAAAAAAAAAGCCCCGCTAATGCGGGGCTTTTTTGAAAGGCTTTAAGGCCGGCTTACATCATGCCGCCCATACCGCCCATACCACCCATACCGCCCATGTCAGGAGCAGCCGGCTTATCTTCCGGAATTTCTGCAACCATGGCTTCGGTGGTGATCATCAGACCAGCGATAGAAGCTGCCGCCTGCATTGCAGAGCGGGTTACCTTAGCTGGGTCAAGAATACCCATTTCCAGCATATCGCCGTATTCGCCAGTAGCAGCGTTGTAGCCGAAGTTACCTTCGCCTTGCTTGATCTTGTCAACAACTACTGAGGCTTCGTCACCAGCGTTGGCTACGATTTGGCGCAAAGGCATTTCCATAGCACGCAGAGCAGCTGCGATACCGTGGTTCTGATCTTCGTTGTCACCAGCTACAGAGATAGCCTGGATAGCGCGAACCAGAGCAGTACCACCGCCAGGAACAACGCCTTCCTCTACTGCAGCGCGGGTAGCGTGCAGAGCGTCTTCAACGCGGGCTTTCTTCTCTTTCATTTCCACTTCGGTAGCGGCGCCTACTTTGATTACCGCAACACCGCCAGCCAGCTTGGCTACGCGCTCTTGCAGCTTCTCTTTGTCGTAGTCGGAAGAGGACTCTTCGATCTGTGCACGGATCTGGCCAACGCGAGCTTCGATGTCTTTAACATCACCAGCGCCGTCAACGATCACAGTGTTTTCCTTGGACAGGGTGATGCGCTTGGCAGTACCCAGGTGCTCCAGAGTGGTACCTTCCAGCTCCAGACCAACTTCTTCAGAAATTACAGTGCCGCCAGTCAGGATAGCGATGTCCTGCAGCATGGCTTTGCGACGGTCGCCGAAACCAGGCGCTTTAACAGCCGCTACTTTAACAATACCGCGCATGCTGTTGACAACCAGAGTTGCCAGCGCTTCGCCTTCTACGTCTTCAGCGATGATCAGCAAAGGCTTGGAAGCCTTGGCTACTTGCTCCAGCAGGGGCAGCAGGTCGCGGATGTTGGAGATCTTTTTGTCTACCAGAAGGATGAACGGGCTGTCCAGCTCGGCAGTCATGTTTTCCTGGTTGGTGATGAAGTAAGGAGACAGGTAGCCGCGATCGAACTGCATGCCTTCAACTACGTCCAGCTCATTCTCGAGACCGGAACCTTCTTCAACGGTGATTACGCCTTCTTTGCCAACCTTCTCCATAGCTTCGGCAATGATGGTACCAACGCTCTCATCGCTGTTCGCGGAGATAGTACCTACCTGGGCAATAGACTTGGTGTCGGCACAAGGAGTGGCCAGGCCAGCAATGTGCTCAACCGCTGCGGCTACCGCTTTGTCGATACCACGCTTCAGGTCCATCGGGTTGAAGCCTGCGGCTACAGATTTCAGACCTTCGGTTACGATTGCCTGAGCCAGTACGGTAGCGGTAGTGGTGCCATCACCCGCAGTGTCAGAAGCTTTGGAAGCAACTTCTTTCACCATTTGCGCACCCATGTTCTCGAACTTGTCTTGCAGTTCGATTTCTTTGGCTACGGAAACACCGTCTTTGGTTACGGTAGGAGCGCCGAAGGACTTGTCCAGGACTACGTTACGGCCTTTAGGGCCCAGGGTAGTTTTTACGGCGTCTGCCAGGATGTTTACGCCTTTCAGCATTTTCTGACGAGCGTCGTCACCGAAAATTACGTCTTTAGCTGCCATGATTCTTGTTCCTCAAATTCTTTTTGCGAGTAAAGTTAAAGGCTGGCCTTAGCCTTCCAACACGCCGTAGATGTCACCTTCGCTCATGATGATCAGCTCTTCGCCATCCACCTTGAGGGTATTGCTGTCGGCGTAGCGACCGAATACAACAGTGTCACCTACTTTGACAGACAGTGCGCGAACATCGCCATTGTCCAGCTGCTTGCCCTCACCCACGGCTACCACTTCACCCTGGTTTGGCTTTTCTTTGGCAGCGCCTGGCAGCACGATACCGCCAGCTGACATCGCTTCTTCTTCCTTACGGCGTACTACGACGCGGTCGTGTAAAGGACGAATATTCATGGATAAGTTCTCCATTGAGTCTTTTTAAGGTTTTCCAACATTGGCGGTACCGGCCCAAAGGGCCAGTAACCTCACCCCTCCCTGTTTCCCAGAGGCGGGGCTTAAATCTCAGTTGAACCCTATCTATGGGCGCAAGAATGGATTTCAACACTCCTTGGTGAAAAAACTATAAAAGTGCCGAATGAAACTCAAAAATGTGCACTATTTAACCAAATCAGTCTTTGGGGCGCTTGTGATCCACAGAGTTCTGTTTATCCCGTGAGTACTCACCCTCGATGGTATCGGAGCCACGTTTGGAGGAATGGGGCTGGTGTGGACCACCCGGCTGCACAATAGTGACATGGCGTAAAATTCTCCCCAGTAGCAGTTGACGCAAGCCAGGTATCAGGCAGGCAAACCCCAGGAAGTCGGTAATGAATCCAGGAGTCAACAGTAGTGCGCCACCAACGGCGAGAAAGATACCCTCTACCATCTCCTGGGCAGGGATATCACCGGTGCGCATCTTCTCCTGGGCGCGCGCCAAGGTAGAAAGCCCCTGGCGACGCAGCAGGGTTACACCAATGATGGCGGTCAGAAATACCAGGCCGATGGTGGGCAAGGCGCCGATTTCTCTCCCAACGGTGATCAGTACCCACATTTCAAGCACAGGTAGGACTATAAATAGAAGCAGCAAGGGACGCATAGAGAGAATTCCTGATGTAGAAGCCCCTGGTTGATCTAGGGCTTGGGACATTTTCAACATGCTGTATTAAATGGAGTGGGGAGGCAAATTATTCAAGGGCGCCACAATCAACCCCACGATAACCAGGAGAGAGGGAGGCTTGAATGGCAAGCGAGCAGCAGGACGCCATAGAGGTGCCGGCCATTGGCCGCAATCGCCACTTTGTTGATGAAATTTTGGCCGAAGCCGACATCCGGATAAACGGTGACAGGCCCTGGGATATCCAGCTCCATAGGGAGGAAGCACTCGATGAGATAGTCGCCCGCCACAGTATTGGGTTGGGAGAGACCTATATGCGCGGGGACTGGGATGTACAAGCACTGGACCAGTTTATTTACCGGCTTCTGGATGCGGATCTAAGCCGTCATATCAGTAATTGGCGCAATATTTGGCCTTACCTGCGCAGCTACCTCCTTAACCTGCAAAGCCGGCGCCGCGCCTTTGAGGTGGGTGAACACCATTACGATCTGGGTAATGAGTTCTATGCAGCCATGCTCGACAGCCGCCTGACGTACAGCTGTGGCTATTGGAAGGATGCAGAGACCCTCGATGAGGCCCAGGAAGCAAAACTGGACCTGATATGCCGCAAGCTTCAGCTTGAACCGGGAATGCGGTTACTGGATATCGGTTGTGGCTGGGGAAGCCTGATCGGCTACGCCGCACAGAAATACCAGGTGGAATGTGTTGGCGTAACCATATCTCGCGAACAGAGAGCCTATGTCGCCGAGCGCTATGCCAACCTGCCGATCACCGTTCACCTGCAGGACTATAGAATACTGGATGAACCCTTCGACCGGATTGCCAGTGTCGGTATGTTTGAACATGTAGGGCACAAAAACCACCGGGAATTCATGCAGGTTTCAAAACGCTGCCTGAAAAAAGATGGAATTTTACTGCTCCACACCATCGGTAAAGCCAGACCCGTCCATACCGACCCCTGGGTTGAGAAATATATTTTCCCCAATGGAGAGATACCGGCAGCCAGTCAAATCACCAAAGCCGCCCAAGGGCTACTAACCTGTGAGGACCTGCATAACTTCGGCCCGGATTACGATAAGACCTTGATGGCCTGGCATGAAAATTTTGAACGCAACTGGCCCCGTTTTGCCGACCGCTATGGCCGACGCTTCTATCGTATGTGGCGCTACTATCTTCTAATGTGTGCCGCATCATTTAGGGTCCGTAGAATGCAGTTATGGCAGTGGATGCTGTCAAACAACAAGCCCGGTGGTGTGGAACGCATTTGCTAGATAGGGATGGCCCCGATTAAATGTCGAGCGTTACTGTTAACTAGCATATTGTGGTTCCAGTACATAAACCTCTCGGTAGTGACACTTAGGCGAAGCCACTACCGGGAGATTCATTCGAGCCTTACCGCGACCATTTTGGCTAACCTTCGGTTCTTCGAACATCTAATACAACAACACTTACCTTGTTAGTGATCCATGCGGTTAATTTAATAAAAATTATCTTGCTCGTTCGACAGAAGCCAGAATATCACACGCAAGTTTTGGCGACCTTTATCGATTTGTACTCTCCGCACTGTTGGCTTTGATATAAATCTCCAGCTCTGTGATTAGTCTGAAATTCATCGGCAGAACTAAAGCGAAGCGACGGCTTTATTGTCAGCCGCCTCTACTTGTATAGTTGTTCTTTCCTGATTCTGATATTGAAAATCATTTTCGCTTAGGGGTAAATTGAGATCTAACCTCGGCGGCCACCGAAAGCCTTGTTC
This sequence comes from Microbulbifer sp. GL-2, assembly GCF_007183175.1. Lineage (NCBI taxonomy): Bacteria > Pseudomonadati > Pseudomonadota > Gammaproteobacteria > Cellvibrionales > Microbulbiferaceae > Microbulbifer > Microbulbifer sp. GL-2. Next base: position 209,771 of record NZ_AP019807.1, read on the forward strand.
ATCACCGTCCACTACAGTACCGGCTCATAAAGAGTGATAAATGAAGGAATATCAGCGATACCCTCTGCACCGGGTAATTCGATGCACTTATGTGCAGAGGTGGGGGAGCAGCGGCCAGGAAAAGGGTCTAAATATTAACAATTCGGTGTAGCGCCTAATTATAAACCTGTGCCTGCTGTGCGTAATCTGTGGTACATAGTCACAACGAATCTTCCACCTAAAACCAGCACTAAAGAAATTATAAATACAGCAACGTATCCATAATTAATAGTTCCCAGAGAAAAAAGCTGGCCAACAACAACACCCACGGACTTTAGAGCCCAGTAAACTCCTATAAGAAATGTGCCAGCCACCACCAACCCCGCCTCTGAAATGGCGGCATCCCCATCGCTCGAGACGATGGTTTTACGAGCTATCTTAGGAGCCAAAATCCAGAGAACTATGCCAATGACAAATGGAATTACCACCCATCCAGCAACGGAAATAATGGGTATTGATTGTCCGCTATCCGAAGATTTTAGCGTAATGATAAACGGCAAAACATTCCCCAAATTATTTAGAACGAGATATGCCGCTAAAATTTTTATTGCCAATTCTGAAAATTGCATCATGGTTTCGGCCTATAGAGCTATAGCTTTGGAGCGGCAGGACCAGCAGTATAAGTCAACCACCCCAGCCGCACATAATTTGCCTGACACTTAATATCACCTTGCTAGCATTTACTAGCAACAGGGCAGCCCCCTCCAATTTGAAAAGTAAAACCTTAATACCATCAATATTTCTCGCCACATTCGAACCAATAATATTCTAAACCAACCTCAATTGACGTCAGCCACCCTCCTCTCACACCTAATCAAACCACTTTTCTCATAAAAAAATCTTATTTACCAAAATTTAATTCAATAAATCACAAAGCACGCATCTCCGCTTAAGATAGGATTTCCTGTTCGTGTAATGCTACAGACTCAGTGCATATAGACCGAGAAACCGCGGAGTAATTTGAAGATCTAGCAGTGAAGTGCACCATTTACCTTTTGACTCCATTTCGTTCGTATATGATTCAATACCAAAAGATACTGACTTATTTATTCTATCCTTTGCCTCCAAGAGATTTGATCGTAGAATCTCCCACATCTCTGCAGGACCACCACCTTCAATGTTACCAAAAGTCTCAACACCCACAAGCATCAAATTATCTAGCTCTATAAATTCCGGTTTCATCATCAACCCGCAAATACGTGAAGAAAAATAACTCAATTTCCTAGGATAAATTAAAGCGTAGATCAGGTTTAACCTAACAGTAGTTTATTATGCACTGACGCTTTCGTTAAGGACCTTTATCAGACGATCTATATTTTGCTCATTTGCAGAGCCAGCTCTTGCCTTTACAGCTTGTGCTGTTTCAGCATTTTCAAAAACTTGCTCCCAAGTTAAATATGTACCATCACCTTCAGGGATCAGGCGTATAGTAAGCTTAAAATTTGGAGGGCAATCATGATGGATCACAATTTTGGAATTGGGCACTAAATCCTCGAAGAAACTTTCATTGGGGTAGTCGATACCATCCGGACTATGCATTATAAATTTCCAACAACCGCCAGCAGTGAACTCAAACACTTCGAAAGTATTAGTAAATCCTTCAGGTCCCCACCATGCTGTCAATAAATCAGCAGATGCAAAAGCGCTATAGATTTCATTAGGTGAGAAAGCTAAGGTTCTTGAAGTTCGCAACGTTCTGTCGTCAGTCATGCTCATAACTCCGATCTACTTGAATTGTGTTGTGTAAAATGCCCCACACATAGGCAGGTAAAATGCATCTGCGTCTTGTTTGTCCAAACGGCCATAGTGCTGCCGCAGTAATATGATACTTTCAAAGTGTGCACGTCATCAATATACAGCCTCCATCATGGGGAATAAGCTTATGAGGCTCCAGTTTTATCTTTTTAATACTTTTAAATCCATGTTTCTTGTAAAATTTAATAGCTTTTGTGTTATCAGAAAATACTATAAGACTTAACTCAGCATAATCTTCACTGCTTGCTTTTATTTTTGTATATTCGAGTAGTAATTTTCCGACTCCAGCCCCTCTGTATATTTTTTCAACACACATAGCATCTAGAAAATAACTCCCCTCAGCTCTGGTAGAATAAAATTCACGAAACCTCTCCAAACGATCTGGGGGTAAAAAATTCACTAATTCATCAGTTATACAATGAAATTGTGCGGGATATGACAAAGCCATCCCGATGATTTTTTGATCAGACTCAGCAACAATACAACTGCGGAATGTATGTGGATAAATATCTTGTTCTAAGCCATCAGATAGTATTTGGACAGATGACGTATTTGGTACTAATTCATGGAATAAGTACTCTAAAGCTCCATCTGAGGCTTTATAGTCAAGCTCCGCGATACGGTAACTGTCTTCCTTCTTTCCTTGTCTATAGTTCACATTCATCTCAGCCACTCTGGTTAAACGTACGACTCAAATAACGTTTCCAACAGGGACGGGCGGAGCATTTGAATGCGAACCGCGCCGCGTAGGCAGGACAGCCTAACCCTGACGGAACTGGGCGAACCTGCTGGCCTTGTATGGTTGCTCTTCTCTAATTCTGATACTGAAAATCCTTTTCACTAACGGATAAATTGAGACCCACCTTCGGCGGTCACCAAAGGCATTCTTTATCACAGTTCGCCGCTGTGCCGGCTCATAAAAGACCGATAACCATTATAAATGCGATAAGCACTCACCAGGCATAACTCGAATAATCATCTTGGCCTCGAGCCCGAATAATAAGGCGAAGATAGGTTATTTAAGGAACCTCAAGAAATCAATGTCGTTATCGATTCTGTCTGGTAGAAACCTCCGTAAGCAACGAGTGGCAGATGCCAGGACGCCCATACAAGTCCGCTGACGAGATAGGGGTTCTTAACGCCACCACCTACCAACTTTGGCAACAGGAATCCGCGCCATCCGAGCTCTTCCCCAAATGCACCAATCAAGCCAAGCACTAAGACGGACAGTAGAACAGGGCTGAGTCGGATCAGTTGTTCAAATGATACCAGCGAGAATTGCCGGATATCGATGGCTGCAGATACCAGACCCGTTAGCAATACTAATAGGAATGGAATTGCGACGGCATAGACGTAGTAGCGTCCCTTTCCGATCCGAAAGCTGACATCTTCATATCCAGATTTCAGGATGAGTCTCAGTAATATGGAAAGAGCGCCAGGGATGCACATCAGGGCGACTATCCAGAGCGGGCCGAAGTTTCTGACACCCCCGCTGGCGATGATAAACGCCTCAAAGCTCCAACTAATTGCAAGCACTGAGACGATGAAGACTAATGCTTGGTTTCTGTCGCTCATCATATCTCCGCATTTTCAACGGCTAACACCCCTGGTAAGGCGCAAAAGTATGTTGACTTGGCTTTTGCGCCTTTTGCAAAAGGCATGACGACATATTTTTGTCGTTCTTTACCGGTTTGTTAGCCGCGGACACGCCGGTAGTGCAAAGCGACCACGCCACTCTGTAGTGGTTTCGCCGAGACCAGTTCGAGCTGGCGCGCGCTCGGCAGCCCACTCTGGTACAGAGTCGGGCCGTGCCCAGCAATCCTAGGGTGGACGAGAAATTTGTACTCGTCGATCAGATCCAGTCGATCAAGTACTGTCGCGAGCTTGCCGCTGCCAAGAAGCACACCAGTAGGGGTCTCGTCCTTGAGTTTCTGCACACTCATGCGAAGGTCGCCGGCGATATGGTGGCTATTGCTCCATGGGTAGTCCTTTCGCGTCGACGATACCACATACTTCGGCTTTGCCTCCAGCTTGAGCGCCCACTCGCGAATCGCGAGTGATTCTCCCATGTCGCCGCGCGCAACCGCCGGCCAGTAGCTCTCCATCATCTCGTAGGTGACTCGACCCCAAAGCATCGCACCGCTCTCATCCATGAGGCGTGTAAAGTAAGTGTGTGTCTCGTCGTCGGCGATACCTTCCTGGTGATCGACGCACCCGTCCAGCGTAACATTAATACTGAATATCAAGAATCCCATACGGCCAGTCTCCGGCTAACTCCGCGCACGTCGGCGGTTGAAACAGAGCGAAGCAGGGTATAGGCCATCCCAGCCTGCGCCTTTTACGGGAGAAAATTGCTCTTTGTTAAATACTACCCCTTCCCCCATGGGTAATCTGGTGGAATGTAGCCCTCTACTCTTTCCATTTTTAATAAAGATCTTTTACCAAAAACCGTAGAATATATACTCGATGAAAGCTAAGAACCGTCTGGGTTTATAGTGATACTCTCCACCTTGAATTCACCATCCAAAGTTAGGTTGAATAATGTTCCTTGCTGCGCGCCACACCTCCAATAGCCCCATAGATTATTGCGACCGGATTCATGTTTCTCAAAAGCAATTGCCTTCGGGTGAAACGCTACAACCTTACTTATATATGATCATTCGTCTTACTTAGATAGATCATAAAAGGCCCGCAGCAATTACCAAACATTGCTGATGCTCCAAATATAATTTTATCTACTACACCATCGTCATTTAAATTGCCACTATATATATCCGTAATCTGTTCTAACCTGGCTTGAAAATAGAATCAGGGAAAAAACCAAATATCTATACATTTGATAATTCCTTTTTGGATTAATGCCAGATTCAGTGGCAAACAAGAAGGCATGTCCGCTGATATTTTTGTTATACTGCGTCCGTCAGCTTGGAGAGATTTAAAAAAGGCTTAGCAAACGTAAAGGCTTCACTGCTCGGGCCCTTACTTTGCAGAATTGACAATCTCCCTGTACCCTCTTTGACTGTCGGAATATGACCTACTGGCACCCACCATAAAGCCTGATGCATGCTTTTCATTTTGTTAAACCACGCGTCACGATCTCTGATTAACTCTACGTGAGCAGATTTATACACATAGTTTTTCAGTGATTCAAGATCTTCCCAAACGCTCATATTTACAATAATCATTGGATCATCAAATGCTTGAATTGATGTTGCATCACCCTCTTCAGTTTGAAGTCTCCAGACAAACCCTTTGGAGCCATCTGCTAAAGCATTTATTTCATCCAATCGTTCAACAAACCCTCTCATTGTTTCAGATTCCATAGAAGCTTTGGATTGGGCAATATTTATTTGAGCTAGATTGAAGTCTTTCATTATTCTTCTCTAAAAAAATTGTTGATCTGGAATGAAACTGTATAACGCTCAGCACACGGACGGCCGAAGCGAAGCGCAGGCCATCCAGCCCGCGTAGTTTGTGGGTGGTCGTGCTGCTGTTTATTATGTATTTTGAGTATTTTAAAATTGCCCCGCAGTAAACAAGCCTGCTGCAACTAATACAACAAGGCCAGTTGCACTACACCAAAAAGCATAATTATTGCCGCTATTACCTTCTAGATAGATAACTTGTTTTGGTGAAGGGTAACGACCTAGCGTGACAAGCTTACAGATAGGCCAGCCAATCCAGTAGCAGATGGTGCCGAAGAAAATTTCCGCCAAGATATATCCTACACCCCGGAAAAATCCCTTCCCAATCTCTCCAATTAACTCATCCATAACTATGTTCTCTGCTTATACATAACGCCCGCCGCACAGACGAGCAACTTGTTGCTAGCCCAAAGCACGTATTTGTACCGGCGCTGGTTACAATTAATTTCAATAATGGAGGCAGGTAACCATATTATAGTCAAGCGCCTCTCCAATTTGGTGAAGCCCAACCACGGTAGAATTTTCGGCCGCCCAATAGAGATTCGCAATTATTTCTCGAATCGCTTTTCTATCCATATTCAGGCTTAAATGTGCGTCGATAGACTGCAACTCTCTGGAAAGCTGCATGCAAGAAGTCGCGACCACATCAATCTTCCTTTTCAGTTCTTCAGATTCCATTTTTCTATTGCTTATAATGCCCAGGTCAGCGGACTGTGAAGGCGCAGGCTTTGTGGGTCCGCTGCACCCGATTGTTAGATTTTGTACTTGAAATCGATGCATATCACCGTCCATAATAGTGTTTTGCTCGACCAGCTTTCAATTCAAGTACTTTTTCTTTACGATCTATCGTCAAGCAAACTGAATTGTCAATTCTGTCACCAACCGAGATGTGTTCTAATAATCCAACGATCTCGTCAGGTTCCTCAGTACACCATCCCACGTTTTTTAGACTGTACATGTAGACTTGCTTCTCAATGATCCTGAAGAATACCGCCCAATTTATATCTGGTGTAGACGAAATAAAGTACCCATCTTCAAAGGCACACCAGATGTTATCAAATACGTATTTTTCGTCTTCAATATCCATACAGGTCTCTGAGGATACTCCCTAAATCTAAAACCCCTAGGTTTGACTTATTAAATTGCCGATTACGCTGCATTAAATGCCTCAAGTACGATTTCAATTGGCTTACTATTCTCCTTTTGAAGTGAGCCAATCCAATATCTAGAATTTTCTCCGAAGGGTTCATCAATCTGGAACTTCACGCCATCAAGCTCGAACTCGCAGAATATATCTTCTCGGAACCAGGAGAACCATCTCTTAGGGCGTTTGGTTATCGTTACACCCTGAATGCCTTCTACAATTCTGGTCGCCTTCCTCCTACCACAGAAAAGGTTCTCGATTTCGAAAGAATACAATCGATTGTTCTCGATGTAGGTCGGATACATCTTCATAAGGCAATTTAACGCCCAAATCAGGTGCTCCATAGGCCTTACCTGAATTTTTTTGTTATGTGGTGGTTGCGAAGCTGTTGAGAGCAGAACCCTCGAACCTGAAATATTGCTTTTCTTTCACTTCCTCTGCACCAATCGCAGCATAGAACTCACCAGCTACTGGATTTGATTTCTCAGCTGTCTAATCAAGACGATTACAACCATGTTCAAGAGCATATTTTGCAATATATCTCATAAGCTGCCTGCCAACTCCTAGACCTCTTGATGATGAAGATGTAAATAGATCTTTCATATAGATTTGGCCTGAAAGCTTTGGAGCAGGGAATAAAACAGAGATGGTTGCGAAACCAACTACTTTTTCTGGCTCATCCATTGCGAGTAGGACTTGTACTCCTGAAATTTCTGAGAAGACCTTGTTTAGAAAGTAGTCTCTAATTTCATTCAATGAAGCTGCTTTATCACCAAAATAATACTCTTCCAGCTCTCTGAAGATAGGCAATATCTTTTCAATATCTAATTTTTTAGCGAATTTGATTATCATGATTGAACCACATAACGCCGCCGGCAGGGGCAGCTTACCTTGTACGTCTTTTGCGTGAAAATGGGAACACAGCGACCGGCACACAATGTAAGCTGTCCCGCGAAGGGTCGCATGCCCAGAGCAAATTGCCCGGACTAGTTAACTGGCCTCACCGCCTGACTAAATTCAAGCTTGTTGGACTTAGCTTGCCAGCTTTACTGTAGCTCTCATTTCTTATGACTGTATTGTTATCTAGAAACTTAAAAGAAAGCGAGTGTTGGTGATTATCCGTAAGAGTTTTAAGGTTTGTAGCATCAAGAAATTCAAAGGAAATGCTATTTGGATCACTCGATTGTTGGAGTTTCAATCTAGGCTGATTTCCTTGCGGACAATAATGTGTAGCAAGCAAGCTCTCTCCATCTAGGTGATACATGGTAAAGGAATGAGAAGCACCTTTATAAATCCAGTTCTCCATAAGCACACTACCATTAGCGCTACTTTGGAATGAGATATAGAAATTACTGCTATCACTACCTTCTTTTTCCCACTCTCCAACTAGAGACTTTAGCTTCTCAAAATCGTTATTTGGATCAGCGATTACGGAGCATGACAATACGGGTAAAAATAAAAACCAGACAATTCTCATTAGGTCAATTCCTTCTGACAGTTAAGGCTGAGTTCAGCTGACCGAATCCAGAGACGCGAAGCGGCGGCGGATTTGAATCAGCTGGAACGACTTGTTAGAAAAATTCAGATTGAGTCTAAGAATGACGTAATTTGCTTGATTCTTTCTTTATGACTTCCCCCAACCTCAATAACTTGAAACTCATTAGAACCTTCAAATTCATATATTAAATCTTGAAGCTGAATATCGACTTCCTTTCTCAGTTCTGGGTTTTCAGATTCAGGACATCTAATTCTATCAGGGTTTTCCACTGGAACAAAAATGACAATGTCTATTAGCTCCATCACTTCTAGAATTTGTTCACGGTATTCTTCTAGTGATACCGAGTTATTATTTATAGCATTTATATAAGCGACGAAATCTAATGGACAACGTTCAAACAATCTATTGTTCTGACTACTTGTTATCAATTCAATGGAATAGTCTAACTGAGCTATAAAATCATCTTCACTTGGTGAGTCGCTGAATTCATGCCCCTTCTCTTCAAGCAAAATGTATGGCTCCTCTATAATTTCAAAGTTATCAAGCGAACCACCGAGATCATCTAAAATAGTTGTCTTTCCTGTGCAATGCGAACCTGATATAGCAATTTTCATATTCTATTTTATTTCAATTGTTTTCTAACGCCGTGTACAGGGATCACCAAAAGCGGCGCACTGGTTGTGTGAAACTGTGATCGAAGCAATCCACACAAAAGGTGCATAGCTTTGGGAGCCCCCTGCAACGCTTTGTTCTGTGGAATCGCTACTGCTCAACGATTTCAAATATAACGGTAACATCTGCTTCATAACCTACTTCATCAAAGGTAGGAACAACTTCCCTAACTCTAGCACTACTACTATATTTCGCAGGCATCCTTTGCGCGGTTACTACAACCTCTTCCAACATCAATGAGCCCTCAGTTGGGTCTTGAACAACACTCCCATGCTGGAAATCGACTGGCTTCAGCTTTAAACCAAGTTTCTTTTCGTAGTACTTTTTTTGCGTTAGGGCATCATCGATAGCTGCGGAAAGAACCAACTCTTCAAAATGCTCTTTTTCTGAATGTTCAAAAGTGGTACTAGAAAAAGTAACCTCCTGGTATTGGTCTGCGGCCTTAGCAATTTCCTGTAATAGTTTTTCAGATGTTACAGAAATAGACATCCTGTTAATTACTTCATAGCTACTTGGCTCTTTACCAAACCAACCATACTGAGGAGATGTTGAAAATTTTGACGTTTTAATATCATTTGGATCAACACCAGCTTGTACAAATGCAGATACAATTTTTTCTCTTAGTCTCACATTTAGACCAATAGCATTTGAAAACGATTTACTCTCAGTTTTTACTATCAAATTTGCGTTAGCGATATCAGCGTATGCGCTTTCTTCTGCACTACCTACAATCCTTACCGTACTGACATCAGGCTTTAAATACTTCTTAAGTTCTTCAGGTGATCCCTTCAACTCTGTAAACGCGGAGACAGAACCAGAGAAAATTAAAGTTAGAGGATAAATCAAAAATTTTTTCATAAACTTTACCTTATAACTCCACAGAACGCCCGACGCATCGGCGAACAAAGCGTAGCTTTGTGAGCCCAGGCCAGCTTACTGGCCGAGGCTGCGGCCGCTTGTTAGGCATTGATTAATTTCACCATTGGTGGTTCTTCTGAAACAACATCTATGATTTGGTTTAGACAGCAAAAGCCATAATGTACAAATGGGCCAGGATACTCCGTTGTAGCGAATGTGCCTTGGCCAATGTAGTTTAGAAACGCTGATTCAGAATAAACCCGTGCAAGTCTACCTTCGAATTTTTCTTCGATGCCACCAGCATAGCTTTCGTTCGTTACTGCATATGCTATATAATCTTCAAAGATAATTTCATAGCGAGCACTGCTGTCGGTTACCTCTATGGGCTTACTCTCGTTTAATATCTTTCGTAGATCCTCATTTGGCTCTTCTTCCAGTGATATTTTCGGGGCAGTCTCAGATACACCAGCCTCAGCTATCACTATCCTGAGACAATCTTTATAGGTTTCTTGTATCTCAATCAGATCGAGATACTTATGTTGATTCATTGCACTGAACATAGATGCCTAACACCCGGCACACCGGCCGGAGCAAGCAACGCTTGCGGAGGTCTGGGCCGCATAGCGGCCGAAGTGGTGTCGCTTATTATCCATCAGAATTTGGGCCTGAGTGTCTCTATAATCTGCGCATCTACCCAATATACATCGTAATCGTCAGCGCTAATCTGCCTATTGAAAAACAGGTATTTCCCGTCTGGTGTAACCTTCGCTCCCGAGTCCGCGCCACTTGTATTTATCTTGTCGCCGAAGTTGATGGCGGCACCCCAAGAGCCATCTTTTTCTCGAAAACTAATGTACAAATCCACTCCACCAAATCCACCGCGTCTCTCACTATCCCAAATAATATAAGACTCATCCAGAGCAATGAAGGGGTGAGCCGTCCATTTTCCAGTGTTTATTTCTTTACCGAAAGGTCTCGGAGCTTCACGTTCACCATCTACTATTCTAGAATAACGAAGGGTTCCAACCCTGTCTCTTTCATCAAATACATAAGTACCATTATTTGAAACAGTAAGACTCATGATAGAAATTTTTTCAAATACTGAACCAAGACTTTTTAATTCTGACCAATCACCATCAATACGTTCCCTATATTGATTGCCATCGTGCATGGTATTTCCATCAGGTGAAATAAAGCCACCTACATCTACGTCTATCTCGGACTCACGCCATTGGCCGTTCGCGTATTTAAAGACAATTTTTGTAGATTTTTTTGTTTTGTTATTATACCGACCAAAGTAGTATTCTTTCATGTCTGGTGTGAAGCTACCAGTCCAGTCACCATGGTCTTTTGAAACAATACCCGGAGCGAAAACTTCAGGGACTAAGCCCGGAGGACTTTGACCAATATAAGGCCCCTCCAAGATTGTCAAATCATCTTGACTATAGCTTTTACCATTAATAGCTAGGAAAGAAAGCATAAAAATAGCTGCAAATACAAAACGCCTCATAATTTATCCTTTTTTTAGCTGTGGTTAGGCATACTACCATTTAATTAAAACACCCTCACTAGCTAACTTCTGTATGACTTTATTTAGTTCGTACTGCCAAAGTCAACTACCTTATTACGCGCAAACGCATAACACTCGCCACACAGACGAGAAACTTGTTTCGAGTCCAAGGCACGGAGTGCCTGAATGTACTGGCGCTTGTTAAGCGCTTACAACGCACGGTAATGAACATCTATGTTCTGGGATGTTGCTTTGTATGTCGAGCTCTGTTTTTGGAAACAAACTTTACGCACCTCCTTTTCTTCGTAGTTTTTACCACCAACCACAGTTTTGGCAATTGTTTGGGAGCTACCGCAAAAAGATGCTTTACTGCGGGGCTCAATAGTTGTTTGTTCAGCTGTGGAGCGTGGCATTGAGCTAGGTTTGCCTACTGCCTTCATTGAAGCCAATAATTGATTCTTGGTGACAGGCCTTGTATCCGAGCCAATACCTGGTATGTGCAAAGTTTGGCTTATGCTGTAGCTATCACTGAGCCAGGGCGAAAACTATGAAACATCGTTGCTCATATAAGCCTCTTCGAACTGCAGATAGATGGAAACTCTCTCTTCTTCTGCTTGAACGAAAGCTGATAATAATAATGTTCCTAGCAGTAATTTCTTCAACTCTTTCTGACACTTAACGCCCGTTTAACAGGCAAATGCTGATTGGCTAAAATTCGGATCGCAGTGTAGGAGCCAACCAATATTTGTCCTTGTTGAGGCGCTTGTTATATTTGCAAACAAGCCTACAACGATTGAATTAAGTTTGTAAACCAATCGAAAGTAAAAACGGTTGTATAAATTTTTAAGAAGACTACTCCAACAAACACCACGATTAAAGCAGCTTTAAGCTTGCGACTTTTTATATTGTTCCAAAATAAAATTTTTGAGTTGATCTCACTTTTAACTTTTTCAATTCCTTCTTTCACAAACCATTTCCCTATGCTGATAAAAGTTTAACTCTGAACAAAAATATAACGTCCGCTGGAGGGCTGAAAGCCCGTAACGAACTGCAGCGCCTTGTATGGTTGTTCTTGTCCGATTCTGATGTTGAAAACCCTTTTCGCTAACGGGTAAATTGAGACCCACCTTCGGCGGCCACCGAAGGCCTTGTTTATCACAGTTCGCTGCAGCGCCGGTTCGTAAAAGACCGATAACAAGTATGAACGTGATAAGCACTCACTAGGCATAACTCGAATAGTCATGTGGGCCTCGAGCCCGAATAGCAAGGCGGAGATAGCTTATCTTATGGAACCTCAAGAGATCAATGTCGGTATCGATACTAGCAGCAAACAGCTCGATATCTTTGTGAGACCAACTGGCCAATTCTTTAGTGTTACCAATGATAAGGATGGTATTAAGGACGCCATTAAACAACTACAACCCCTTAAACCCAAAAGAGTACTTATCGAGTCCACAGGAAGGCTTGAACTGGAGTTTGTCTGTGCTGCCCACAAAGCAGGATTGCCGATAGTTGTTTGCAATCCTTCGCAGGTAAGAAACTTTGCAAAGTCAGCGGGGCGACTCGCCAAAACTGACAAGCTGGATGCTGTCGACATTGCTCACTTTGGGGAGGCAATGAAGCCGAGGCTATCGTCGATAAAACCTGAAAAATTGAGAAATATCAGTGACTTACTGGCTGTAAGAAGCCAGTGCTTGGAGATGGGCACCATGCAAAAGAACCGCCTTAAGCGAATGCCTAAATCTGTACACAAACCTATTCAAGCCATATTGAAAGCCATTAAAAAAGAGTTAGAAGTAATCGACAAGCAGCTGGATAAACTCGTTAGCAGTATTGCCGAGTGGCGACAAAAACGTGACCTATTGTTAAGTGCTAAAGGGGTCGGGAATGTGTTGGCCTACACCCTGATGAGCGAACTACCGGAATTGGGAAAACTGAACCGAAAAGAGATTGCTGCACTCGTTGGTATCGCCCCAATGAACCGAGATAGCGGCAGCTTCCAGGGTAAGAGATATATTCGAGGCGGAAGGCATCGCGTACGCACAGTTCTGTTTGTTTCCATCATGTCGGCCATCCAGTGCCATCCTAAATTAAAGCCAATGTATAAACGCTTAGTCGACGCTGGCAAGCCTAAGAAAGTGGCCCTCATTGCATGTATGAGAAAGCAACTTACCATTCTGAATACGATGGTAAAAAACAACACATACTGGGATGAAAATATGGCTTAAAAGCTTGACGAAGAACCATAGTCACTTGTTAAATGTTTTCGTGAACCTTATTTTTAGTTAGACTACTCTTGTAAATAGCAAACATTTCTTCTGGACTTTTACCGTAAACTGATTTGAATGCATCGTTGAATGTCTCCCCATTTTCCAGAGCACGAATAAGCTCAATCCCGCCATTTGGGTGCAGAAACTCATAGAATAGGGAAGCCTGCCGGTAGTTCATATGTTGCTGGTACCAAGGTTTAGGCCAATCATCATTCGCCACAACATAGTTTAAAGGCCAAGGGTCGCTGAAAAGAGAACTTTCGTCTACCACGACTATGTGCTTTCCGTTATAAATGTACTCTAAGGCTTTTTTTCGGCTAACCTTATTAGCTCCACCGCCATTCGATGCAAACGTAGCCAAACCTTCCTGATACCACTGAGGTATAAAACTGGCTCTGAAGGTCGATATTTGTTGACGAAGGTGCAAATGTGATAACTCATGTGCCAGCCATCGTGAATAATCTTCATGAGTGACTACATAAGACTTTAAAAATAAGCCATTCGAACTCACCGCAGCTAAAATACCGCTATCAATTCCTGTATATTTAGCAAAGCACTCCCTTGTATCGCAAAGATGAACGACTGGCGGATTGATGAATGGTTTTCCATGCACTATTTCGATATCTTTGACTTTTTCATCTAGCACATTCCGAATCAGTAAAGCTTGGTCTTCCATCCCTTCCTTGTACAGAATCCGATCATCTCCGCCCAAAGTTAAAAAGTCTTCTTTTGCTGGAGATTGCCTCTCCACAGGAAAAAAGTCTGAGCAGCCAACTAAAGCTGAAAAAGCGATAGCAAGGGCACCATAAATAGACCGTGACGACCGAATTCTAGAAAAAAGCATCCTTACCTAAACCCCATCATTTTTTTGTTTTGCGACCAAGGCAAATGGAATGGCGATAGGCCCTAGAAGTCCCCCTATAAAAGCCCAGAATAATCCATTTAAATGACGTTTTCGCGCGATCGAAGCACAAATAATCATGCTCGTAAGGACCAAAATGAATATAAGACTCATCATGTCATATTTCCTCATAAGTAACGGTTCCCAGCTCGGAAACTTAACGCCGTGCTTTGCGGCAAGTTTGGAGTGCAGCGGAAAAATTGTTCGACAACAGCACCTTGTAGGCAGTGGGGCTACGCATATAGCTCACCAACCTGTATATCTAGTTCAGAAGCCTTTGCAATACGGTATGAACCAGGCTCTACCTCGCTTACACCCTCAAGGATACCCATTTCACTCTTTTTAAAGATACACTTCTCGGAAGTGCTGTAATAGAAATGAAAGATACCTTGCAGTTCACAATTTTCATCTTCGTGAGAATAGGTAAATAATGACTCACAAATGTAGAGAATCGTTCCTTTTACTCGATTTTTGTTTTCCTTTCGCAGCCACTTACTAGCTCCAACTGCTTCTTTATGGCCACAGTTGGTCATAGGCAATTGATCGATTTCTGTTTCCCCAAGAGTCTTAAGCCAAAAATCAAAGTCATCTGTTTTATACAAAGATTTAGCTTGGCTAAGTATGGGCTTGAAGTCACTTACAAGACCAACCTTACTCTTGGAAAGAGCACTCTCAATCTTTGAGATCAAATTGTTTTGGTGACTACTAAAGTTCATTATTCGTGACTGCTAACGCCGCCACAACCGGCGCGAGGGGTGAGCGTCCGGCGCCGAAGACGCGTAGTTAATGGCCTTGTTTGTTGCTTTTACTTTCAACATGGCGTTTAAAATTATTAAGGATGCTTTGCCAGCCTTGCTTTTGTTGCTCTGCTGCGTTTTCATCCTCAGCCTCGAAAGATTCAACAACTCTTACTCCGTTCGCCGTTTCAGTAAATTCAACAATTACAGCTCGATCATCATCAAGCGTAAAATGTATCCTTTCCCTAGGTGAAACTTTGGTAAAGGAACCTTCGAAATCGAAACCCATAGACCCATCTTTTGCTTCCATTCGATAGTTAAATGTTCCACCTACGTTCAGATTTATATCTGCCTTAGGGCAGCACCATTCATCTAGTGCGAAATTCCATTGGACAATGTCTTCAGGGTTAACCCAAGCATCCCAAACAACAGGAAGTGGTGCATTTACTTCTGTCTCAATCGTGATCTTCATTCTTTCTCCTAACTTTAATCTTTGCGGGCAACTAACAGTTAATTCAAAAGCAGCATCTTTATATCACCCTTCTCTATAATTCCAAAGCCTGCCAACCAAGATCGTCCAAAAAGGCGTTGAAGATCAATAAGTTACCCTTAACTGGCACAGATGTTTTAAAAAAGATATATAGCAGCTTCTATATAATTCTATATTTTCGCTGCTATATATCTTTATGGGAGGTCGTTACGAATCAATGAGTTATCGATCTTCTTCCAGGAATAGAAGAGGCTGCTCTTGAATTCTGATATGCAGAGCGAGATTCAACTGTCAAAACTCCCTTAACTAATAACTTGTGGGCGCCTTTGATGGGAATTCCCTCCGACATCCCCCTATCCGCGCACCGTGAAGAAACCTATGCCCACACCCAAAAAGAACAAAAAATGAGCTTTTCGGGTCATAAAAAAGTAGCCTCTCCAAGGATGGAAGCCGCTTCCTAAGCCTCCGCCTCTACGAATCACAGCGGCGGCACCTTTATTAAGGGTATGTTATCTTTGAGGCAGACGACATCGCGCCCTCACTACCCTATTTTCATACGTGAGAAAATAGCCCACCTTCCTCTTATTTACAGAGAGCTGAAAATAATTAACGAAAGGCATAGTCACCTGTTGTGCATTGACCAGACATTGCCTCCAGAGAATTTTAGGGAAAAAATATATTCATCCCTAACCGCACGACACAACACTGCACTTGATGTTTACAGCAGATAAAAATGGCAAATACTGTATATCAATGCAGCACAAGAGGAGCGCTCCTAAGGATATTTTTCACAGATTAGCGGCTAAAACTGATAGATTTATGGATATGCTGTGTCAGTATATTCGAAAAAGGGGATATCGTACCGAATAGAGTAAACCTATGCTCACTGGATAAAGTGATTCTTCTTACTTAACCCCCTATAAAACCTCGATCATTGAATATTGGATAGACCGGTATCGACATGCAGCCTCACATTTCTCTGAGATCGACTGGCAGATTCTAAGTATTGGCAATAATAAAAACTCCGCATCGACAAAGATGCTTTTAAATCTATCAAGATGCAGCATGTCATCGACTTGGTACGAGGCTACTTTTGCAGGGAAGAGTTGCCTGTGGCCGAGGTTTGGTACATAGCCGGCTATGTTTGTTATTCCCCCCTTCAATAGGTAATTCAACTTTTCCAAGCAAGTGAATAATAAAATATAGGCGCTAAAATTATCTTATTGGATATTATTAAGTTTTTTTCATTTCAAAACTGCGTAAAATCGATAAATATTTACCAGTATCATGATTTGTGATTAACAAGCTTCTGCAAAGCCCATACCAGAAAGAAGCTCCAAGAATTCCCTAAAAGAACCCCCTCTCAAAGGAGAACGGTAGCGTGACGTAAGAGTAAGTAAAAGGCGCTGACCCAAGGTGTTGCACCACCAGGGGCCAGCTAACCAAATTGATAATCACACTATCAAAGTGGCTATATGCATAGTACGCTAGAAACCCACTCGTCTTCAATAAAGTGGTATAGACTCAGTAGCTTGGGGCGATTCTCCAGGCTCTGGGAGCGTTACGTCCGCCTTTTCTTCTTCTGTGCCTACCGTTCTCGTGCCCCGCCTCACACTCCCTTTAAGCATTACTTTCTTGGCCACCCCATTGGGGAGTACCCACCCATGATTCATGTCTCAAAGGGAAATGTTTATGTTGATCTTAAAGCGCCGGACTGGCGAGAACCTAAGAATCGGAAGCAATGTCTCAGTTACAGTTCTGGAGGTTAAGGGTAACCAGGTAAAAATAGGAATCCATGCACCCAAATCCCTACCCGTTCATCGTGAAGAAATTTATATACGCATCCAAAAAGAGCAGGAACTCGAGAATGGAACTCATTGAGGAACAATTTTTTTCGGAAATGAGATCTCACCGGGAGCCCCCGTGAGGCAGAGCAACAAACTGATTAGCGGATGCATTCACTGCTATTCAATTTACTATAAAAGCGCTTGCTCCCATGTAAGCGGTTCCTCCTTGGAAACATATTTTATCTCGGGGCATGGGACTTCCATTTATCTCTGGATCAAATCATATTTTATGAAATGGCATCCATCTTTGTCACGATTACCATCTCTTTTTTGGCTTACTTGTTTTACAAGAAATGCCCTAGATCTCTATTGGAAAGGCAATAAAAAAGGGCGAACAATGTTCACCCTTTTTTATCTGGAATTACTTAATCACTAAATACGTGCACCGCCATCAATATCTATGACTCGGCCGGTAAAATAGTCATTTTCCAGGATATACGCCACAGTTGAAGCCACCTCATCCTGTTCGCCCAGGCGTCGCAGAGGCACCTGTTTCACCAAGCTGTCCAGAATTTCCGGACGCATTTGCGCAACCATATCTGTGCCGATAAAGCCGGGGGCAATTGCGGCTACACGCACACCATAGCGGGCCAGTTCACGGGCCCAGGTTACTGTCATGGCGGCAACACCGGCCTTACTAGCAGAATAGTTTGTCTGCCCCATATTGCCGGCACGGGATAGGCTGGAGATGTTCACCATCACTCCGCCCTTGCCGCTTTCTGCCATGATGCCAGCAGCAGCGCGGCCACAAAGGAATACACCGGTCAGGTTTACATCGATTACCGACTGCCACTGGGACAGGGACATACGGTCAGTAACCTTTCCTTCCTTACACTTAAGCAACATGCCATCACGCATAATACCGGCATTATTGATCAATACCTGTATGCCACCAAAATCTTCAGCAATCTGCAGAAAGCCTTTATCAACTTCCTCTTCATTGGCGACATTCATCACGTAACTGCGCGCTTCTACGCCGAACTGTTCGCAGGAGGAAACACTCTCCTTTAAACCCTCTTCGTTGACATCAATCAGTGCCAAGCGGGCTCCGCGCTCCGCCAGATAAACAGCCATGGCTCTTCCCAACCCTTGGCCCGCACCGGTAATCGCCACAATACTGCCGGCAATCTGCATAATGAACTCCTCATCTGAACTTTTTTAATTTTATTTCTTTAACGCCTGATTTCCCGATTTATCAACAGCTATACCTTCAGGGTATTACCATTGATAACCGACGCCGACGGTTACTTTAGTATCTTCTTTTTCACTTTCCAGCGATGGTGTATTGTCATACTGCCACTGGTAGCCAATTTCCATCAGTACGCCCTCAACCAGCGGGGTACGTACTCCCACCGTGGCATTTGCCTGGTAGTCATCACTGTGATCAAAAGACTGTAATGTCTCCTGATTAAAATAGATTTCCGGTCCCAGGGAAAATTTATAACGGTAATCCAGCGCAACACGACCCGCCACATATTGGTCGTCCTGATTCTCACTTAATTCCGCATCAATAAAATCTTCCTGCAGACTACTGATACCACCTTCCAGCGAAAATTCTGTCTTGTCTGTTTCGAAAAACTGGTAACCGAGACCGAGACCCATGGTAGTACCCAGGTCCAGGTTCCGCGCTTCCTCATGTTCCCAGGCGGTGTTTGCTACAGCAAACCACTTCTCTGCGAAAATCCAGCGCAGGTCATAGGCCAGCTGGTACTTTTCCAGCGCCCCATCGTCTTCACTGTCCTGGTTTTGGTATAGAGCTCCGATCAGGTGTCGGAAATCACCATAGCGTATATCCAGGTTGATATTCGCATCCAGGTCTTCCCGCTCGCGGTTACCAGACTCAAAGACCCCTCCTGCACTTACATTACCCTTGAATGCCATCGGGTTACTGACAAAATGCGGATAGGGTTCTGCGCGTTCCACACCTGGGAAATCGATTAACCAACCACCCCCTTCTGCGCAATACAGTTCCCACTGCTCCTGGTGGTGGCCCGCAAGAGTGCAGGGTTCTTCGCGCCCGGCAACCTTCAGGTCAATATCCACATCCATGGATACCACCTGGGATTTATCCACCTTCACCTCGCCAAAGGTTTCGGACTTCCATACCACTTGTTCTGTGTCTACGAGAACCAGCTCACCCTGAATACGATCGCCATTTTCAAGGGTGAGTACGCCCGCAGATACCTGCAGGGGGGCAAGGCAGAGAAGTGTTCGGGCAAAAATTCGGGAAATTTGTGTCGATAGAACCACAGGATAACCTTGAAGTTTCTGGATGTGCTTACGGCCAAAATCGCGATAAAAAGCGCTATTCAAAGGACAATAATGCCACAACTGTCACAAATGTGGCACGCCATTACTACCCCTTTTGCGCTGCAACACTATGATGCCCCGGTTTTCATAAGAGCTCTTATATAGCCTATTCGTCGACAAATACGGCAAACTGGCGGCAAAATATAGTAACTCACAAAGAAATGAGGATTTTGTGCCTGTAGAACCCCCTTTCAACGCTCCAGAAACAAATAGCAGCGCACTCGCCAGAATATACCGGGTTCTGGCCTCGATCCCTTCTGGCCGGGTGGTCACTTACGGGGACCTTGCTGAAATGGCAGGATATCCCCGGGCAGCTCGACTAGCAGGTCAAATTTTAAGAAAACTGCCTAAAGATACCAAGCTCCCCTGGCACAGGGTGATCAATGCCCAGGGGCGGATCTCGCTGCCCGAACCCGGAGCCTCCCGGCAGCGTAAACGCCTTGAACATGAGGGTATTATCTTGCTGAAGGGCCGCGTGGATATGGCCAAGTATCGCTGGAAACCCTGAGCAACCCAAGCCAGGAAAACAACCATCTCAGGTAGGATTCAGGCTTCCTCTGCAGCATCACCATTCCAAGGGGCGACAAAAAAGAGCAGTAGCATCCCCGGAATTGCCAGCACAGCGCACAAAAGAAAGAAATTGGTCCAACCTACAGTTTCAACCAGATACCCGGTAGAGGCGTTGGCAAAAGTCCTCGGTAGCGAGGTCAGTGCAGTAAACAGGGCAAACTGGGTAGCCGTATGCAATTTACTGGTTGTTCGGGCAATAAAAGCGATAAATACCGCCGTGCCGAGACCAACGCCCAAGTATTCAAAAGCAATCACGATTGCCAGCAACCATAGACTCGGCTTAAAGCCCGGTGTTCCCACCAGATCTCCGTTGGCCTCGGATAAAATCATAAACCCGAAAATAGACACCAACTGAACAACACCAAATATCCACAGGCACTTATTGATCCCAATACGTACCATCAATAACCCACCGAAAAATCCTCCGATCACCGCGGGCCAGAGCCCTGCATTTTTAGCCACAATGCCAATATCTGTATTGGTGTAACCCATATCCAGGTAATACGGCGTCGCCAATGCCGTTGCCATGTTATCGCCGAGTTTGTAAAGAAACATAAAGGCGAGTACCAGCACAGCATGTTTTACCCCATTGCGATTAAAAAACTCTACAAACGGCAATACGATCGCCTCGCGCAGTGTCCTGGGTGGCGCAGCCGGGTGCTGAGGTTCCGAAACCATCAAGGTCATGAATACTGCAACCAACATAAATAATGCGGTTATCCAAAATACCTGATTCCAGGCCAGGTGATCCGAAAGAATAAGACTGAGAGAACCCGGTATCAGGCCTGAGACCCGGTAGGCGTTAGCATGAAAGGAATTCCCAAGTCCCAACTCATGATCCGGCAATATTTCCCGCCGAAACGCATCCAAGACGATATCCTGGCTGGCGCTGAAAAAAGCGACGCCAAAACACAGAGCAGCAATCGTCCAGATATTGAACTGCGGACTGAACATGCCCAAGGTGCCGATAAAAACAATCAGCAGCAATTGCATCACCAACATCCAGCCGCGGCGCCGCCCTAAAAGCGGGAAGGCGTAACGCTCCATTAACGGCGCCCACAGGAACTTCCAGGTGTAGGGCAACCCCAGCAGGGCGAAAATGCCAATAGTTGCCAGGTCTACGCCCTCGGAACGCAGCCAGGCCGGAACCAACTGAATCAGTACAAAAAGCGGCATTCCGGAGGAAAAGCCAGTACCGATACAGATCAGCATGCGCCGGTTGAATACCGCCTCCCGAACTGTTTCGTGGGCCATAGTTTGTCGCTTTTATTTGCAGATTATCATTCAGGGAGACTATGGCTCTCTCCGGCCACCGTATAGGTGGCCAATAGTGACGCCAGAGCACTTCCGGGACTTGCGTGGGAAATCAAAAATAGCGCCAGTCTCAAGTGGAAAAGCAATACAACCACCATAGACACAAGACAGAGAAAATGCCCGCAGAGGGGCACTTATCCGATGAGGAATAGAGAGAGGGTTTACAGCTGAAATACAGGGAGGGTCACTTCAATCGCAAGGCCTACGCCCCTGCAGTAGAGCTACCTTAAACTGAGCAGCTCACGGGGCACCAAAGGACTATCTTCACGTCGTTCCAGAACTGGGTTGTGACTCTTCTTCTCCCCACTCACGCTGTTCCCGCCTCCAAAAATAGATAGAGAGCAAGATGGCAGGAATACCCATTATCGCAGCGTAAACAAAGAAGTGAGCATAACCCTGGGCATCCACCACAATTCCGGAGAAACCACTGATAAATTTGCCAGGCAAGGTCATCAGGGAGCTGAACAACGCATATTGAGTGGCGGTGTATGCCTTATTGGCGAGACTGGAAAGATAGGCGACTAAAACAGCGTTGGCGATACCCCCACTGATATTGTCTGCACTGATCACTAGGGCAAGCCATGCCTTATCGGGCCCAATCAATGCGAGCTGGGCAAACAGTAAATTGGTGCAGGCAACCATCACCGCTCCGAGGATCAGGGGGCGCAAGACGCCATAGCGCACCACTAAAAGTCCGCCGAGAAAAGAGCCGACAATCGTACAGAAGAATCCAAACAGCTTGCTGATTTCTGCGATTTCCGTTTTGGTGAAACCTAAATCCAAATAGAAGGGATTGGCCATCACCCCCATCGCAATATCGCTCAAGCGAAAAATACCGATAAACAGTAATAATACGAATGCAAAGCGACCATTACGCTTGAAAAACTCAATAAAGGGACAGGCTACGGCCCGAATAAACCACTGCTTTAGTCGACTGTGCTCCCCCTTGCCCAACAGGCGCTCCGCCCACTCGCTCTGCAGTTCATCGGCCTCCTTGTTCACCTTGCTATGATCGGGCTCCGCAATTATCAAGGTGGTAATAACCCCAACTCCCATCAAAGCCGCCATCGCAAGATAAGCACTAGACCAACTGTAATGATCAGCAATTAAGAACGATCCAGCCCCAGCAACCAACATTGCGACCCGGTAACCAAATACATAGTTGGCAGCCATGGCACCCTGATAGTCATCATCCATAGCCTCTATTCGATAAGCATCGATTGCCACATCCTGTGAAGCCGAGCAGAAAGCAACCCACAAGGCGAGCAACGCCACATGCATCAGGGAGAGCTGGGGGTTAACACTGGCCATTCCCACCAGGCCAATAGCGATACCCAGTTGGGATACCAGCATCCAGCCACGACGTTTACCCAGCCTGTCGGTAAAAAAAGGCAAGCGCAAAAAGTCGATAATAGGTGCCCAGAGCACCTTGATCGAGAAGGTGATTCCCACCCAGGCGAAGAAACCAATCGCTGTTCGGCTAACACCGTAGTCCCGCAGCCAGGCGGTCAGGGTAGAAAATACCAATAAAAGTGGAAGGCCGGCAGAAAAGCCCAGGAAAAACATGGTGAGCACACGGGGCTTCAGGTACGCCCTTAATGCCTGCCCCCATGTTAGTTGCTGCTGAGACATAATCTACCTTTCTCTTGGTGGCCTGTAACCGACCATAACGAGTCAACGCAGACAAATTGCCTGCGTATTGGCCAATAGTTAAGAGGCGACTTAACTCAGTGGCCCCATAGAACTTCAAGTTCTGCTTCTGCCAATTTGTTGGCATTCACGTTGAAGCCCACTTTTGCAGGAGATGCATTTTCATCCAGCGGCAAAGAATCCACTTTCAGAGCATATACGCGGAAGCGATAACGGTGGTCACCGTGTCCTTTAGGTGGGCAGGCGCCGCCATATCCGGGGTTTCCGTAATCATTGCGACCCTGAACGGCTTCGGGAATCAAGCCATTCTTCAGGTCACCGGCGCCCTCTGGCAAGCTGGTAACGTCTGCCGGAATATTAAAGATTACCCAGTGCCACCAACCACTGCCCGTTGGCGCATCGGGATCGTAAACCGTTATCGCATAACTTTTGGTGCCTTCCGGGGCACCTTCCCAGCTCAGTTGTGGGGAGAGGTTTTCTCCACCACAGCCAGCATATACATGGGCTAACGGCATTTTTTTGCCGGGCTTCAATGAAGCGGAAGAGAGTGTCAGCTGCCCAGCCTGGGAGGCGGCAGCCACCAGAAAAAATACTGATGCTACAAAGTAATTGGCTAGCTTGCGGTAATTCAAGCAGTGAAATCCTAGGTTCATATCCAATACTCTCACTTTTATTCTTCGACACTGGCAAACAGGTTTGAGACCTTGCCCAGATCCATATTGCCACCGGTCAATACAACCGCGACATTTTTGTTGCGAAAACGCGCACCATGCTCAAGTACGGCCGCAAACCCTACTGCCGCAGAGGGCTCAACCATTTGCTTGGTGCGAGTCCACAATAGTTGCATTGCCCGCACAATACCACTTTCCGAAACTGTCACAATATCCCGCACAGTACGGCGAATCACCTTGTAGTTTCGTTGCCCGAGAGTGGTACGGAGTCCATCAGCAATGGTGTTTGGCTGCTGGGTAGTAATATGGACACCGCCGCGCAGGGAGCGCTGGGCATCATCCGCACCGGCTGGCTCGGCACCGATTACCAGTACATCCGGAGCCAGCGCAGCCATCGCCAGGCCAATACCAGCGAGCAAACCGCCACCTCCCACAGGAGCCACAATCACATCGGGGGTAAAGCCCTGCTCTCGGCATTGCTGCACAATTTCCAAGGCAACCGTGCCCTGCCCTGCAATAATCCGGCTGTCGTCATAGGGCGGCACTATATGGGCACCCGTTTCCTGTACCACTTTTTGCAGTGCCGCTTCCCGGTCTGCCAGGCTGGGACCACAAGTAATTATTTTCGCACCATAGCCCTCAACAGCCGCGCGCTTCGCATTCGGTGCTGTTTCCGGCATAACAACAATACAGGGCAGGCTCTGTTCCGCTGCAGCCCAAGCCAGGGCCGCGCCATGATTACCAGAGGAGTGGGTGGCCACCAATTCAGTTCCTTCAGGTAGGAGAGAAAGTGCATTGGTAGCGCCACGCGCTTTAAACGCACCCACTTTTTGCAGATGCTCGCACTTGAACCAAAGATTGGCACCACCCAGCTGATTGAGCAGTTGTGAGCTTATCAGGGGAGTTCGATGGACGGTTGTGGAGACAGTTTGTGCAGCACAAAAAATATCAGCACTGGTTGGCAGGTCGTTGCTATCCGAGGGCATGGCTCTGTTGGTCTTCTAAATTTATTGTCGAATGTACCAATTCAGCGTCCCTAAAAACCAGCAAAATTCCCTTTTCACCAATAACTTGCTGTAAATTTCTTGGCCATACTATCGCTGCAGCATTTTCAACCACTTGAACTTTCGCTCGGTATAGGGCGCATAACGCAGGTCGACATCCAGAATATTCTTGCGCTTCATCACTGCCTTGTAGTGGCTGAAGGTTCTAAATCCATGCTCACCGTGATAACAGCCCATACCACTGGCACCCACCCCACCGAATGGCAGATCCTGGGCCAGCATAAACATCATGCAGTCATTAACGCAGGCATTGCCAGAACTACAGCGTGAAAGAATCCGCTCGGCAATGGCATCACTGCGGGTAAAGACATACAGCGCGAGCGGCTTTTCACGTTCGTTGACAAATGTCTCCACTTTTCCAAAGTCATCCAGTTCAATGACCGGCAGCAGCGGGCCAAAAATTTCCTCCTGCATCACCGGTGATTGCAAATTTACACAGCGCATCAGAGTTGGTGCCATATAGCGCTCATCCACATCCACATCACCGCCAAAAATCACTTCTCCAGCGCCGAGCAGATCTGCCAGCCGCAGTGTGTGCTGGGTATTCACTATGCGTCCATAGTCAGTACTTTGACGCGGGTTTTCACCAAACATGTCCCGCACCGCCTGCTGGATCGCGGGAACAAGTCGGTCGGCCGTATGCTTGGTGCAAAGCACATAATCTGGAGCGATGCAGGTCTGCCCGGCATTGGTGAACTTGCCCCAGGCTATGCGCCGCGCGGCCACGTCGATATCCGCATCATCGGCCACAATACAGGGGCTCTTGCCACCGAGTTCCAGGGTTATCGGTGTCAGGTGCTTGCTCGCTGCACTCATGATGATTTTGGCAACACGGCCACCACCGGTGTACATGATGTGATCCCAGCGCTGCTCCAAAAGGCCCGTAGTTTCGGCCACGCCTCCCTCAACGCAGGCAAAAGCATCATTATCCAGATATTGGGGCAACAGCTCCGCAACCAGGTGGGAAACTGCTGGGGATAGCTCTGAAGGTTTGACTACTGCACAGTTCCCGGCAGCAATGGCTGGCACCAGGGGCGACAGTAAAAGCTGTAGTGGGTAATTCCAGGCCCCGATGATCAACACCACACCGAGGGGTTCCGGCTGTATATAGCTTTTCGCAGGCTGGGTGAGTAGTGGCGAAGAGACCTTACGAGGTCGAGCCCACTTTTTAAGATGCTTCAGAGTGTGGTCAATATCGCTATAAAGAAATGAAATCTCGGTCAGGTAGGCTTCCTGGGGAGCCTTGTGCAGGTCCTGCTGCAAGGCCTGAATAAAACGCGCTTCATTTTCAGAAAGCATGTTGCGCAGCTGGCTTAATTGGCGCCGCCTCCAGGCCAGCTCAGCAGTGCTTCCACTGCGGAAATATGCTCTTAACCCAGCGACTATTGCCGCGGAGGCCCTTTCATCTGCAGCACTCAGATCTGACAACATTTGCACTTCCAGTAATGAAACATTCAAACCCTTCTTCCCTCAATGAGTATAAGCTGCCCGCTACCCGGTGATCCCCGGTGTGCTGCTGCGGGCGCAATCATCTGGAAAGGTGGTTAAAAGTCAAGCAGACCCTGGAATTATTCCTAAAAAATGAATCAAATTGAGAACAATTTACTCAGACTGGCTGGTGCAGAGCGGCATCCCTGTACCAGGTAAACAAGGTATCAGGCAAACAAGACCGCCAATGCCAGAACAGTAATCCACAGCAGCAAAGTTCTGGAAAGCAGGGACTGCAATCCCTCAATTTCTGCGCCACTCTGGCGCTGGACCTGGGAGAGGTCGGCAGTAGCGCTGCACTCACTTGCATCAATTCCCCCCAGCGCGCCTTCGAGGTAGGCCTCAAGAACTTGCGCGGTATCCCTCTCGCGACACATCAGGCACTGGCGCCAAGCCCGGTAACAGCCGGCAAAATTACCCACAATGGCGAAACTGAGCCCCATGATACGCACCGGCAGCCACTCCAATAGCCAAAGCCAGTGGGTTGTAGTTGCCTCCCACTGTGTCTCACGGGCCCGCTCTGCAAAGAGTGCACTCAGGCGAAACAATAGAGCGCCCGGTATACCGAGTAAAATAAACCAGAAAAGCACAGCAAAGAGCCGTTCAAAAGCACTGTAGGCAGCTCCGCGAAAGACCTGTTCATGCAGGCACTTACCATCGGCTGGTGTTTCGTGGATATCCTGCAATAGAGGGGCAGCAGCTTCCGTAGCGCCTTTCAGGTCACCCCGGTACCAGCTGCGCAGGTAGGTACTCAGGGTATCGTTAAAATTGCCCCGCCCCAGACAATAAAGTAACAGTGGCACGCCAAGTAAAAGCACACCCAAACCGCCTGCGCTGGACTCTACAACCGCCATCAACAGCGCCACCAACAAAACAGGAGGTAGAATACTGGCCCCCAGCAAAAGGCCTCCATTGGCCTGCAGCGTTGGTATCTGAGCTATTCGCGCACACCATTTATCGAACCATCCATCGCGGTGTAAAGGCTCACCAGAGCCCCAAATCTGTACCAAAGCCAAAGTGAATAAAACAATTAGCAAAGTCATAGTGATGCCGCGTCAGCCATAGACAAAATAAGGTGTACCGCCAAAGGGGCAGCGCAAAGGGAATCCGCCCGCCTCTCACATTGGCGGTTTGATTTTAAAGGTCATAAGGATGGTAATACCAGCGTCACTTGAATAAGTGTCTACTCAACAAGCCTGTCAAGTTCGTTCAGGTAGCGCTCCCAGTCGAAGCCGGGACCAGGGTCCAGTTTGCGCCCAGGTGCTATATCGGAATGGCTGGCTATTCTATCTACACCTATGGCGGGATAGGCCTGCATAATGGCCGCGCTCACTTCTGCCAGCGCGTGGTACTGGGCATCAGTGTAAATATCCGTATCCAAGCCTTCAAGTTCGATCCCAATGGAAAAATCATTACAGTTGCCGCGCCCCTTGAATTCTGATTTTCCCGCGTGCCAGGCACGCCTGTCGAGGGGCACATATTGGGTGACGATACCGTCGCGATCAATAAGGATGTGTGCTGAGACCTGCAGTGCAGCAATCTCTGCAAAATAGGGATGTGCATCAATATCCAGCTGGCCCAGGAAAAAAGCATCGATATAGGGGCCACCGTACTGCCCCGGTGGCAGGCTGATGCTGTGGACCACCAAAAGATCCACTGGACAGTCTGCGGGCCGGCTGTTGCAGTGAGGACTGGGAACCCGACGCGCTCCGGATAACCAGCCAGAATCCACTTGGTATTTCAATCTGCGATCTCCGTTCCAACGCACTACCACCCCGATCTATCCCAGGGCTTCAGCAGTTACCATTCTATGGAAGCGTTGATCGATATGCCAATCGCTTTAGATAGCTATCGCGACAGAAGCGAGCCACAGACAAGGGTCTGTCGGGAATCGGAGAAACCTATAGTCAAACTTAACGCTGTTCGCTGCGCTTCTTGCGTACGTTGCCGATAACCGACTGCAGAGCGCGTTCAAACAACATACCGTCGTCCAACGGCAATAATTGTGCGGAACGCAGTGCATGGGCCAACTCCAGACGAGCAAACTCTGCCACTTTGGCGCCATTGCGGTTCACAAAAATAAACTGGTCGATATCGCGGATAACAGCAGCCAGGCGACAGCGGAACTGCTCCTCTTCGGAACGCTTCAACTCAAACCAGCTACCTTGTGCCAAGCGGTAAGTCATCTGCCAATGGGGGTCATCCTCTCTGAGGGCTGCGAGCCCTTCCTGTTCCTTGGAGGTTGCCGCCACCTCCGCCCGGGCTACAGCCTGCTCCAGCTCCTCCATTTGTGGTACAGCCACTTCCTGCGCGTCAAGGGTCTCCTCGGCTACCGGTTCGATATCTATATCGACAACCGGCTGCGGCTCAGCAGCTTCTGAAACAGCGGCTTCTTCGGGAAGGGACTCGGCGACGAGTGCCTGGGGAATTTCCGCTGCCTGATCCGCCGCGGCAGCCGCCTTGACTTCACGGGCCACCTGCTCTTTAACCTGCTGATCCCGCTCCTCAGTGAGACGCTGCGCCAAGGCAAAGCGATCGCGATAAATTTCCTTCAGCCCAGCAAACATGGAACGCGCCTCGAAGGCATTGTAGGAGAGGGCTTCGATACCCTCGCGCAAACGCTCCTGTAAAACCGGCAACAGGCTCAGTAGTTGCTTGCGGGAATCTGGCATTGGCGCCTGCACGCTCCATACAAGATCACGTGCTGTGCGCACATCGCGACTCCAGGCCTCGCTCTCAGTGCCCTCTTTCACACAGGTGAGGAACAAGACGTTATTCCAGACTTTTTGTAGCCAGTCCTGGACCACTGGCGGCAGGTCCCGCTCGGCTACCAGTGCATCCATTACCGCAGCCACACGGGCGCGTGCAGCCTGGGTTTTTGCCCGGCCATCGGCCTCATCAACAACCCGGCGCTCAAGCATTTCCGCACGCTTGCGTTCGCGAATAATAAACTCGCGCAAAGACTCCAGCAGCGTGGCAAAAATATTGATGTCCTGATCGAACTCACTGAGAACCCGCTCTACGATCAGTGAGATCTCAGTGTATAAAGGATCGGATTCGAAGTTATCAGGGGCCTGCCAGCCAGTCGCAGCATCGGCAAGCTCATTAAGCAGTTTGCGCGCGGGATGGCCGCCTTTACTGAAGAATGATTTGTCGGCAATCGCAACCTTGAGCAGCGGCAGCTGCAAGCGGCCAAGTTGGGACTTGATCGGTGTGGCGAGACTGCGATCTTCCAAAATAAAGGAAAACAGCATTTCCACCAGCTTGATAACATCGCTATCCACTTTTGCCAGCGAAGCTGCCTGGTTTGAGTCCACCAGGCGCTGCTGCAGCAGATCGCCAACATTCAACAATTGGGCCTGACCGGAATCCTGGTAATGAGCCCCGCTTTGCATAGCACCCAGGTGAGTGAGCAGATCCCCAGCGGGCATGGGTGCCATGCCCGCAGTGGCCGGCACCAGCCCCGGGGCAAAGTGACCACTGACAGGGACGCCCTGTGCGACCTGGGCAGTGCCATCTGCGCCGCTGCCAACACCAGCGGCAGGAACCGCCGCCGGATTGCCGGGACCGCGCCCTGCCGGGTAGACCGGGCGTTGTCGCGCCGCGCGCTGCTGTTCCCGCAGCGAGGGCAACACGCCCTGCTCTACCAACAATTGATTGCAGAATTCATAAAAATCCCGCAGGTGCTGCATAACGACCTGCTCAAATTTTTTCAGCAGCGTCAGGCGGGCGCGGATGTAGAGGTCCAGCTCCTGGATAGCCTCCACAAATGCGTCGCAGATCACATCCGGGCCGAGCGGATTGTTCTTGTCGTATACCTTTACCGCATAGAGAGTATCCAGGCGCAGGCACAATTCCGTCAGCGGCTCGGCGAAATCGCGCTTGGCATTTGCCACCATGGTATCGGCGGCCACCAGTTGCTCGAGGTCGTCATTGTGTACCAGGGACAGGTTGTCCGGGGCAAAGGCTGGCTCGGCCTGCTCCTCC
This sequence comes from Microbulbifer sp. GL-2, assembly GCF_007183175.1. Lineage (NCBI taxonomy): Bacteria > Pseudomonadati > Pseudomonadota > Gammaproteobacteria > Cellvibrionales > Microbulbiferaceae > Microbulbifer > Microbulbifer sp. GL-2. The sequence goes on from NZ_AP019807.1 coordinate 239,971, forward strand.
TGGCGGATCTGGAAAGCGCGCTGCACATTGCTGACAAAGCGTTCAGCAATATTACGTCGCTCCACTCGCAGCAGACGCAGCGCCTGGAACAATCCATCCTGCTCTTCCTGGCCGTGGGCCCGCTCCGCCATTGAGAAAAGTGAATCATCCACCTTGCCAAACAGCGCCTTGACGCGTTCAAACAGCTGGGCACTGGCTTTTTCCTTTAACAGCGCAACCGTCGAGGGCAGTACCGCGGGCTTACCCACAGAAGCGCTATTGCGCCTCGCACTTTTCTCTGAAAGGGAAACTACCTTGCTGGATTCACTCATTTCCAAGAGGTCCTTCGCATGCCGACCGGCGTTTTGCGCACTAACTGGCTGAATTCTTTTCGGCTGGGTAAGCCATCGTAATTCACCAGGCCCTGCTGTTTACCTTGCCGCCGCCCTCAATATTGGCTGCCCACAAGGTTCAATAACCACACGGGTGCACCACTGACAAAATTCTTTCGAGATAATGCACCCACAAATCTAACAACTTCTTGATTTTGCTCAGGTTTTAAACGCATTAATATAGTCAATTTGACTAACGAATTCAGCGACGGCTCCCGCAGAGAGCGATTCTCTCACTCCGCCGATTCTACTCGTGTTACCAACCTCAGTTACACACTTTAGCGACATATTTGAGACGCTTGTCACAGCGAAATGTGGGGGCAGCTGCTACCTGAGAATTGTGCACAGTAGTAACCGTACAGATTCGCTGGGCGACCCAAAGCCGGTCTGTTTTGGTAAACTGCCCGCGCGTTTTTATCGAGGTTCCCCAATGCAGCCACAAGACTCCGCCATCCCAAACATCATGACCGACCTGGAAAGGTCCGTGCGCATAGCGCTGGACGAGGATGTCGGCAGCGGAGATATCACCGCGCAGCTGATCCCCGCCGAGTGCAGTGCCCGTGCACGCGTGATCACCCGTGAGGATTGCACAATGAGCGGGCGCGCCTGGGTAGACGAGGTCTTTCGACAGCTGGACCCTGAGCTAAAGCTGAGCTGGCACTTTGAGGATGGCGACAGGGTAGCGGCAAATTCAGTCCTGTTTGAACTGGACGGCAACGCCCGTGCAATCCTCACCGGCGAGCGCGCCGCCCTCAACTTCCTGCAGACGCTATCCGGCACCGCAACTACTGCAGCAGAATTCGCAGACCGCGCTGCCGATACCGAAGTCAAGATTCTCGATACCCGCAAAACTATTCCCGGCCTGCGCAGCGCACAGAAATACGCGGTGCTGTGCGGTGGTTGCCACAATCACCGTATCGGGCTGTACGATGCATTTTTGATCAAGGAAAACCATATCGCCGCAGCTGGCGGTATCGATGCGGCGGTGACCCAGGCCAGAGCTATTAAACCCGGCGCACTGGTAGAGGTAGAAGTGGAGACTATAGGGGAGCTGAAGCAGGCGCTGAACAGCGGTGCTGATGTCATCATGCTCGATGAGTTCAATGATGCCGATACCCGCACCGCCCTGTCGTTGGCCAAGGGCAAGGCCAAGATAGAAATCTCCGGCAGTGTTGACCGGGACAGGATTCAGCAGCTGGCAGCGCTGGATGTTGACTATATCTCTTCTGGCAGCCTGACCAAGCACCTGCGTGCGATTGATCTTTCCCTGCGCATCGATCTATAAATTCCGCTTATTCACAAGTACCAGCTGATTACCAATCGCCAGCGCCGCACTCAAGCGGCGCCAATTCACTTTAATGGTGGTGATGTTGCTCCTGTTCTTCCACCTGTGGAGACTCCATTGTTCCCATAGCCCCATGATTACTGTGGTCACCATGGCCTCCATGGCCGAGAGCACCCCAGATCGTCCACAAACCGAATAGCAAAATTGCCGCGGCAAACCCCAGGCGAACCCCCGGTTTCTGCACAATTTTACGCACTTGCACGGCGGCAGCACCGGTGGCCAGCATGGCCGGTAAAGTACCAAGGCCAAAGGCGAACATCGCCAATGCCGAGCGCTCGGCACTACCCTGGGCCAGAGCGAAGGTCAACGCGCTGTATACCAGACCACACGGGAGCCAGCCCCACAATGAACCGAGGGCAACCGCCTGCCCTGCGGAACGCACCGGCAACAGCTTCGCCGCAAGAGGCTGCACATAGCGCCATAAATAGCTGCCGCCCTTCTCCAACCACACCAGACCGCGCCAGATGCCGGCCACGTAGAGCGCCATGACAATCAACATGATACCCGCGGCAAAACGCAGTGGTGTCAGCGCCGGCAGCACCGCTGCGCCGAGGGCGCCTGCAAGGGCACCCATCAACGTGTAGCTGCCGAGCCGTCCCAGCTGGTATGAACCGAGCTGCACCCAGGCAGTCTGCCTGCCGGGTACAGCCATTCCCAGCGCGCCTGAGATACCCCCACACATGCCGATACAATGGCTGCTGCCGAGAAAACCGATAGCGAGCGCAGCCGCAAAAAAACCCCAATCCCCCACTGGCTACTTCTCCTTGTCTACATCTGCCGCTGACTGATCCTGCAGGTCATCCTCAAACAGTATTCTCCGTCCCTCTGTCTCGAGGTCATCGTACTGGCCGTTGTTCACCGCCCAGAAAAAGAGTTTGATGGCGAAGGCGACCAACGCCACCGCAATAGGGATCAGGAAATAAAGACTGTCCACAATTCACTCCTCTCTTTAATCAGTAAGGCCCGGCTCCAGGTGGGATGCCTGGGTGCCCGCACTTTCAATCGGAGCCTCTGCGCGAGATAAGCGCAGGGCGTTGAGAACCACAACCAGCGAACTGACTGACATGCCGATGGCAGCCGCCCAGGGCGGCACCAGACCACAAACCGCCAGCGGAAGCGCAATGGCGTTGTAGCCTAAAGCCCAGGCCAAATTCTGCCGCACCACCTGGCGACACTTACGTGCCAGGTCAATTGCCTGGGGCAGCACCCGCAGATCACCGTTCAACAGGATGGCGTCGGCGCGGGATTGGGCCAGATCGGCTGCGGACATCATCGCCACCGAGGCATCGGCACCCGACAACACCGGAACATCGTTGAGCCCATCACCCACCATCAGGACTTTTTCCTCCCGGGCCTGCAACTGCTGCATGTGGGAAAGCTTGTCTTCGGGCGATGCGCCAGCGCGGAAATGTTCGATCGCAGCCTGCGCAGCCAAGCGCTGGACTTCTCCGGACTGATCACCACTCAGCAATTCAACCGACAACCCCTGCCTACCCAGCTGTCGCACCGCATCGCTCGCCGAGTCACGCAGTTTGTCACCGAGGGCAATCCAGGCAAGCGGGCCACTCGCGTCGGCCAACAACAGCCATTGCCCCTCACCCTGGGGCGGGGTTTGCGCTTGTGGCGCAGAAAAATCAGCGCGGCCAAGGCGGTAGTTGAGCCCGTCAATTTGCCCTTCCAGCCCTCGACCGGTGTATACCTTGAGGTGACTTGCTGTCAGATTACCGCGCCAGGCGCGAAATGCACGGGCCAGCGGGTGATGGGTTTGCGATTCGAGTGCAGCGGCCACATCCTTAACCCGCTGTTCTGTCCAGCCGTCACGCAACAATTCAATCTGCAGAATTCGCGGTTCACCCCGGGTCAGAGTGCCTGTCTTGTCGAACACTACGCGGCTGACACGGGGCAGGACTTCCAAAAGATTACCGCCGGCCACCAGCAGCCCCAGCTCCTGTAGGCGCAGCGTTGCAGAGGCCAGCGCCGCCGGCGTGGCCAGGGACAGCGCACAGGGGCATGTCACTACCAGAACCGATAGGGCAACCCAGAAGGCCCGACTCGGGTCCAGCTGCCACCAGACCGCGAAAGCTCCCAGGGCCGCGAGCAATACGACCCCGACAAAAATACCGGCAACCCGATCTGCCAGGGCTACCTGGCCGGGCTTGTCCAGCTGGGCACGCTCGACCAGGCGCTCAATAGCTGACAAACGGGTGGATTTTCCCGCTGCAGTCACACGCACGGTGAGACTGGAGTCGCCGTTCACACTGCCCGCATATACGGGGCTGCCCACGGACTTCTGCTGCAGAGCGGACTCACCGCTGAGCAGAGATTCATCCACACCGCTCTCCCCCTCCAACACTTCACCATCGGCGGGAATCGTATCGCCGGGACACAGTAGAATCCGCTCGCCTGGCGCCAGTGCGGCCACCGGCACATGGACTATTTGATCGCCGTCATACCTGGCTGCGGTCATTGGCAGCAGCTGGGCCAGACCGCCACTGGCAAGCCCGGCGCGGTGGCGTGCACGCATCTCCACAGTGCGACCGAGTAGTAAAAAGAAGGTAAACATGGAGATGGATTCAAAATACACATCGCCGGTGCCGAAGACTGTGGCATAAAAGCTGGCGCCATAGGCCAGCCCGATAGCAAGGGAGACCGGTACATCCATACTCAGGTGGCGCGCGCGCAGGCTGCGCAATGCCGCGCTGAAGAATGGGCGCGCGGCATAGAGGACTACGGGAGTAGCCACAAGAAGCGATACCCAGCGGAAATAGCGCTCAAATTCCCCGACACCATCGCTACCAGCACCAAAGTACAGGGCGATGGCAAACATCATCACCTGCATGGTACCGAGGCCCGCAACTCCCAGGCGACGAAGGGCAGCGCGGTGCTCGGTCTGAATAACATTTTCCCGGTTGGCTGCGGTGGCGGGTGCTGGGCGGTAACCGATACGCTCCAGCGCCTCAAATAATTGGCTGGGTTTTACCCGTTCAGGGTTAAACACGATCTGCGCACGCTGGGTGCTGGCGTTGACCGAGACTTTCTCGACCCCTTCCATGTGCCCCAGGTGCTTTTCTATCAGCCACACACAGGCAGCACAGGTGATACCACCAATCAGCAGAGCCGCCATGTTATTGCCGTCATCCCAGTCGTGGACAAACTGCTGCTGCACTTCTGGAAGATCATAGGCAATCCAGCGATCGCGCGGCTGGGTCTGCTCCGGTCGGTCACTTTGCTTTTCCCGGTAGCGATAGAAACCGTCCAGGCCTCCGGAAACAATCGCGGTCGCCACCGCTTCACAGCCAGGGCAACACATCTCACGCGCAGCCCCTTCGATCACAACCGAATGGTTACTGCCAGCGGGAACCGGGAGCCCGCAGTGGTAACAGGGCAAGGACGTCATTGACTCGCAGCGTTCAGGGGCACAGCCTCGCCGAGGTCGAAATTAATTTCGCCCTTCAAGCGCCACTCGGCACTCTTGTGCTGCTTAGGATTGAGCTCTGGCATCAGGCGCAGGTACCAGCGGTTTTTCAGCTCGACAGGTACAGAACCCGAATAGCGACCCACGGAAAGCTGAGACAACACAATATGCTGATCCAGATCTTCTTCTATCGGGTGGCTGAGGGTAAGTAAAAGCTTCTCCGGGTATTCGGTATTGCCATTCAGTTCGACAACCACCCCACTAGCATCACGCTGGAACTGTACCATCGCCGCCAACCCCAGCGCTTCTGCGCGCTGATCCTGCTCTGCGGAGAAATGGTACATTCGGCTGTCTTTGTAATAGTTGTCCGTAACCTGGTCGTCAGCGTGGCGCACGGCTATGGAGACAGTAATGGAGGACACTACCAGCACTGTAATCAGCGGTGCCAGGACCATCCAGGCCCAGAATTCCCGATACCAGGGTTTCGACGTTGGTTCATTCATCACGTTACCAAAAAATTACCGTTTTATGCAGAAAAGTCGAGCCCGCCTGGGCGGGCCCGTACTTTGCAACGGGAACGGCTTCCCGTCTACTGCTTGGGACCAATAAATACCGTACGGTGCTTGTCGGTCAACTCAGGGTTGTCGACTGCTTGCACCACGATATCAATATCGTGCTTGCTCTCTTTCAACTGCGCCTTGGGTACACTCACCCGGATAGGAACGGAGAAAATCTCTCCGGCCTCCAGGAAGATCGTACGCGGCTTGCGAACCGAATAGTCGTAATCCGGGTTGCCATCTACACGAATAGTGAACTCGTGTGCCGCCTGATCCATATTGTTGATCTTCACGGTATATACATTTTGCACCAGTCCCTGGGATACCCGGTACATTCGCGCACCGCGGTCGCGGGTAATTTCGGCTTCGATCGGGCTGCGCGTGGCAACCTGGTGGGAGAACAAACCCATCATTGCCAGCAGGACCAGTGCGTACCCAAACAGGCGCGGACGAAGGAAGTTGGTCTTACCGGTTTCCAGCTCATCCTCGGAGGTAAAGCGGATCAGGCCGCGATCGTAGCCCATCTTGTCCATGACGCTATTACAGGCGTCAACACATAGACCACAGTTAATGCATTCATACTGCATGCCATCGCGAATATCGATATCGACCGGACATACCTGCACACACCAGTAACAGTCGATGCAGTCACCCATACCCTCTGCCTTGTAATCCACCGTTTTCTTGCGTGGACCGCGGGTCTCCCCCCGTTGGGCATCGTAGTAAACCGCGAGGGTATCCTGGTCATACATCACCGACTGGAAACGCGCATAGGGGCACATGTACTTACACACCTGCTCGCGCAGGAAGCCGGCGTTCATATAGGTGGCAAAAGTAAAGAAGGCGACCCAGAAAACACCCTGTGGATGGGCCTTGAAGGTAGCTAGGTCCACCACCAGCTCGCGGATACCATAGAAGTAGCCGACGAAAGCCAGCGCTGTTGCCAGGGAGATCAGCAGCCAAATGAAATGAGTGCCCCCCTTGCGCAGGACCTTTTCTGCGTTCCAGGGCGCCTTGTCGAGTTTCATACGCTTGTTGCGGTCACCCTCACAAACCCGCTCGGCCCACATAAACATCATGGTCCAGACGGTCTGTGGGCAGGTAAAGCCACACCAGACTCGCCCCATCCAGGTGGTAATGGCGAACAGGGCAAAAGCGGCAATAATCAGCAGCCAGGCGAGAAGGAAGCCATCCTGAGGGCCAAAGGTAGTGCCGAGAATATGAAATTGACGGGTAGGAAGATCGAAAAAGACTGACTGACGTCCGTCGATATTGATCCATGGGATAAAGAAGAAGGCCAACAATAGCGGCAGGCCGGTATATTTGCGAATCCGGGTGTAAATACCGCGGATATGGCGAATATAAATTTTGTCATCCGATTCATAGAGCATTCGGTAGCGGACTTCGCCATTACCTTCCTGCTCCTCGCGGGTGGGAATCAAGTCACTCACAAAAACCTCACTCTCACACGGGCATTATCTGCACGCCGGCAACAGTCAGCCACTTATGTTGAGGCTTTTATCTCCGTCCCTGCATCACCCGGAGTTCCTTCAAAAAAAATAAGGCCCAGCATAGCCGGGCCTTATTCGATTACTGCTGTTCCTCGTCCTGCTGGGACAAGTGGTAGACATAGGCCGCCACCAGGCGGATTTTGTCTTCGCGCAGTTTATCTTTCTGCGCAGGCATCATATTGCTTCGGCCGCTGCGGATACTGTGCTGGATCTGCTCACGATCACTGCCGTACAACCAAAGGTCATCGGTCAGGTTCGGCGCACCGAGAAGCTGGTTGCCCTTGGCGTCCATACCGTGGCAGGCCATACACACGGTATTGAATACCTTCTGTCCTTTGGCAGCCATAGCCTGGTCGTGATCGAGGCCATTCAGGGAAAGAACATACTCAGTAGCATTCTTAACCCCTTCCTCTCCAATCACCGGACCCTGCGGAGGCATCATGCCCTGGCGGCCGTTATTCAGGGTCTCCAGGATTTTATCCGGGGTACCGCCATACAACCAGGCGTTGTCGGTCAGGTTCGGGAAACCGAAGTTACCACCGGCATCCGCCCCGTGACACACGGCACAGTTGTTGGCAAAGATACGGGAACCCATCTTGATCGCTTCAGGACTCTGGGCAATTTCTTCGATAGGCATATCGAGATACTTGCCAAAGTGCTCATCAAACTTCTCCTGGGCCTTGGCTTGGGAAGCTTCCAGCGCACCAACAGAAGACCAGCCGCTCACACCTTTGAAGTTACCCATACCCGGGTAGATCACCAAGTATCCAACGGAGAACACCAACGTGGCAATAAACAGCAAGAACCACCACTTGGGCAGAGGGTTGTCATACTCCTCAATGCCATCGTACACGTGGCCCGTTGTTTTATTTTCCGGTTCAGCCTGGTCGTCCACTGCAACTTTTCGGTTGGCGAACAGTACCCAGGTAATCAACGCCAGATTGGCGATGGTGAGCACAATTACCCACAAACTCCAGAATGTACTCATTACTTGTCCTGCCCCTGTTTTCGTTCAGTTCCGGGCTCTTCCCCGGATTTGGATTCATCCTTCTGAGCGGCCGACGCGTCCTTATCGGCCTGTTGCTCATCATCGGCAAATGGCAAATTGGCATCTTCTTCGAAGCGCTTCTTGCGCTTCGGAGAGAAGGCCCACCAGCAGATAGCCAGAAAAGCCAGAGAGCCTAGAACCAGTCCGATTTCCCGCAAAGTTTCGATAGTCACGAGCTTCCTTCCTCGCTATTAGCGTTTTTGGGTGACCAGAGTACCCAGCTGTTGCAAGTAAGCGACCAGAGCATCAATTTCCTTCACCTTACCTCCGGCGAATGGCTCGGCAGCGTTGGCGATATCTTCATCGGTGTAGGGCACACCGACGAGACGCAGTGCTTCCATCTTGCGCGCAGTGTAATTACCGGTAACCACGTTATCGAACAACCAGGGGTAGGCCGGCATGATGGACTCAGGTACTACACTGCGCGGGTTGTACAAGTGAGCGCGCTGCCACTCGTCGGAGTAAAGGCCACCCACACGGGCCAGGTCGGGACCGGTACGCTTGGAGCCCCACAAGAAGGGGTGTTCGTACACGGATTCCTCGGCCATGGAGTAGTGTCCATAGCGCTCAACCTCGGCGCGCAGTGGACGCACCATCTGGGTGTGACACACGTGGCAGCCTTCACGGATATAAATATCGCGGCCTTCCAGCTGTAGTGCGGTCAGTGGCTTCTGGCCCGGCAGGGGCGTGTAGTTAGCCTTGGTAAAGAACTGCGGAACAATCTCCACCAGAGCGCCAAAGCTGATGGCAACAATGGTGAAAAAGATCATCCAGCCGATGTTTTTTTCTACGAGGTCATGATTCTTCACTGTCTGCTCTCCTATGCCGCCGGTACAGCTCGAACGGTGTTATCGGCTTGAGAATCGTTTACTTTCTGGGTAACCGTACGGTAAACGTTGTAAGCCATCAGCAGCATGCCCACGAGGAACATGGTTCCACCCAGCCAGCGCACTACGTAACCCGGGTGGCTCGCAACCACACTTTCCACAAAGCTGTAGGTCAGGGTGCCGTCGGCATTAAATGCACGCCACATCAAGCCCTGGGTAATACCGTTCACCCACATCGCGGCGATGTACAGTACGGTGCCTACAGTCGCCAGCCAGAAATGCGCGTTGATCAGCTTGATGCTGTACATTTCGCGGCGCTTCCACAGTACTGGAACCAGGTGGTAGAGGGCACCGATAGAGATCATCGCAACCCAGCCCAATGCGCCGGAGTGTACGTGGCCAATAGTCCAGTCGGTATTGTGGGACAGTGCGTTCACAGTCTTGATGGACATCATCGGGCCTTCGAAGGTGGACATACCGTAGAAGGACAGGGATACCACCAGGAAGCGCAGAGTCGGATCGGTACGCAGTTTGTGCCAGGCACCGGACAGGGTCATGATGCCGTTAATCATACCGCCCCAGGAGGGTGCCAGCAGGATCAGGGACATAACCATCGCCAAGCTCTGGGCCCAGTCAGGCAGCGCTGAGTAGTGCAGGTGGTGACCACCAGCCCAAACATACAAAGAGATCAGTGCCCAGAAATGCACGATGGAGAGCTGGTAAGAGTAAACCGGTCGACCAGCTTGTTTGGGCACGAAGTAGTACATGATGCCGAGGAAGGCAGCAGTCAGGAAGAACCCTACTGCGTTGTGGCCATACCACCACTGGATCATTGCATCCTTGGTGCCCGAGTAGATAGAGTAAGACTTGAACGGGGCAACAGGGATCTCCAGATTGTTAATAATATGGAGCACAGCAATAGTGATGATATAGGCACCGAAGAACCAATTCGCCACATAAATGTGGGAGGTCTTGCGCTTCATGATGGTGCCGAAGAACACCAGCGCATAGGCAACCCAAACCAGGGCGATAAGGATATCAATCGGCCACTCGAGTTCAGCGTATTCCTTGGTGGAAGTGAAACCCATTGGCAGAGTGATTGCCGCCGCTACGATAACGGCCTGCCATCCCCAGAAGGTGAAGGGGATCAGCCAACCGCCCCACAGACGAACCTGGCAGGTGCGCTGCACCACGTAATAAGAGGTGGCAAACAGAACACTACCACCAAAGGCAAAAATTACCGCGTTGGTATGCAGTGGCCGCAAGCGCCCAAAGTGTGAGAAAGGCTGCCAGAAATCGTTGAGTTCTGGCCAGGCCAGCTGGGCTGCGATCAATACGCCCATGCCCATACCAAAAATGCCCCAGACCACGGACATGATGGTGAACTGGCGCACGATATTGTAGTCATAGTCCGGCACAGGGCCGGTCTTTGCCACCGTTGTCGTCATGTTTAAACTTCCGTTGCTTTTTTAAAATCGGTTCCACTGAGCGGGACTGGCCCACCGCATGGTCTGCGGCAGTCATGCATGAACATAACTGTCACTTTATTGGCCAGATAAGGATTTAAGCGCACCCCGCACTAGCCAAGAATGATCTAAATCAACTAAATCAATTTTCTTCCCTTACCGGCTGCGATACGCAGACGCAGGGCATTAAGCTTGATAAAGCCCTCGGCATCCTTCTGGTCGTAGGCCCCGGCATCATCCTCAAAGGTCGCAATACGCTCATCGAAGAGACTGTCCGCAGAGCGGCGGCCCACGGCACTCACACTGCCCTTGTACAATTTGAGACGCACTTCGCCGTTCACCACCAGCTGGGATTCATCGATCGCAGCCTGCAACATGCGGCGCTCCGGTGACCACCAGTAGCCGTTATAGATCAGGTCAGCGTAGCGCGGCATCAGGGAATCTTTCATATGCGCCACTTCGCGATCCAGGGTGATCGATTCGATCGCGCGGTGGGCCTTCAGCAAGATAGTACCGCCTGGGGTTTCGTAACAGCCGCGGGACTTCATACCCACGTAGCGGTTTTCAACAATATCCAGGCGGCCGATACCATTGGCGCCGCCCATCTTGTTTAAGGTTTCCAATAGAACCGCCGGGCTCATCCGCTCGCCGTCGATCGCTACCGGATCGCCTTTTTCAAAAGCGATAGTGATATAGGTGGGCTCTTCCGGCGCAGCCTCAGGGCTTACGCTCCAGCGCCACATATCCTCTTCGGCTTCCGCCCACGGATCTTCAAGGTTGCCGCCCTCATAGGAGATATGCAGCAGGTTGGCATCCATTGAGTAAGGGGACTTCTTCTTACCAGAGGAGAAGTCCACCGGAATTTTGTGCTGTTCGCAATACTGCATCAGCTTTTCGCGGGAATTCAGGTCCCACTCACGCCAGGGCGCAATCACCTGGATGCCCGGCTTCAATGCGTAGGCGCCCAATTCAAAGCGCACCTGGTCGTTACCTTTACCAGTAGCGCCATGGGAAATGGCATCAGCACCGGTTTCGTTGGCAATTTCAATCAGGCGCTTGGCGATCAGTGGGCGCGCAATGGAGGTACCCAACAGGTACTCACCCTCGTAAATAGCGTTGGCACGGAACATCGGGAAGACATAATCGCGCACATACTCTTCGCGCAGGTCATCGATGTAAATCTCTTTAACGCCCAGGGCCTCGGCCTTGGCTCGCGCCGGCTCGACTTCCTCACCCTGGCCGATATCGGCAGTAAAAGTTACCACCTCACAGCCGTAAGTTTCCTGCAGCCAGCGCACAATCACCGACGTGTCCAATCCGCCGGAATATGCCAGTACTACCTTCTCGATTTTGCTCATTGCTATCCTCTGCTGCCGGGAACACGCCATCACAACATTAGGCACAGCGATATGGATCGCCTATTGCGCGAATTAATGTCGGTCTGGGGGAGTTATTCTTGGAGGTATACCCAGGGTCGGTATTATGGGCACAATAATACCCACACTGTTTATCGGGGCGCGATTGTAGCGCCTCTGCTCGCGATCGACTAGCGCCAAGGCACTTGTCGACACAATTGATTAATTTTCAATCTTTTTGTGCATCGCAATTTCACCCCGTATCGGGTAGCATGCGCGCCGCACAACGACTCACTACAGCGTTCAAGACTACGGAGTACCATGACGGAGCAAATCACTCTTCGCGCCCCCGACGACTGGCATATTCACCTGCGTGACGGGAGCGCTCTAGAACGCACCGTTGGCGATGCCGCCCGACAATTTCACCGCGCAATTGTGATGCCCAACCTGGTACCACCTGTCACCAACGCCGACATGGCCCAGGCCTATCGCGAGCGCATCCGTGCGCAGATTCCAACCGGCTGCGTTTTTGAGCCGCTGATGGTCATTTACCTGACCGATAAGACCGATGCCGAAGTCATCCGTCAGGCCCACGCCTCCGGTGTGATCGCAGCCAAATTGTACCCAGCCGGCGCGACCACCAACTCCGATTCCGGGGTCACCGATATCACCAATATTTACCCCGCCCTGGAGGAAATGCAGGCCTGCGGCATGAAGCTGCTGCTGCACGGGGAAGTAACCACCAGTGATATCGATATTTTCGACCGCGAACATGTTTTTATTGAGAAAACCCTATCACGCCTGGTAGACGATTTTCCCACACTTAAAATAGTGCTTGAGCACATCACTACGTCAAATGCCGTAGAGTTTGTTAAAAATGCCCGTGAAGGTGTTGCGGCGACGATTACCGCCCACCACCTGTTATATAACCGCAACCACATGCTGGTTGGCGGCATTCGTCCGCACTTCTACTGCCTGCCAATCCTAAAGCGCGGCGAGCACCAATCGGCATTGATAGAGGCGGCCACCAGCGGTAGCCCGAAGTTTTTCCTCGGCACCGATTCGGCTCCTCACGCGCACCACAAAAAAGAGCACGAGTGCGGCTGTGCCGGTTGCTATACCGCCTACTCCGCTATCGAACTGTACGCGGAGGCGTTTGAGCGCGAGGGCAAACTGGATAAGCTCGAAGGCTTTGCCAGTAATTTCGGCCCTGACTTTTACGGCCTGCCCCGCAATGAAGGCACCATTACCCTGGTGAAGCAGCCTTGGGACTTACCGGAAAGTTTGGCTATGGGGGGTGAAAAACTGATCCCCCTGGCTGCCGGTGAAACCCTGAACTGGAAACTCGTATAATTCCGGCTTGAGCCTTCGCGGGCCCAGAGCCCGCTGATACCCAGCCCCGCCGGATACAGACACCCGACACAACTGAGATTTACAAGGACCCAAAGTGACTCCCGCGGAAGAACCAACAGGACCCAAAAGCCCCCTCGCCCAGCGGTTTCGCGGCTTCCTGCCGGTTGTTATCGACCTGGAAACCGGCGGCTTTAATGCGCGCACCGATGCCCTGCTGGAGATTTCGGCGGTTATCCTGGATATGGATGAGGAAGGCAACCTCTTCCCCTTTGAGACCCACAGCTTTCACCTGGAACCCTTCGAGGGCGCCAACGTGGAGCAGTCGGCCCTGGACTTTATTGGCATTGATCTGGAGTCCCCCGATCGTGAGGCATGGCCGGAAGAAATCGCCCTGCCCGAACTGTTCCGCAAAATCCGCAGCGCAGTAAAAAAACACAGCTGCACCCGCGCCATTGTGGTTGCCCACAATGCCCATTTTGATTTGGGCTTTGTCAACGCAGTGGTTGAGCGGACCGGGATTAAGCGCAACCCCTTTCACCCCTTTTCCTGCTTCGATACAGCCAGCCTTGCCGGGCTTGCCTACGGTCAAACGGTGCTGGCCAAAGCCTGCCAGGTAGCCGGTATTGAGTTTGATAACAGCTGCGCTCACTCCGCCGAGTACGATGCAGAGAAAACCGCAACCCTGTTCTGTGGAATCGTCAATAAGTGGCGGGAGATGGGCGGCTGGCCGCTGGCCATCGAAGCGACTGCGGAGCAGGAAGCGGAATAGCACCCGCGAGTCAGATTACCTTTTCACGACAACTTTGCCGTCACACCCGACGGCAAACTGTACGCTGTGTGCAGCGCTTAAGCGTTTGGGTGATTTTTTGTGCAAAACCCTGTATGATGACTGGCCTACACAAAAAACCGGACAGTTATCGTGGCCAAAAAAGCATCCTCGTCTTCCAGTCGCAAGCAGCCTACTCCCCTAGAGACTAGCCAGAGTATTGACGCGCAGGTGCAGGCTTTTCTGGCAAAGGGCGGAGAGATCGAGCAGATCCCCAAGGGAGTCAGCGGCCAGACCAATACCTCCGGGCCCAAGCATATTACCCTGGGCAAGAAGCCCCGAAGCTAATTCCGGGCTGTACAGTTCTGCCACCTGCCTCACAACTGAAAAACCCCGGTTCCAACACCTACCGTCTGTAAGCATCGCAACCGGGGTCATCAAAAAAGGCCGCACGAAGCGGCCTTTTGACTTTAAGGTCAGGCCTGAATCAGGGCATCTCCTCCAACTCAGCACCTTCCTTCACTGGTGGCATCAGATCTTCCTTGGAGATCTTCAGCCCCATCAGCACGTTCGCAGCTACGTACACAGAAGAGTAAGTACCCACAACCACGCCGACAATCAACGCCAGGGAGAAGTTATGGATCAGCTCCCCGCCGAAGAACTGCAATGCCCATAGCACCAGCAAGGTAGTAAAAGAGGTCATGAAGGTACGACCCAGGGTCTGACTGATAGAGATATTGATAATCTCCTCAGACTCAGCCTTGCGTACTTTGCGGAAGTTCTCGCGGATACGGTCGGATACCACGATGGTGTCGTTCAGTGAGTAACCGATCACTGCCAGCACCGCAGCCAGCACGGTTAGATCGAAGTCCAACCCCATCAAGGCAAAGAAGCCCAGCACAATAATGACATCGTGCCCCAATGCCGCAACCGCGCCAAAGGAGAACTTGTACTGGAAGCGCAGGGCTACGTAGATCATCACCAGAGCCAGTGCCACCAGCATGCCCAGGCCGCCATCATCGCGCAGCTCAGCACCAACTTGTGGCCCCACCATTTCTACACGGCGCAGGGTGACAGTACCATCGCTGCCCGCACGCAGCACATCTACCACTTTATCGCCGATCGGAGTTACGGCTTCCTGGTCAGTGGCACTGATCTGGGTTTCCTCTTCGGTCACCTCAGGGGGCAACTTGATCATCAGCTCGGTATCGGAGCCGTAATTCACCACTGTGGCACCGTCATAGCCGGCATTTTCCAGCTGGTCGCGCACATCGGTAATGAACGGCGCAACCTCATAACCCACTTCAACCTGGGTACCACCGGTAAAATCCAGGCCGAACTTCAAGCCCTTGGCCGCCAGAATACCTATCGATACCAGCACCAGGACAACCGAAATTACCGCGGCAATTTTGCGCCAGCGCATAAAGTCATAAACGCGCTTGCCCATGTACTCGGTGATCTTACCGTTTTCCACTTTGGTCTCAATCATGGCCAGTCCCCTTAAATCCAGAGTTTCTGCACACGGCGACCGCCGTAGAACAAGTTAATAATTGCCCGTGTGCCCATGATGGCACTGAACATGGAGGTAAGAATGCCGATAGACAGGGTTACCGCGAAGCCCTGTACCGGGCCTGAGCCAATTGAGTAAAGAATCACAGCCACAATCAGGGTAGTAATATTGGCATCCACGATAGTGCTGTAGGCATTATCAAAACCGGCGGTAATCGCCGATTGTGGCGGCATGCCATTCCTGAGCTCCTCCCGTATTCGCGAGAAGATAAGCACATTGGCATCCACCGCCATACCCACTGTCAAAACAATACCGGCAATACCCGGAAGCGTCAGGGTAGCGCCGAGGATCGACATCACCGCCACCAGTAGGATCAGGTTAACCGCCAGCGCCAGGTTCGCAGCTAGGCCAAATACACGGTAGGAAATCAGCATACAGATAAGCACCGCCAACAGGCCGATCTGAACTGACTGCACCCCAACCTTGATGTTATCAGCCCCCAGAGATGGACCAATCACACGCTCTTCCACAAAGTACATGGGAGCCGCCAAGGCACCGGCGCGCAGCAACAGGGCCATCTCCTGGGCTTCTGCCGGGCTGTCCAGGCCGGTAGTACGGAACTGCTTACCGAGCGCACTCTGTACGGTGGCCAGACTGATGATCTTCTTGTCTTCGGTCCTGACCTGCTCGACAACCTCATTGCCTTCCGCATCAATCCGGGTCTGCGGGGTGAAGCGGGTTTCGATAAACAGGGTACCCATACGGCGCCCCACATTCTTCCAGGTCGCGCGGTGCATCAATTCACCACCGCGGGAATCGAGGGTGATATTCACCTGGGGGAAGCCGCTCTCGTCATAGCCGACACGGGCATTGGTAACACTGTCACCTTTGATAATGATCTTGCGCTCTAACCAGGCGCCGCCATACATCTGCTGCTTTTCCTCGTTGCGGTACTCGAAGTACTCTTTATTGGTGACCAGCTCATCGGGGCGGGCCTCCATACGGAATTCAAGGTTGGCAGTCTTACCAATAATCCGTTTCGCTTCAGCGGTATCCTGTACACCGGGCAGTTCCACTACGATGCGGTTGCGACCCTGGCGCTGCACGATAGGCTCGGCCACGCCCAGCTCATTCACCCGGTTGCGCAGGGTAGTGAGGTTCTGGGATACGGCGTAGTCCTCCAGATCCTTAATTTCCTGCTCAGACAGGGTGGCGCGGATCTCCAGGTTTTCGCCACTTCCAGATTCGCGCAGCTGTAACTGTGGATACTCCTTGCGCATGGTGGAAAGCGCCAGGTTGCGCAGCTCATCGCTACGGAAGCGCGCCACAATTTCACGGTCGTCAATCAGGTCAACACTGCGGTATCGAGCCTTGGCAGCACGCAGTTTGGTTTTCACGTCCTGCGCGTAGCTTTCCATATTGTTTTTGACGATGGTGTTGGTATCCACTTCCATCAGGAAGTGCACACCACCGGCCAGGTCCAAACCGAGCTTCATCGGGCTGGCGCCGATATCGCTCAACCACTGGGGCGTGGTGGAGGCCAGGTTAAGGGCAACCACGTAATCACTGTGCCCCAAGGCTTCCTGAATCGCACGCTTGGCTGGCAGCTGCTCATCCTGGGACTCAAGGCGAATCAAAATCGCCTTGTCGCCCACCTCTCCACCAAAGTGCGCAATACCCGCTTCATCCAGAGCTTTACGCGCCTTGGTGAGGGCATCTTCCCCCAAAGCCATGGCACTGGACTGCCCGGAAATCTGCACGGCAGGGTCCGGCTTGAAGAGATTTGGCGCGGCGTAGATCAGGCCAAAGGCCACAACCGCGAGAATCAGAAAGTACTTCCAGATCGGGTAGCGATTCATGCTGTTCTCATTGTTCTAGTGTGACCCCGAGGGCCGGTAAATCATGGCAATTTGCCTGGATATGTGGGCGCAGTGGACAGATTGCAAGGTGCACAGCCGCCGACAAAAGTGGGGCTGATTATACGGGGATCGGGGGAACGGACAAATTACAGGGGTGCTGCAATGAGACCAGCAGCACCCCCGACAGGGTAAAAGCGACGCCTTATCAGGCCTCCAGCGCCGGAACCTCGCGGCCAAGACCACGGTAGAACTCCGCGACATAAGCCTCCAGTTCATTGGCGGCAATGGCATCTCGCAGCTTTTGCATCAGGCGCTGGTAGTGGCGCAAATTGTGAATCGTATTCAGCTGCGCACCGAGAATTTCACCACAGCGATCCAGGTGATGCAGGTAGGCACGGGAGAAGTTCTCGCAGGTGTAGCAATCGCACTCTTTTTCCAGCGGACCCGTATCGTGGCGATGCTTAGCATTGCGGATTTTCACCACACCTTCAAAGGTAAACAGGTGGCCGTTGCGCGCATTCCGCGTGGGCATTACGCAATCGAACATATCCACACCGCGACGCACCGCCTCGACAATATCTTCCGGCTTGCCCACACCCATTAGGTAGCGTGGTTTGTCCTCCGGCATCTTGTGCGCCAGGTGATCCAATACCTTGATCATCTCGTCTTTCGGCTCACCCACCGACAGACCGCCAATGGCATAACCATCGAAACCAATCTCAGTGAGGCCGCGCAAGGACACATCGCGCAATTCCGGGAACATACCGCCCTGCACAATACCGAACAGTGCCGAAGGACTATCACCGTGGGCCTTTTTGGAACGTTCCGCCCAGCGCAGGGACAGCTCCATAGATTTGCGAGCTTCATCGGTAGTGGCCGGATATGGGGTGCACTCATCGAAGATCATCACGATATCCGAACCCAGGTCGCGCTGAACACGCATGGATTCTTCCGGGTCCAGGAATACCGGGCTGCCATCGATCGGCGAGCGGAAAGAAACACCCTCTTCCGTAATTTTGCGCAATTCACCCAGGCTAAATACCTGGAAACCGCCGGAGTCGGTGAGGATAGGGCCAGACCATTGAGTGAAGTCGTGCAGGTCGCCATGGGCTTTCACCACTTCGGTACCCGGGCGCAGCATCAGGTGGAAGGTGTTACCCAGAATAATCTGTGCACCGATCCCTTCGATATCCCTCGGCAACATGCCTTTCACGGTGCCGTAAGTGCCCACCGGCATAAACGCCGGGGTTTCCACCACACCGCGAGGGAAACGCAAGCGGCCACGACGGGCCTTGCCATCAGTGGTATCCACTTCAAACTGCATAAAACTTTCGCGGCTCACTGGGTATCTCCTTTCGTTGGTGCTACTTCTTCTTTTTTGGCATTGGGATCGCGGGTAATAAACATCGCATCGCCGTAACTAAAGAAGCGATAGCGCTCCTCAACTGCGGCCTTATAAGCGGCCATCGTATGCTGGTACCCCGCGAAGGCGCTCACCAGCATCAATAAGGTGGATTCCGGCAGATGGAAGTTGGTGACCAACTTATCCACAACCTGGAATTCATAACCGGGGTAAATAAAGATATCTGTCTCCCCCACCGTGGTCTGCAACTCACCACCGCGCGCCGCGCTCTCCAGCGCGCGCACACTGGTGGTACCCACCGCAATCACGCTGCCATTGCGAGCGCGGCAAGCGGCTACCGCATCCACCACTTCCTGGGAGACATCTAGCACTTCGCTGTGCATCTGGTGCTCATAAATATTGTCCACGCGTACCGGCTGGAAAGTACCGGCACCCACATGCAGGGTCACGAAGACAACCTCGACACCTTTATCCCGCAACGCACCGATCATCTCATCATCAAAGTGCAGCCCCGCCGTCGGCGCCGCCACAGCACCGGCATTACGGCCGTATACGGTTTGGTAGCGCTCCCGATCGCTGGCATCGTCTTCGCGATCAATATAAGGAGGCAGCGGCATATGGCCGAGGCGATCCAAAATCGCCAGCACACCCTCTTCTTTTGGGAAGGACAGCTCAAACAGCGCATCCTTCCTGCCAGTAACCTCTATACGGGTGCCGTCTTCAAGAACGATGCTGGAACCGGGCTTAGGAGACTTACTGGAGCGCACATGGGCCCAGATATCTGTCTCATTGAGCACCCGCTCCACCAGGATTTCCAACTTACCGCCAGTCTCCTTCTGCGCGAACAAACGTGCCGGAATCACCCGGGTATCGTTAAAGACTATCAGGTCACCTGCCTGTACCTGGTCGAGAATATCTGGAAACTGCCGATGTGTAATGGCCCCGCTGGGCCCATCCAGACACAAAAGACGGCTGCCGCGGCGCTCTTCAGTAGGCGCGCGGGCGATCAGCTCATCGGGCAGATGAAAGTCAAAGTCCTGACGCTGCATGGAATCCTGGAAATCTAGAAACTAATGGAGAGGTCGCGAAGGTTATAGGAAATTTTAGGAGCTGTTAACTGGCGCGACAGAAAATGCTGTAAGTCATTGAAATCACTGGTTGACCCCGGCCAAAGCATTGCTATAATCACGCCCTCTTCGCACCGACCCCAAGGTCGAGCAGCGAAAGTGCCAGAGTGGTGAAATTGGTAGACACAGGGGATTCAAAATCCCCCGCCTTTAAAAGCGTGCCGGTTCGAGTCCGGCCTCTGGTACCATCTCTCAAACCCGCGTCAGCCATAGCTTTCGCGGGTTTTTCATTTCTGCGTAGACAACTTTGTAAAAGACTTTTTTGTTGGTTTTAGCGCCAAAGTGTCAACGCAAAATCACGTTGACACTTCGCTACCCTACAAGCCTTCCGGCTGTGCAATTTCCTTTCACTTCTCTTCACAACTCTTCAAAGAGTGAAATCCAGTTCTTTCCCAAACCCCGTACCAGCTCAAGCCAAGGCCCCCAGTCTCATTTCATCAACTAAAAGAGCGCCCAAAATCGGCAGGCGTGGGGAGGAGTGACTGGCGGCCGTTTTGAGAGATCAAAAAACAACCGAAGTGGGCTGAGACCACAAGAAAATCCACTATTTCTAAGGGGATTCTGCCATCCCAGCTCTCCCTACCTCCGCCAATCAGGAATGAACGAAAATGAAAAAGACTGCCCCCTCATATCCCCTCCCCTGAACTAGTACCTCTCAGCCATTAAGGGCTTCGCAAGCCTCCCAAAAAGCATCACAATATCTGAGTCTGAGCTGGAACACCGCTCTACATGCGTAGCGGCACTTTCGTACCATAAGCAATTGCAACGAACGCTAAGGTCTTTTCTATGGATAGAATCCTTTATCACTACACAAATGAAGCCGGTTATTCTGGAATCCTTGAAAGTAAATCCATTCGCCCCTCACTAAAGGCAAACAACCCAAAAGATGCCCGCTTCGGCGATGGCCAATACCTTAGTGATATAACTCCTGGCAGCAAAAGGCCGGGGCAACTATCTATGATATTTTTTAATATCCCATGGGCGGGGCACCGCTTCACTCATCACATCAATATTAATGTGAAGGGGCTGAGCGTCATTTATGGACGAGAGCATGTCCACTTGATACCAAACTCAAAACCCTTGGACATTACTGAAAGGCTGACCGGCCATGGGAAAAATTAAATCAAGGTAACTCATGTCTTCTTATATTTATTCAAAGTGGCATAACAGCCCAGAAAATTACCCAGTAGAATTCTACAGTGAACTCAACAACGATCGCTTTGAGACTAGAAAAGTAGAAATATTCAAAGATGGATCACTAGGCTTCGCCTCCCAAAAAGCCTCATCAAAAACTACGAAACTCGGTATTGCAGCTGTACCTCCTTTAAATGAAATTGCCAATCAGGCCGAGTTTGATATAAAAACCATCACACCTCAGCAATTTGAAGCCAAATGGAAGGAAGCTACAGAAAAGTGAGCATACATTATGTAAAAGGTGATGCCACTGCCCCTCGCACTGAGGGGCACGCAATAATTACTCACATATGTAATGACTTAGGAAAGTGGGGGCGAGGATTTGTATTGGCGATTAGTAAAAGGTGGAAAGAACCAGAACGCCAATACAAAGCTTGGTTCACTGGAAACCTCAGACCACAACTTGGTGATGTTCAATTCGTTACAGTAACGGAAGCACTAACAGTGGCAAATATCATTGGGCAACATGGTGTTCGCTCACCCAGAAATAAAACAGCTCCCGCACCAGTTCGCTACGATTCAATTCGAGAGGGGCTTTCATTGGTGGCTGATTATGCCCAGGAAAAGTCTGCATCAATTCATATGCCCAGAATTGGCTGTGGACTTGCGGGCGGTCAATGGGAAGAAATAGAACCCATCATAACAGGCTCTGTGGTATCAAAGGGCGTTGAAGTCTTTGTTTATGACCTGGATTAATGAAAGGACAAAAACCAAAAGGTGGCATAACGCCACCTCATTCCTCATTTCACCAATTGAGAAATGTCTACACTAGGCAAATTTGAAGAGAGCTGCACACCACCACTATAAAGATTGAAAATAGTCCGACACAGGAATGACAACCTATTCTTTAATTTACACCTAACACTTCAAAAATTCTGACACATTCGCAGCTCCACAAGTTAGCACAGTATTAGTAAAACTATGGTTTAAAAGGTCATGTCAACAATAGTTAAAAAAAATATTGATCCGCATTCGGTAATTATCGATACAAATATCCTTTTCGATTCAGACAAATCAAATGTGGTTAATGATGAGTTCGACAGATTTTGGAGCGAACATGCAGCAGAGGCTAACCTACAGCTCCTTATACCAGAAGTAGTAATTGGTGAAATCCTATTCCAACAAACTACAGCTGCACTAAAAACACTTGAGCGCGCAAACAATTCATTTACCAAGCTATCTTCATTTACTGGAGGACAATTCTCTCATAGAGCAAGTGAAGCCAGAGTTAAAAAGGAGGTGAAAAAAAGATTTGAAAAATGGGCAAAACAAAAAAAATATAAAAAGTTGATTACGCCTGTAGATTCGATTGACTGGAAGAACATGATCGAATCAGCTATATGGCGCACACCTCCATTTACTCACAACGACAAAAAAGAAGAAGAAGAGAAGGGCTTTAGGGATGCGCTAATAATGGAAACTGTAATTGAGCACTCAAATTCTGAAACTGGAAAAAAAATAGTCTTTATTACAAATGATCGGGTTTTGAGGGAGGCATCTGAAGATAGACTTAAGAACGATGAGACATTTTCAGCCTTTGAAACACTTGATGACTTCGAAGCATATCTAAGACTAGAAAAGGAGAGCTTGGAGCAATCATTTATAAAGGCAGTTGTTATAAGAGCAAGCAAAAAATTCTTTGAAAAAGGCAACCAGAATAGCCTTGTCTATACGGGTAACCTCACAAATCAGCTTAAAGAGAAATTTAAAAATAAATTTAGCAACCCTGAGCGGCTAGTCATTGAGGATTCTGAAGATGGATTCTATTCTGATGGAACATGGGCTCCCACCGGAAAGGGAATATTCGGTGTAATAACTAGACCTCAATTCCAAAGGATTGAAGGAAAAAATACATATATATGGATTTCAAAAATTAAATATACTCGAACCTATGAAGGGCAATCAGCCTTTGATGAAGAATTATACGAATGGACTCATGAAATATTTTTCGATATCTCTTGGAGATCAAATATTACTGTAAATAAGAGATTTACTAACATGGAGATAATTGATACAAAAGTTATTGAGTCAAAGTTCGAACCAAGTAGTGACCAATGATTTTTTGCAGTTGATATTTGCAGGATGCGTTCTTCACCATAGAAAAATTTAATACTCCAATTCAGTAATATAAGAGATTCAGGGGGCTCAGCCCTAACCTTCTTTACCAGCCCCCTCAGTATGGGTTGCCAGCCAATCCATACTTCTCTCAATCCCCCGCATCTGCGTAAGCGTTAGTTCTAATTCCTTTCGCAGATTCACGCCCACGGCAACAGAAAAGCTTCCAACGTATTTTTTATAGTTCAAGATGCTAATAGCGTACATCGGTCTATTGTCATAGCTCGACCGATAACGATTGATCTGTACTGGCTCTCCATCAAAAAAAATATTTCTAGTGCCCATAGCGGCCCCCTGATTACTGTATACCTATACAGTATAGATTACAGTAACCAAGGGCTGTCAACCCCAACCAGGGTAGGTTAAATTTTGAGCTGGTATTCAGTATCTGGGCATCGTTCCACCAGTACCCCGCCCCGTTCAATCGAGTATTCAGTAAACTTGCCTGTCACAATATCCAGAATTTGCAACCAGGAATAAAACTGCGCTTTTTTGGATTTAGCAATTTCTTCCGCCAGCTCCTTTGCTGCCTCTTGAGTTGGCGCAGAGTCTCTATAGCTTTTCGCACCACCATTCATCAGGTGGACTCTCTCAGCGAAAATTGCAAATCTGTTTACCTTATTTTTCATAACTTCTCTCCTTTTAAGTGTATAACCAGCTTAAGCCCGCACCGCGCTAAGCTGAGATTTCAAACTATCCGCATTACTCTTGTGCCCATTAATTGCCGCCTCTTGGGTTGGCTTCTGGCCATTCCCTGGGTGTGAGTGCGTCGCCAGGGTAGCGGCCAGGGCAGACACTACGCCAATTAAATCCTCTAGCACTTTGAGTACATTTAAAGATTCACTGCCTAACCAAACCTTGCCGCCGTCTTTTACTTTGATGGTTTGGCGAACCTTGGCAACTGACTCGCGAATATTTCCGATCTGTTCCTTTAAATCGCGGCCCGCTGAAATATTAATATCACTGGCTGTTGTAATATTTAGATTGTCCAGCGCGGATAAGTTCAGGCCGCCAGCAGATAAGAAACGTAAAGCTCCAAGGACTTCAATTATTTTTACGCCAGCCACCTCTTCTACAGAATGTTCCCGCACTTGTCGGTATTCACTGTCGCAGCTCGCTTTAATTTCGGCGGCCTCGGTAATTCTGCGTAATGATTTTTCGCGTATATCGCCGTGGGTTTCCCGGCTCCACTCTGCGCTGGCGCCCACCTTTTGCCGCACTGAATCGCTTTGCTGCCAAATTAAATCCTCACGGTCGAGCGCTGGAAGTCCTACCCCGTGTGATAACACCGTGCGAATAAATGGCTGGTTTGGTTGGCCATAAGCAAAAGCCAATTCAACCACCGTACCCGGTTGCGGGAAACCAAAGGCCCCACGCTCATTGCCTGCATATTGCAGTGGCAGCGGTACACTACGGAAAATAGGCAAGCGCTCATCGGCTTTGCCTTCAGGGGTCAACACATGCACATCCACCCCATAACGTGGGCGGAACTCTTCCGCTAATTCTGACTTTTCCATGGGGTCACTGATTGCCACCACAACTGCTAAAGATCCCTATCGAGAACAAGGTGCTCGTCATACTCCAGCTGCTTATAACTAGATATCCATTGTTAGTGCCCCTGCGGAACTGAATATTGCGCACTCTTTGCTTCCTTTGCACCACGCACTGATTATCTTGGCCCTTGCGCTTGGCTTAGCTCTGAAGTTTAAAGTACAGCTTTTAGCAGACAGTATCGTTGGTAAGTCCAAGTCAGTTGTCTGTGCTATGAAACGAGGCCTAGCTACTGGAAAAAAGAAGAAGCCGTTACACTTTTCATCTGTAATATTTTAGGGGTAACAGAAAGGTGTGACAGTGCAAAGCTAATAACCATGCGCGGCCTACAGCCATTCTGTAACACCCGCACACCTGTAACACCTTAATTTGAGAGGAGGAGCGGCCGCCCCCTCACCCCTTTAGCCGGGCTGAGACTGCGGTATCATCAACTTGTGAGATGTGAGTGAGCTATGCCTCAGCAGAATATTGAAAGGACATTACTGAATTGCTTTAGGATCTCCATTCGTAATGGATTGGGGAATCTATTTGACGGTGGTTGATTATGCCCAGGAAAAGTCTGCATCAATTCATATGCCTAGAATTGGCTGTGGGTTTGTGAGCGGTCATTGGGAAGAAATAGAACCCATCATAACAGGGTCTGTGGTATCAAAAGACGTTGAAGTTTTTGTTTATGACTTGGATTAATGAAAGGACAAAAACCAAAAAAGGTGGCAAAACGCCACCACGATTCATCTTTACTTCGCAAGATCTATTGATCTATAGAGGAGCTTCAAAAGGATCTAGACGAATGCTCGTAAATTTCAATAATGATCGCACCCATCAGCGTAAAAAGTGTTGCGGCCGCACACCAATGGCAACACTTGAAGTTGGAAAAGGCACCTGAAAGGAAAAACTCTTAAACTGAATTTGACCTGACAGAACACCTTCTGAAAAACCGGTAACTGTCAGATCAAGTCTAAACTATAAAAACTTAGTTTAACGTAATGGAAAACGTTTTGGAGACACCTTGATTTTCTGCTAAATCATAAGGTGTGATGGTGTATTCGACGGTACCTGAAGTTGGAGGGTTTTTATCTATGAACTCTGACGTGGACAATACATATTTTTTACTCCACCTGCTAAAGTGATCAGTACCTTCGAACTCAGGGCTTCTACTTATATGATATTGAATCAATTGGTGGTCATCAGTAGAACCACTCCAGCTAAGGTGTAGATGATTGCCAACTTTTTGTGAATTAAACTCAGTTACTGGTGTGGGGGGGTCGAGTCATCGTTCTTTCTGCAAAGCGGTTCTTCACGACCTAGGCCATCAGTACATTGATCTATATCATCATTCGTCCCGCCGTTTGCTTCATACTCAGTGCTCTTACCGCCAACACACATATTATTAAAACACTGATTCATGTCCTTTTGAGCGCATCCAGTACACCAAGGATAACCATAGCCATTTTCAAAGGGTAACTGACCAATGTCCCGTGCAGGCCAATAAGTGCAAACTAGTTGAAGTGCACCATCGTTATAATCACTAGAGTCGCGCCCTCCAATTGATGGGCAATTGGCAACGGCACAACCTATGTATCGAGTATTAGCTTCGCAAACTTGCCCCAAATGACCGCAATATTCTCCATGACACCCGTTAGTGTCCCAGTCATAGGAACCACTTTCTAAATACCATTCTCTTACTGCAGCCACCCAAGTATCTGAGCCATAGTTTGTAGCCGGAGGATTGCCAGGATACAATGCAACGTTTTCCGAAGCATATTTTGTAGCTGCAAGCCCCTCACTATTAAATGATGTCAAGTGCCGAACGCTATTATAAGCGTTTCTTATTGCCTCCGGGCCGCCGAAATGACCAAACCAACAGGCCTGCGCTCTTTCTCTTGCCATTTCCTCTAAAGCAGGGTCCCAAGATACTTTAACCATATTGGCGGCATTGACTGGTGAATTTAGGCCTGCTTCACCGTTCGCACACTTAGCTCGGTATTCATTGTGAGCATCAAGTAGCGCTCTTTTTTCCGATAAGGTAAAATTGTGTACTAAAACTTCCCCTTCATAAGGAGGGTTATCAACGTTGTTCTCTCCTTCGTTATTTTCTCCCTCGTTATTTTCTCCCTCGTTATTTTCTCCTTCATTGTTCCCATCGATCGGATCACTGATATCCGGGGCGCTGCCGTTCTGTTTGTCAGAATCATCACTACTACCTGATCCACCACAGGATATTAGCAATAATATGCTCAGCGATAGAGTGGCGATCTTCAGCCAGCGAGTTTTCATATCAGTGATCTCCGTGGGTGATGTTGTGTTAGTTGTTCGATCACAACATCAACAAAATAGGACGTTATCGAGTCAATCAATGGTATCAAAGACTGGCTTAAGGAATGGGTAGCCCATCGAGATTGGCACGAAATAACAGATTAAATTTTGATACCGCTCACATAGCCATCAAATAAAGTATTTGCCAATGCGCCTTTAAACTTTGATACAAGCAATACAAAAGCAATGTAGGTCCGAGCTAGGAAAGTGAAATGATAGAGAAAGCAAAACATGTTAATAATGATACGATTCGCTAACTGTTCGATAGAATCCATCGATTGTATGCTTTATTAAAGGCTGACAAGTCTGAATAGCCGAGCAGGTGTGTTATTTCAGAAACACTGTAAACATCCCGGTTCATCAGCTCGAATGCTTTATCCCTTCTTGTTTTATCTGCAATTTCTTTGAAGTTAGTGTTGCTTTCAGCGAGCTTTCTTTGAAGGGTTCGAAGGCTCATGTTAAAATGATTTGCAATCTCTTCTCTTGTCGGCATACTGTAAGGCGCCATGGCTAATAATGAGCGATAAATTGCGTCGGCCAAGTTACGCTTTCCGTGCTTAATATCGGATAAAGCAATCTCCATCTGTACAGCACGCTTTATTGAATCAAGTTCAACCCTTAATCTACTGTTCAGAAATTGATTGCTTATCACAATACCACTAAGCTCTTGATTAAACTTTAGATCTGTTTGGTAAGCATCGGCGTATTTCGATCGATACCCGACAGGACAAGAGTGAGATAAATGAACCTCCACGAAATCAGGATCACGACGGTTAGGCTCAATTGTACGTTGTGAATACTCGTCTCTGGTTATCGTTATCCAAAGTAACAGTGCAGCATCAACTTGATGATATATACAGCTTTCATCTAAATGTGCAATTAATTTGCTATGGTGGCTATCATAGGGAACAAGTTTATAGAGAATAGATTCACTGACGTAGGGCAATAATCTACACCCCTGAATTACAGTATCATAAACATCTATACATACTTTTCCTCTCTCGATTACTCCGGAATCGGCGAACTTACAAGAAAAGTCTACCCAAGTAAGCCCAAACACTGGGTCCCCAATTCGTTTCGCAGACCGTTCAAAGAACTCAGTTTCAATATGAATGGGTATTCTAGTATCAATGGAGCATTCACTTTCTAGAGAAATTCCGTATTTACGAACGTAGTAATCGGTTTCATCTACTCCGAATAAATTAGTGCTTACATTAAGGCTTCTTTTAAATTGGTCTTGTGAAAGTGTCTTCATTGTTTGCCCATACCAGCCTCAAACATATTAAATTAGCCAGTAAAGTGACGACTAAATCAAAGCATTATCTTCTATCATTAGTATTATTTCAAAATTATAGTCAACCTGGAGCCTATCAATTCACATAACATAGAGTTGTGGTTATAGTGGCACGCTAAATTTTGCCACCTGACTTTGAGTGGAAGCCGCAACCTCCTACTCAGATGAGTTATCCAGAGATAAATGGTTAAGTAATTGACCGTTTTCTCACATTTCCCACGCTACAGCCACCCAACAATTTATTCGGGGCTAGCATTTTTTATGCTGATGGTCGATTTGTACCTTCATGGCGAAATAAAACTTGGTGTACTTACAAGCCCCATACCGTCTCTGTAACGCAATGACTTGAGCTTAATAGCTAGGTCAATTGAGAACTTTGATCTGGTATCGTTCTTTCAAGGCGCGTTTTCGCTAATACAAACTCGTTTCTTGGGACTAAATGCCGACCACTCCAGTCCATCAATTCTAAATAATGGTCCAGCTGAAAGGGTAGCCTTTTCGACATGCTCAAGCGCTCACCGCCGACAAATGGAAATAGATTTTTGGGCTGCTTGCCTGAGGCTGCCGCACTAATACGCTGTTGAATCGAAGTATAATTAGACTTCTCAGGTGTTTTAGCGGTATTGGCACGGATCGGATTGAGGTCTACATAAGCCATGCAGGTGGTTAGGGATCTTTCATCCAGTAAACCCTGCGACTTAAAACGACCCTCCAAAAGCGGCCTGTACAGTTGTCTTCCGCATTGGCATAGCGGAGCGATAGATTCATTTAAACAGCGCATAAACTAGCTGATATCTATTAGACGCTTCCGTCAAAGGGATATGGCTTCTTTTAGCTTTCTTACTTCACAGTGATATAGGGTGTCGCCTCGAAGATAGCGCTGGACCAAACTGGGAGTTCTGAATAGGTTTTGCCAGCGGTTAATTAGCTCAACGAGAAACCACTAATCAGCAGCTTTCGTATCGATGTGGAGCAATATATGGTAGTGATCACTCATCACTGCATAGGCGGCAATATCCAGCGCAAAAACCTCGACCAACTTATGTATACGATTTTCAATCCATTCGCACCGATGCTTTTTATCTTTTCCAGATTTAATATCTCTACCACAAAGAAATGCACGCTGTAAACAGCGGGAAGCTCAGTGATAATAGGGTGTTGCAACAAGAGATATCTGAATGCTTCACGGTATAATCATAATTTACACATATATCAACATGTATAAACATCCAAAATTTTGTAAAATTTTACTCTTTTGTCAATGGAACTAGCGGTTTATACTTTCTATTTGGTGGGTGTCCAGAATTCTGGTAATTAGTACACTTGCATATAAATAAAGAGTTAGAAAATGGAAATTCGAGAATTTAGGGACAGTGACTGGAGTGAAGTTTGGGGGATACTAAAATCTGTATTCCAGGAAGGAGAGACTTTTCCAAACAGCCCAGATACTAGCGAGAGTGAAGCCTGGGATTATTGGATTAAAAAGCCAAAACATACGTTTGTCGCTGTTATTAATGAAACGGTGGTTGGCAGCTATCACCTTAAGGACAATCAATCAGGTTTGGGCTCTCATATTGCAAACGCTGGTTATATTGTTTGCCCGGAAAATAGGGGGGCAGGTGTGGGTCATAGCTTGGCTCAACATTCAATAGATTTTGCCGTTGACGATGGCTATTTAGCCTTACAGTTTAATCTCGTTGTATCCACCAATAAGGCTTCGATCGCCCTGTGGGAAAGATTAGGGTTTGAAACTGTTGGCACTTTACCCAAAGCATTCAATCATAAAAAAATGGGCTTTGTTAATGCTTATGTTATGTTTAAGTGGCTAGCATAACAGGTGTATGGTTTACGCGATTTCCTTTATAAGAAGAACCCTATGCCTGAAGGAAAAATAGGGATCAAAGAGTATCGCCATAAGAGGATTAAACCTAGGACGCATAATCTGGCTTCAATCCTCTCTATTGATAGCGCTGCATATGCAGTAATGAATAACCACTACTATATCGTACATTATATCGAGAAAGAAAAAGCGCTGAATTGGCCTAATAACGAGGTCGCCCCCCACTAACAAAAAAATTCAAACCTTCCAGCTTGACTCAGTACTACCATAAGGATATTTATGCCCCCGATTCAATTATCAGAGAGCCTCCTCAAATTCCTCTTTATTTTCTAATTCATAATAAAGAATATCACTCCAGTACAGACCTAAAGGTAGCTCACTCTCAATATCGTCAAACTTATCATTGAACTCGAGGCCGCAAAATGCATTTGGGGCAGCTTCTGACTTGTTTTTCGCTGCATTTATTATAATATCGGCAGATACCTCTGGGTCTTCTGGCAGTACATCAATAGCAGCTCCAGCTTCTCGGCAAGCACTAATTTCGCCTTCAACGTAGCCACGCAGGACTGCTTCTTCACTTTCATCCATGCAGTCTAGCTCGATAGTCTCAAGTAGTAGATAGCTATCCTTATGTTCTTCAAGAAATTCTAATATTTCATCTAGCATTGAATCGTGCAGATCAGGAATTTCTTTCCCGATCACTCGCAGAACCTCAATAAATTTTTTTAACCGCGCGAATCCTGGCGCAAAGTCACTACTGATAGCATAAAGCTGAGTTTTATTATCTGGTGAATCATCGTCAAAGCCATCTGACACCAGTGATGCACACAATTTTGGGTCCCCAGACATAAGCACACGATAAGTGAAGGGAATATTGTATGGCCATTCAGATAAGCCCGAGATAGTGTCGGGGCGGTCTGAGTAGGATTTTGGTTGGTTGCTGAGACTGTACAGATAAGAACGGTTTGCCATTTTTGATACTCCCTATAAATACCGGCAACGGTATAGCTTTACCACGTTATGTCCCTTCTGGATATGCAAACTATTAGATGGCAATTTCCTGAGTAGAGCAAGTCGAAAGTGAAATTATTTTTCTGTAAACACGCAGTCGATTGGTTATTGATAGCCAGTAACCTGCTCATAAAATCCAATCAGGTATAGAAATGTAGATATCCACAAATGCCCTAACGCTATAGGATCTACATTCAACCACCACTATGTTTCTCATTATGTATAAAACGCTTTTCCAATTTCGAATTGATTTTAATCAATTTCTACTCTGAATTTATCTAACTGTATCGCTGCAGAACCACTTAACTTAACCATTGGTTACCAATGCTGTTCATACAGAATTGTTTCAAATCAGGATCTGCCTTAGCCTAAACTATAAAATACCCTCATCATTCTTATAATCACTTGTCAATCTTTCCGATACACTCGCACCTCTTCCCCTGATTCTTCGAATCTAAGACTGACACAAGTGCAGCCCCCTAATTAGCAGGCTCTTGTTATTCTTGGCACTCCCTTTCCTCCAATACACCACCTCTCTTGATTGAGTACTCGGTATAGCTCCCAGTCACAATATCAAGGATTTGTAGCCAGGAATAAAACTCCGCTTTCTCGGATTTAGCAATTTCCGCTGCTAGCTCCACTGCCGCCTCATCAGTTGGAGCGGAGCCTCTAAAACTTTTTGCACCGCCATTCATTAAATGAATACGCTCGGCAAAGATTGCAAACCTATTGATCGTTCTTCCCATGTCCTTTCTCCGGTTAAGTTTCCCTGGCCATCCGTTAGCCATTCAATAGTGCTAAGAGCAACGCCAGATTAAGCACTCAACTCCTTAAATTCTGATTCCAACCAAGCCATACTGCGCTCAACTTCCCGCATCTGCCTTAGAGTCAGTTCCAGTTCTTCACGCAAATTTACACCCACAGAAACCGAAAAGCTGCGTACATACTTTGTATAGTTAAGAATACAGATGGCGTACATTGGTCGGTTGTCATAGTCCGACCGATAGCGGCATATCCGGATCGGCTCTCCGTCGAAAATGATGTTTCTGGTTCCCATGACTACCTCCAAGCGGAATACTGTATATACATACAGTATATGATACAGGGCTCAGGGTCTGTCAAGATAGCCCGCGTGCCCTTCTTCCCAGTGAAGCCCCAGCCTAGCCAGGAATTTTGG
The DNA here is from genome assembly GCF_007183175.1 of Microbulbifer sp. GL-2. Taxonomy (NCBI): domain Bacteria; kingdom Pseudomonadati; phylum Pseudomonadota; class Gammaproteobacteria; order Cellvibrionales; family Microbulbiferaceae; genus Microbulbifer; species Microbulbifer sp. GL-2. Next base: position 272,342 of record NZ_AP019807.1, read on the forward strand.
TCATTGGTGGGTTGTCGCTGTCTGTAGTGCTGTGCGCGTACTTCGCCGCAGTAGCGGTAATAGCGCAGGTTACCTTTATCAGGTTATCCACCATATGCAGTACAAAAAGCGATCAGAAACCTCTTTTGATCGAATAATAGTCAGGTAGGCGTTAACCGAAGAATCAGCAGTAAGTAGTGCATGGATTTGATCATCCAATCTGCTCTGGCGTTAAGTGGAGTGGATGTACTCGTAGATGTGGGTCTGGTTAACTATCAGGCTCAAAGGATTGGCTTTAGTGATCTGGAGGCGCTTTGGCTATCAGTCTTTGAGAGTGGATTGCTATGCCTCTAACATCTGAGGATTTTTAGACAGCCAGCTTCATACTAATCCAGATAGCTGATAGAGAATGGCTGTGGTTCGCGGTAGCTCTGGGTTATCCACACTTCCCCACGATGGGGGCTATGAATTACCAACATAAATTCAATACCGTAGTCGACTTGCACAATATCAATGGTACCAGGCGTTATTGGGTACTCATCTTCATCACCCTGGTAGCAGTAAGGAAAACCGTCTTCATTAGCTCCGTACGAGTCTGCTTCCCCAAAGTCAATCTCTAGTAGAAAGTATCGAAATTACTGCGGTAGAAAAATATTGTACTGTTGTTCGATACTATAAACCTCTTGCTCTGAGAAAAGGCGGAAATCATATTTCCAACATTTTGCACCAAACAAGGAGCAGTCTTTACCCAAAGTGCTCAATTTTCTGATTAGTTGTTTGATTTTCAGCAGTCGGTTTTCTATCTCTCTACTAATCATATCTTCGATATTTACAATTTTCAGAAGTTAAAGCATCGGCTGTACCATAACTGTAAACTGAGCAGCTGATAAACCTGCATCGCGCTTTGAGCTTCAGTAACTTAGAGTTGAAATAAGAATACTTTAATTAGCTAACCACTAAACACCTCATTAAATGCAGACCACAATCTAGTTGCATAGCAAGCAGCCATAAATTGACCCAGAAGAAAAGAAGCTATGCAATAGATTCTATAAATTCTTATCTACTCAATAAATCAGGGAATGCATTTAAAATTTAGATTACTGATTCCAGTTATCTTGGTCCACCCAACCTCTTCCGAATGTAAATCTAACAGTAGTAATCAAGCCTGGATCAGACCAACAATCTAAAAACCGTGCAATAGCAAATGCGTATAGGAAGATAGGCACCAAAATGATCTTATTGGAATTTATTAAGATTGTATTCAGTGTCAAAAATGCGTAAGGTAAATAGATATTTATCAATATTTTGGGCCATAACTGAGCAAGCTTTTATTAGCGAATAACTCGGAATCAAAAGGCTTAAAACTTTGTAAATGGCCCAATCTCGCAAAGGAGAACGGTAGCGTGACATAAAAGTAAGTAAAAGGCGCTGACCCAAGGTGCGCTAACACCTGGGGCCAGCTAACCAAATTGATAAGCAACCTATCAAAGTGGCTGTAATGGATGATACGCTAGAAACCCGCTTGTCTTCAATAAAGTGGAGCACATTCAGTAACTTGAAAGGCTTTTTCAGGTTCTGGGAGCGTTGTATCCGCCTTTTCTACTTTTACGCCTACCGTTCCCGCGCCCCACCTCGTATTGCCTCAAAACGGCACTCTCTAAGCTTTCCCACAGCGGAAGGTCTCCCCATGGTTTAAGTATCAATAGGAAATAGATATGTTAATTTTAACTCGTCGGATTGGCCAAAACCTCAGGATTGGAGCAAACGTTTCAATCGTAGTCTTAGATATCAAAGGTAATCACGTGAGGGTGGGGATAGAGGCCCCCAAGTCCTTGTCCGTTCACCGTGAAGAAATTTATATGCGTATCCAGAGGGAACGGGAGATGGGCAATGGGGATCGTTGACTGACAGACTCTCCCTGTGATGGCCTACTCCATGAATCTAAATTCCATAGCGAATAGCTCTGCGGTTTTATAGTTCTGTATAAGGTTCCAATGGATATTCCTTACAAGCATACACCCAGGAAGGGAAACATTGGCCCTGAGACTACACTCCGCAGAAGCCCGCAAAGCGGGCACCCACAGGAGTAGTTTGCTATGCGAGCGATCATCAGGTTTATATTCAGTTGTCAATTAAATATATCCGGTTCATAACGGTGACGGAACTCTTTTGCTGATTCTGCCACTTTCATTGAGCCACAGATTGCTACCACTCTGGCAACCAATGGCAAATATACTCCGCTTTTATCTACAGGCATGGCCGATTGATTAAACACTTTTTTAAAGTATTCGATCCCAATGCTACAAACGATGAGGCTGTCTAGTGGCAAGGATAATTGAACCAATGCGATATTTAAATAAATTTGATTTATTTGGGCTGCAAGCTGCAAGCTGCAAGCTGCAAGCTGCAAGCTGCAAGCTGCAAGCTGCAAGAGGGTGTTATTGATCTGGTTGAAATATCACTAGATAATCTGTGTACTATTTGGTGTTTTAATTCCATCCCTGCAATATCAAGAAGGATGTCTATGTTCTGGGTAATTGATACTAAAGTAAAAGTTTTGCCACAAAGCTCGTTACCCCAAGATGGTAGCACTTTCTATTTTGGCCGCTCTATTGTTCCGGACGAATCTAGAGAAAATGCTGTAGCTCGATTGACCGCCACACTTGAAGAAGACTTCATGTTAGTGGAGGAAGTTTCCAGGGTGGCTACATATGATAGCCAGCAGTGGGATACTGAAGCTGATGAAGATTACGAGACCAAGGAGTCCTATGAGGAAGCCAGGCAGACTGGGGGGATCGTATTCGGCTGTTTTGCATCAGAGCTTTCAATGGAGGATTAATTGTGTCAAAGGGAGCAATGACAATAGCCGAGGGAAGTCAGGCTAGCAAATATAAAACTGATGCAACACTTATCTTAAATAGAATACAAGAGCGACAGTATGTTCTTCGTACTGCTTTTGATTCACTATCAGTCTGGAAAACTAAGTACGCCGTCAATGTTTCACCATTCTATCCGCGCCTTAAAACGAACATAAAAGTAGCGGCCTCTAGCTTCAGGATGCATCGACCATTTTGAGGCTATCTATATTATCAGATGCACCCACCTCCCCGTTAAGTCAGCATATAGAAATACCATATGTAACTCGGCAGCTTTACGAGTAAAATCGCTGAGAGGCACTTTCACACTCGCTATGTGGAATCTCACGCAGATACTCAAATAGGGTGATTAAATTTAGCTAGTGTATTACCTAAGAGTTGCTGGGCAGCGGGTAAGTGGTATCTCACTTATCAATGCAGAACTCTCTAATGGTAGTAGCAATTTAAAACACTTAGATTGGATGCCTTATAAGGGTATCAGCATAGATATCAGGACAGGCACCCTATTCCAAGTAGTTTAGCCTGATAACCGAGAGTAGCTATATCCGGGCCTGGGTAAACAATTGTTACTTGAATATGAAAAGCTCACAGCATAAAGTGTGCACAAATGAGCCAGCAGGTCATATCGCCATTCTGAGCATTAGGCCTCTCAATATTACTGGATTCTCAAATGGAAAAAATTGCCATACTTGTTGATGTACAAAATGTTTATTACACATGCAGGCAAATCTATAAACGAAACTTTGATTACAATAAGTTTTGGTCCGAAGTGACGGGGGGAAGAGAAGTGGTTAAGGCGGCGGCTTATGCCATCGACCGTGGCGACAGAAAACAGTATGAATTTCAAAATATTTTGAGATCTATTGGTTTTGAAGTGAAATTAAAACCCTTTACGCAAAGATCCGATGGCTCCGCCAAGGGTGATTGGGACGTAGGGATAACTATTGACGCCATAGAATATTCAAACCTGGTAGATACTATAGTTTTAGTCTCGGGAGATGGTGACTTTGACATTCTTGCTCATAAACTTAGATTAGACCGAGGCAAGAAAGTTGAAGTATATGGCGTACCAGAGTTGACAGCTGCCTCATTGGTTAATGCAGCGAGTAAATTCACCCCAATTGAAAATAAGCTGTTACTCTAATTACTATCTAAAACAGTAGATGGCTCTCATATGCAACTGTAGTCATCTACTGCGTTCTTTTCTTCTTAATGAGGGCTAATACGCTACATCAAGCGATAACTGCTCAATGTGAAATATACATATGATTAGCAACTCATTTGAAACAATTGCGCTCAAAGCAACATCCTTTCCAATTTTGTAATTTAAGGATAAAACTCTATCCTGGAGGACAAAGAAAAAGTACTTCCAGCTGGCTTCATACAGACTACCGATTAGTACGCTCTAGTCAAGGACCTAACAAAGTGAAGAATTTACTGATTACAGGTTTAATCCTCTTCTCCATGGTTACTCAAGCAACTGAGAATGTAGATGTTTGCCCAAACTTAGATCTTGATATACCAGAATCTAAGGCCACGCCAACAATAAAGACCATACCTGTGCTTCCTAAAGGGAATGGCAAGTACTTACCAGCATGTATAGTGGTTTCGTTTGAATTAGCAGAGATTTCGAAATCAGAAGGTAGAGGACTCATTCCCAGAAAAATAAAGATCGAAGGTTCCTCAAACAAAGCGTGGGACAAACCCATGGAAGTCGCCGTATCTAGATGGCTTTATCTATCAAAAGGTATAGAGTATCGTGGGCGTCAATATGTGATCTATAGGATTCCGGCACAAGCTCCATAGCCGCGTGATACAGATAGGCACCTTTAGTTAAAAGGGTAAGTGTAAATGGAAAGTGAATGAACACATTATACGTAATCGGAGCACTATTATTTAGTGTAGTGATTTATGCTGTTATTAATCATATCAAAATGAAAAAGCTATCCAGAGAACGTGGGAAAGCAAACATCTGTCAGTACGTCAAATCTTTTGACTGCCGTAACGTCGACACAAAGATTATGCGTGAAGTTTGGAATGAGGTTCAGCTTTATCTAGGTAATTTAAATGGGAAACCTTTCCCAATTCTAGCCAATGATATGTTCGAGGGTACATACAATATGCATCCAGACGACCTGGATGATATATATTGGGCAGTCGCTGACCGATTAGGCATAGATACAGGGAACCCTGAACAAAACCCCTACTTTAATCAGGTTACATCAGTTAAAAATCTCGTATTATTTCTCAATCATCAGCCGCGAAGCGGGATTACATAGCTGGAAAAAGCAACCAATAAAGATATTAGTATATGTAAATAATTCTATATAACTGCCCCTGCAAATTCGTTACTAATACTCGATTAACTTAATCATGAGCCGGTATAATCACAACTACTAACTATTAGATAGCGACTTCTATCGAAAAAATATATTGAAATACATTTTAAGTGGTGAGTATCAATACACCTATTTATATCGATATCTCTCTTAGCTCTGCAAAACGAGTCTGGTTTAAGACACCATTTTGTCTTTCATAACGAATAAGATTAGCGAGGCAAATGACGAATTGGGGAGACATTATCTTCGAATAACACATGTCGCCGCCGAAATGTTTTGCCTTCAAGGTATTCCGGCTTACTGATCCTGTCCATTCGAAAATGGCGGAAGTCTTTGCGTGCGGGATCCCAAGCTACCAAATACCATAGTGGTGGTAAAATGAGCATAGCTTGTGGCTCAACAACCCTGCTGGTTACAGACCCCTTTGCGTCACAGTACTGGAAACTTAGTTGTAGCCGTTGGAGAAAAGCTGCCTCAAAAGTGGGTAGCAGGGCGGGCTCCATCTCTTGAATATTTGAGATGTCTACCTGCGGTGAAAGCTTACCGATATATAAGCAGTCCAAAAACCGGCGTAAGTCACGCACTTTGTCCGGTGGCAAAGCTTTCTCTATTTTGGCAAGACCGGCATCTGCGAGACCTGAAAAAGGTAAATTCCCGGCCGCACGCATTGATGCAACACTGATAAGAAGAGCAAAGACTTCGGCAACCGAGAGACGCGCTGTGGTTTGAACCGATTGCGGGTCTAGTTGCAGGCCGCCCCCAGGACCAGGGTCAGAATGAATAACAAAGCCCTCATCGCGCAGTGCGCTAATGTCACGCAACACTGTACGCCTGGATACACCGACCTCTTCTGCTAGGTCAGCAATCGTAGAAGTACCATTTCGGCGAAGGCTGCGCACGATGGCGTCTTGTCGAAGGCGAACACTCATTTTGTAAGAATATGATTAAATGGTGACATTATTTGGCACCATTGGATTTTAATCTATGGCCGTTCATTTCAGCAATGGAGTTCTGAAATTACAACGCACACCCGTAATCCCAAGGGAGAGAAAGGGTCCATCCGGTATATGCGGCGTTACTTGAGCCATCCAAGAAAGGAGAAGTAAATTGTTTAATCTAACCGATTTCCCTAAGCCCACTCTTATTTCAATCAACGGCGTTGAGTTAGAAGTCTTTGAAGCAGGCCAGCAAAGTACGGAAAACCCAATTGTGCTTTGTCACGGCTGGCCAGAGCATGCCTATTCCTGGCGCCATCAGGTGCCCGCACTAGCCGCAGCGGGCTACCATGTTATCGTTCCAAACCAGCGGGGTTATGGCAACTCATCCCGTCCTTCCGGCGTAACTGACTACGACATTAAAAACTTGTCGGATGACCTCGTCGCACTGCTTGACCACTATGGATACAAAGATGCCACCTTTATCGGCCATGATTGGGGGGCAATGGTGGTTTGGGGGCTTGCGCTATTATATCCAACCCGGGTAAATAAAGTTATAAACATGGCCTTACCCTACCAGGCTCGCACTGAAAAGCCTTGGGTCGAGTTTATGGAGGAATTTCTAGGAAGCGACTATTACATCGTTCACTTTAACCGACAGCCAGGCATTGCGGACACTGTGTTAGACGCAAATACTTCCCAGTTCCTTCGCAATATATTCCGCAAGAACGTACCTCCAGCACCACCAGAGCCTGGAATGATGATGATCGATCTCGCCAGAGCAGAAGCGCCACTTGGCGAGCCCTTAATGAGTGATAGCGAACTGGCTGTTTTTATTTCCGCATTTGAGAAAACAGGGTTCATGAGCAGTATAAATTGGTATAGAAATCTTGATCGCAATTGGCAAATCTTGGCAGATGTAGACCCAATCATTCAAAAGCCAGCACTCATGATTTACGGCGATCGAGATTTGATCCCCAAAGCCCAAAACCTAAAAGAGTTCGTTCCCAATGTTGATATAATCAACCTCGACTGCGGCCATTGGATTCAACAGGAGAAACCTGAAGAAACAAATCAGATAATTTTAAAGTGGCTAGAACAACAGGATGCCACTTAGCTCAAAAGCCCACTTGATATAAAAAATATCTCTGAAATTATCTGAGTAATTTATGGATGTAGTAAAATCTACGACTTTCCATTACTCAGATACTTTTCTCGTACTTGATTAATCATGCCACCAGCCTCTAGCACCTCAATTTCATCCGCTGACAGGTCACTGCGCAGATTAATACTCTCGCCAGATGACTTAATCAAAAGCTTTACAGAATTGTTTGACTTCAATTGTGCTATTGGCTTGTCAATCTCAAGAGTTGAATCTTGCTCAAGTCGGTCGTAATCATCAAAGTTCTCAAAAAGTAGTGGCAGCACACCAAAGTTAATGAGATTACGCCGATGGATACGAGCCATGCTTTTTGCGATTATGCACCTTACGCCAAGAAACCGTGAAGATACCGCTGCATGTTCACGGCTGGAGCCTTGCCCATAATTTTCACCACCAACAACGAAACAGTCACCATTTAATTTTATCGCCCGCTGGTAAAAATTTTCATCGATACGGGAAAATGTATAGCGACTAATGGCGGGTATGTTTGAGCGCAAAGGTAAAATCTCCGCTCCGGCAGGCAGTATTTCATCCGTAGAGACGTTGTCACCCGCTTTCAGTAATAGCGGACCCGTTAAGATGTCCGGAAGCTTATCAAAGTTTGGTAACGGTTTGATATTCGGACCTTTAATCAGTTCAACTGCTACAGGGATTTCTTGGGGTGGTTGAAGTAATGGTCTTATATCTGGCAGATATTCCGGCTCACTAAAGCTGGGATAGTCCATGTCCAGGTCACGAGGATCGGTGATCACGCCCTTCAGTGCACTGGCAGTGGCAGTTTCAGGGCTGCATAAATAGACTTGGTCATCTGCTGTGCCGGATCGACCAGGGAAATTACGTGGCACAGTTCGTAGACTGAGACGGCCAGTGGCGGGAGCTTGCCCCATACCAATACAGCCGCCACAGCCTGTTTGGTGCAAGCGCGCACCAACTTCAAGTAGTTTTGTGAGATCGCCACTCCGGCTAAGCTCTTCGAGCAATTGGCGCGAGGTTGGGTTGATATCAAAAGAGACATCGTCGGCTAAACGACGACCTGCGACAATGCGCGCTGGTATGGCGAAATCCCGCAGCCCCGGGTTAGCAGAAGAGCCAATATAGCTCTGGTAAATAGGGCGGCCCGCCACCTCACGTACGGTTACCACTTTATCTGGGCTGGATGGGCAGGCGATTAGCGGCTCAAGATCAGATAAATTGATAGTATCCTCTTCGTCATAGCTCGCACCCTCATCGGCTTTCATTTCTACAAAATCGCTTTCTCGGTGCTGCTGTTTGAGAAAGGCTTTCACAGCTTCATCGGCGGGAAAAACACTGGCAGTGGTACCCATCTCCTGCCCCATATTGGCAATCACATGACGGTCCATCGCGGTCAGATTGGCGAGGCCTGGGCCGTGATACTCGACAATCTTATTCACACAGCCCTTAACTGTTTGTCGGCGCAACATTTCCAGGATTATGTCTTTGGCACTGACCCATGGCGGTAATTCACCCTCAAGCTTTACACCGAGCACTTTCGGCATTTTCAGCGCAAAGGGAACGCCAGCTATAGCCATGGCCACCTGTAAGCCACCGGCACCAATAGCCAGCATGCCCATAGAGCCGGCCGCACATGTATGGCTATCGGCGCCAAGTAACGTCTTTCCGGGGATATCAAAGCAAGCCATATGTACCGGGTGGCTTACACCATTACCGGGACGTGAAAACCAAAGTCCAAATTTGCGACAGGCGCTTTGCAGGAACAGGTGATCATCAGCGTTTTTGAAGTCCGTCTGTAGGAGGTTGTGGTCTACATACTGTGCGGAAAGCTCAGTCTTGATTTGCGATAAACCAAGCGCTTCTAGCTCTAACATTACCAGAGTGCCGGTGCCATCTTGAGCCAGCGTCTGGTCAATCTTTATCTCTATTGGACTGCCGGGTTCCAATGAACCGCTCACGAGATGGCTCTTGATCAGTTTCTGTGCGAGGTTCATAGCCATAATGGGTACCCTTCCTTAAGTTCGGAAGCTCCATCTATGGCGCTTCCAGGCCATGGTCATTGTAGTTCGACATTTGATAGATATTATATTCTGCCGTATCTACTGGGCTAAATAGGCGTCAGGGCGATAGCCTTCTGCCAACCAGAAGGTATTCTGGTCTATTCAGCACCTTAAATATCAGCCTTTTTCACCCCCTATTTATTAGGGACTGATCATATCCCCAATATGGCACTCTACGGATAAAATTGTTGACTAGTCTTATCTCTAGGATAAAAAGTAAACATCTACATTTCCAAGTTAAATTATGAGGTAAGGATGTCCATTAAAGAATGAAATTTTTCTCGGTGAATTTGATGTATTGTGTTGTATTCTGTCTAGAAGAAGATAAGAGGGAATTTTAGATTATTTCACTTCTTCCAAAAAAAGAGCGGTCATTACATTCACCAGATGAGCTCGAAACATCTTTTTTACAATTCGGCGAGACTATATAGAGCCGTCATTGTTGTAAAAAAAGCTAGTAGAACTGGATATATAATGGCTATAACAATATATTTAGATAATGTCATTAGCCAACCTTGCTGGTAAACTCTTTTTTGCATTATGAGCAGATAAACAGGAATCCATCCAAGCAAAAATAGTAACCCCCAAGAAAGTGCAACTTCGATCCACTTGAAATTTTTAAGCCACTCCTGAGCATCCATCATCAGAGTTGCCAGTAATAAGGAAAAACAAATAAACGCATGACTATGGAGCGTAACTATTAAATGCTCCATATACAAACGGCCTTTAAGTGCATAGATAACCCAAAGCAACAAGGCAAATATGGGAACCATAATAAGTAAACTTGAGGGGAGCGCACTAAAAAAAGCTTTCTTGAAATGGTTTGGGTCCTTTGATACCCGAATGACATTTTTTCTGGCCTTGACTATTTCCTTGTTAGTCCAGTCAATCCAGGATTCTGGCAAGCTAATGCTTTGAAGGACCTCCTGATCAATTTTAGTAATCGCTTTGTTCAGCGCTGTCTCAATGCCCTTTGAACTAGGCCGCTCCGCATTATTAGCTCCTTCCTCAGTGGCATTATGTTTACTCTCAATATTATTAACCTGTGCCAACTCCATCTCGACACTACTGACGTCAATGGCCCAATCGCTACCAAGGCGAATCATAAGGAAAGATGTAAGGCACAAAAAGATAAATAGACGTACAGGGCTTACATAACGTGCACGACGCCCTGCAAAATACTCTGAAGAAAGAAACCCCGGCTTAAATAATAGGGATGGCAAAGTACGCCAAATACGGGAATCCAAAACTAACAATGTGCTCAAAAGGTCGCCAATCACATTGGAGAATTGTCGAACCATTCCCTCGACCGGCTGGCCACAAGCATAGCAATGTGGGCCCATCAGCTCTGTATCGCAGTTAGCGCAGCGTAACTTGGGGTCCGCGTATGAGTCTGCCGTGTCAGAGGTCTTCATTACATCTACCCTTTGATGCCTCCCCGAGAACTAGTCGGTCATTACATACCTGGTACTATCGTATGCACGTTAAGGCGCCAATGGTATCAAAACACCCCACCAAAATGAACAATAATTAACCATATCGAATACTGCATGACCAGAATAATCACCTAAGTGGTTAGATCATTTCCATTCCAACAATCACTGGTAAAAGGCAACTTCTTCATACTAGGGTAACCAGCTCTAAACAATAAACTTGTACTTTGTTGCACTCCGCTAAACCCGGATACCCACTTAAATGATGATGTTGCCGACTGAGATATCGCTATTGATTGAGAAGACAACGTCGACCTATTTCCCCTGATTTCAATTTAGATACTGCCCGCTTGCTAGCAAACCAAGGGCTTCCAATACCTGAAGATACCCGCTCATAGAATGTTGGGACAACGGCTATCAGTCACAGGGTGAAATAACCAACTCCTGTAAAAGAAAAGGGTAAATTTTATATATTTTTTAAGATTTCTGATGGTCACTTCCTCCCCCATACACATATCAATCTTCTTTAAAGTTAATACAGTCAACTCACAAGTAAAGTAACAATATTAAACTGGAAATTTTTAATGTCGATAACCACTTTAGATATACATTTAATCGACCTTTTTATTTAAAGCATGAACTAATGATCCTAGTGCTATCTTTCTAGAGTCGCACATAACTATTAGAGCCTAGGAGAGTTAACAGTGGCGATCAGAATCCTATCTATTGATGGAGGGGGGATAAGAGGCATACTGCCAGGTGAGATATTGGTCTCTCTTGAGAGTAAGCTGAAAGTAAAATCAGGCAATCCCGGCGCCAGAATAGGAGATTTTTTTGACCTGATTGCGGGAACAAGTACTGGCGCAATATTAGGCGCAGCCTATATTTGCCCCAACAAGGAAGGAAAACCCAAATTCTCAGCCCGGGAAGCTGTTAATATCTACCTCAAAGAAGGAGGTAAGGTGTTTGATACTGGAATCTGGCCTTACCTGAACAAGCTGAGACTACTTAAGGGAGAAAAATACTCAACACATGAACTAGAAAAGATATTAAAGAAGTATTTTGGTAAAACAAAGCTAAGCAAACTGTTAAAACCCACCTGTTTCATCTCCTATGATATTAAAAAGCGCGAGCAAGTTATCTTTAGGCAACACTGCGCCATAGTGAGAGATGAAGACTTTCTGGTAAGAGATTTACTAAGAGGCAGTACTGCCGCTCCAACCTACTTTGAACCTGCACGTATTTATTCGCTGCCGCCACTTAACAAAAAATATGTCCTGGTAGACGGTGGTATGGTAGCCAGTGACCCTGCACTATGCGCCTACTCAGAGGCCATTAAGTTTAGCGGTGTGGGAGGTATTAAGGATATGATTATTGTATCTCTTGGCACTGGTAAACAGCTAATAAGCTACAAATACAAAGAGGTAAAAAATTGGGGGGTTTTTAACTGGGCGAGACCAGCGATAGATATCGCACTAAGTGGCGGAGCCCAAATGACGCATTATTATCTGAAACAAATTTCATCTACCGTAGAAAACACAAAATACTATCGAATTCAGCCAGATCTATATGATGCCAATCCCGCACTGGATGATGCATCATTCAAAAACTTGAAAGAATTGAAGAAGTCTGGTGAAAGAAATGCAAAGCACTATGATAAATTGCTAGATGACATTGCTCAGACATTGGTGAACACACAAGATATTCATCAATATGAGCAAAGATACTAATACCTATCAACACCAAATTAGCTAAGCCAATAACTAATCATTTAAGTACCCTATCAAATAGAGACCAAACTTAACAACCTTTTCATGAACTTTACCACTACTCAAAACATACCAACTCTGTGCTTGGATCTTCATAACTTATTTTTCATTGAAATCATGCCTAAAAAAATTAGCAGCAATGACAAGTTTTTTAGCCCTATATGATTTTTGAATCAAGTCTCACATAAAATAATATTTATTAACTTTTCTACTAGATCACCAGTATTACTCTCTCCATATTCAATATGCCTTTCACAACATAGAACCCTAAAGCCAGCTTCAATTAATTGAGCTCGAATGTCGCTTTCATCAAAAAGCTGAAACCCAAACGGTGTGAATGATAAACTTTGCATAAAAGACTTATCCCCAAAAGCTAAACAAAATTTCCCTTCAGGTACCAGTACTCTGCGTATTTCAGACAAATGTGTTTTGAGAGATTCCCAAAAGTAGATGGTGTGGACAGTAATCGCCTTCTCGAACTGGCTGTCGGCAAACGGCAACCTCTCCGAGGTTCCAACTTTAAAGTCCATCTGTCCTGATTCAATATATTTAGAATTAAGAGTTTTCGCGCTCACAACCATATCACTGGACCAATCGATTCCCGTATAGCGAATACTGGAGCCCTTACGAAGCACATCTATTGCAAACTTGCCATTGCCAGGCCCAATCTCAAGAATATGGTCATGATCTACCACATTAAGCAACTCTAGTGCAGCCAGGTTCGTTGCTTTATTAGCCTTGTTCATCTGCAATGCAGTATCTGAAGCTAAAGCACCAGATGGCTTCCTTAGTTGTTCCGCGACCAGTTTAGGATCTTTAGACATTTATTCTCCACTTAGTACCTATTGTAGAGTACATAAATAGTATTTATGCACTTACAAACTTCAATTATTTTAGAAATTAACAGCAGTTTTTTCGATTGGTTTTTACATCGCCGCTTAGTATTCAAAATTTTTTTTAACTTGTTGTTGCCTTGCTCACACAACTTGCCATCAAATTTTTCAAAACACAGCCCAAGCAACAATATACCAACCCAGGTCAAATCAAAGTGTAAAAGCAGCTAATCTTAAGTAATTTCAATAGGTCAAGCTTAAGCCAAATCATTTGGTGGATCAATCAGGTAAATACAATTCTATATCAAATGATGAACTTCAAGTATTACCCTAATATCTTCCAAGATTATCTTGTAGCACTATAGTCCTGAAGAAATAAGTGCGATATATAAATATGTAACTGCGAATGGATACAGCCAATACCCATCCAAATTCTCAAAACCGGTAACTTTCAATTAAACTACTAAATACCAGCCTAATCCTTAAAGAGAATTTGGCATGCTAAATGGCGCTATGCTTGTCTGGTTTATTTTCGCGGCTATAAGTGTGATCTTTGTCGTTTGGGATTCCATCACCAACGCGCCGACCAGCTGGGTACAACGTATGGCATGGATACTGGTGGTGGTATATACCGGTGTTGTCGGGTTAATACTCTATCTTCTTACTTGTCGTCGGCCCTTCCCTGGCGCCCACGATGCCTTTACTCGAGCAACATGGAAGCAAAGCGTAAACAGTGAGATGCATTGCCTGGCTGGCGATGCAACTGGAATCGTGATTGCAGCGTCAATAGTTCCTATTTTCGGACTCACTAATGGCTGGGATGCCACTATTGAATACATTGCCGGATTTATCTGCGGGCTATTTATTTTCCAAGCACTGATGATGCGTGGTATGTATCAGGGAAACTACTTAAAAGCTGTACGTAAAACATTCTTCGCCGAGACTGTTTCTATGAATATGGTGATGGGAGGAATGATTCCAACTATGATAATACTAGCTTCGCTATGGCCCGGTTCAGAAGACCCCACAAATGCTATATTTTGGTTCCGAATGAGCCTTGCAACTATCGTCGGTGGAATAATCGCTTACCCTATTAACTATTACTTGGTTAAAAACCACTTGAAACATGGGTGTATGACTTTACCAGGGCGTGATGGGCCAGCACCTCATTTAGGACACTGCTCGCTTGAAAGCCATCCCACCGATAAGAACCATAAAGAACATGGTATGACAATGCGCACCCTGCCTCTTCCAATTGCAATCATTTGGGTAGCGTGCACCCTTATTTTTCTTCTATTTACAATTCTAATAACGAATCAGTTTGTACCTCTACGATTTTGATTAAAAAAGGCTCACAACTTTGAAAAAATTGGATGAAAAAATATTGTTACAAGAAGTGATCTATTTCCATACGTCACTTTCTCTTCTTTAAGTCGAAAGGCAAATTTTGATTCGTCAGAGACATACTTATCAATATATTCATCAGATCAGAAGTTTGATTCTTATCACTAACTCTTTCGCAAAAAAGGGTCATCGGAGAACTTCATAATCATTCAATAAGGAAAAATTGGATAGAGCTACATCTTGTTGATTTATGGTAGTATCAAAGGAAAGTAGTTACCAATAAAAGCCTTTTGATTGGCTATTAGCTTTTGGTCAATTCACTTATAGCAATAGTAATAGAGTAGTAACAAGAAGTGTTCAGCTTCTTACGATTGGCCAGGGATAGAGGCTGTCAACCATGAGTAAGCGCTTACTTAATCTTGATACCCTACGTGGACTGGCAGCCCTTTTGGTTGTTTGGCAGCATAGTAGCGAAGTATTCATTCAAATACCTAATATCGCCTTGCATGGGACAGGCCTCGCTAATTTTATTAGCCAGTTGGATTTTGGCAGAATAGGTGTACTCTGCTTCTTTTTGTTATCTGGCTATGTCATTCCTCATAGTCTGCTTGAAGCGAATCGTCCTCTAAAGAGTTTTGCTATACGACGCTTCTTTCGGCTTTACCCTACGTACTGGGTTTCTCTCATTATCGCAGTTGGCTTTACATGGCTATTTGCTGACCATATTTTCTCGTCAGTAGCTATCTTGGCAAATACCACTATGCTGCAAGGACTTCTGGGCTTTGAAAATGTGCAGAAGTTATACTGGACCCTTACTGCAGAGCTTATTTTCTACTTACTATGTGCAATGATGTTTGCCCTTAAACGACTAGGGAATCCAAAGAACCTTTTATTGCTTTGTTGGGCGGCGCTGTCTTTATTTATCTGTCTACAGCTTTTCGAACACTCACCAGCTTTACAGCTACAACTACCGGTAACAATCACTTATATCCCTTATGGTATAGCTGTAATGTTCTGTGGAGCCTTACTCCGTTGCTGTTTTGAGACCAAGAGGTTTCATCACTATGCTGTATTGGCTATAGCTTCAACGTTCTCGATCCCCATACTGGTTTTAAGCTTGCACCTTTTCGGTAATTCCATTAGTAGTGAGCCCGTTCGCTTTGGACTATCGCACCTAATTGCTCTGGGTATTTTCCTCTCAGTAATATCATTACCTTCAAATTCCATACGACATTTCGCCACCCTGGGAACAATCAGCTATTCCATTTATTTATTTCACTTATGCATAATATACGTGATGAAATGGTCTATATCCCAGCCTTGGGGCCAAGTTTTTTCAGGCTTCCCTTTATCCGTTTATCTGTCTGTAACAACATTGGCCAGTATAGCGCTGGCAACCTTGATTTACTGGCTGATTGAAAGGCCATTTGTCAAGTTGGGGCGCACTTTAAGTACCAGTGCTCAAGATGCAGAAAGTGCTCAACAACAAGAAAGTAAGAAAGTTGCCATAAGAACGTAACCCATTCACCAATACTCTGAAAAACCGTATATTTAATGAAGGTCCATACAACTGTGTCCCTTCACTGGAGTTGAAGCTGGTTTAGCTTCTATAAGGGCCCATATAGGGGCCTACGAGATAAATCGGTAGACCCCAATTTCACATCGATTGATAACTTTTTGTAAAATTAGCTAGCCCAAAGCAAGCTGGCAGCAATCGACCACATCATAATGCCCACCAGAGCATCCAGCACACGCCAAGTCTTCGGGTTCTTAAACAGCGGCTGCATCATACTGCCACCTACTGACAACAGCGCGAACCAAAGTACCGAGGCACTGCAGGCACCAATCACGAAGAACAGAGTACCTTCCCCGGCATACTGGGCACCGACCGACCCGATCAGCACTACGGTATCCACATAGGCATGGGGGTTTAGCAAGGTAAGAGCTACCGCGGTGATCAGAGCCGAGCGTCTCGATTTAACCCATTCCTTCTTGTCCTCAAGCCCTTTATTGGTTAGAGCGGAGCGAAATGCCATAGCGCCGTAGCCAACCAGGAAGGCCACTCCCAACCAGGTTAACCAGAGCATCCAGTTACCCTCAGCCTGCGCCAGGTTCGCGACCAGGTAGACACCACAGCTGATCAGTACGATATCCATCAAGACGCATAGCGCCGCAATGCTGTAATGATACTGGCGACGAATACTCTGCGTCAGGACAAACGCATTCTGTGCGCCAATTGCCATGATTAAGCTGATAGTGGTCAAAAAGCCCTTTGCGAGAGGGGCCAGTAACAATCCAGAAACCACGGTGCCTCCTGTAGTCAATGTGTCTTGCCCGCGGGGTTGCGGACTTGGAAAGTAGCTAAAGATTAAGAGTGAAGCTAAAATAAGTAAATTTAATTATTTTAAGCCAACATAAGAAAATCTTATGCTAGACCTCAAACAGCTCCAGGCATTCGCTTTTGTGGTTGAAGAGCAGAGCTTCGACAAGGCCGCATCCTTACTACATGTAAGCCAATCTGCGGTTTCCCAGCGTATTAAGGCCCTGGAAGGCCAGGTTGGGCAGGCCCTGCTGATCAGATCCACTCCTCTACGCCCGACGGAAGCCGGCCTGAAAGTAATGGGCTATTACCAGCAAATGAACCTGCTGCAGCATGAGCTGCTGGAAGACATAGATCCGGAGGGCAGTAAGACCCGCTATAGCAACCAGAACAAAGTTCGTATTGCTCTCAATTCAGACAGTTTGGATACCTGGTTTTTAAAGGCCATTACCCCCCTAATCCGCTCCCAGCATCTGCTCGTAGATTTGAAGGTAGATGACCAGGATGCCACTCATGAACTGCTGAAGAACGGTGAGGTTATCGGCTGTATCAGCTCCGTGACCAGTAACCTTCAGGGATGCCAGTCCCTGCTGTTGGGACATATGGCCTACTACCCGGTATGCACACAGGCTTTCAAGGAACAGTATTTTTCCGATCCGGTAGATGTGGATGAATTCCGCTATGCCCCTGCTGTTGAATTCAATTACAAGGACCAATTACAAAGCCGCTATCTAAAGCAATTCTGGGGGATAGAGGCAGGCCAATTCCCTTCACACGAAATCCCTTCCTCAAAGGGATTTCTCAATTTCCTGACATTGGGGCTTGGGTGGGGAATGGCACCGGATATTCAGGTTGCCGATTTATTGAAAAGGGGAACCTTGATAAAGCTTACACCTGACCAGCACCTGAAGATTCCTCTGTACTGGCACGTTTGGAACCTAAAATCCAGCCTGATAAAGCAAATTACTAATACCCTGGCTAAGTATGCCCATAATGCCCTGCACCAGTGAGTGCACAGTGTTGTCGTTAAAATAAGCAAATATCATCGATACTCCTGTCTTCCCAAGCGCTGTGGAAAAATCCATGGGGAGAAGCACAGAGCAAGGATTCAATAGCAAGGACTCATTACCTTACTACCTGCTTCAAAACACCTAAGTAGTTATCGGCCTGCTCTACGTCATCATAATAACCGCGATCCTTCAATAATTTATGCAAAGCTCTTAAGTTATAAGTAGGGACCGCCATAAAGGCGTGATGTTCACAGTGATAACTCAGACCATCGGTAGGGCTGACAAACAGAAAACCCAAAACACCCCTTGGGATCGAACGCGTATTGTATTTTGGTTCCAGGTGATAGAGGTCTTTAACACCAGCGTGTTCGGCGATCTGACGCATTCGTATAATAGCCATATATACAGTCAGGTAGGCTACCACCCATAATAGATAAAGCTGCGGGAAGCCTGACATCCACAACACGGTAAACATAACACCGTTAACAAATAGGCCACGTGTTAGTTGAAAATTTACTCGTTTTTTTCGGCTTAATAAATCTCGCCCGCTCAAAAACAAATATAAATTGGCCTTCAACCCTGTAACTCCTAAAAAATCCCTGGCGAACTTTCTCACCAGACTCTTTTTAGTTACAGGGTAAGCTTTATAGTTCGGCAAATCTGGGTCATGCTCTGTTCCAGCCATACGGTGATGTTTCAAATGGCTTTTAATGTAGGTGTCACCATCCATCAATAAAAATGGTGAGGACAACCACTTGCAGACAAAATTATTATAGGAGCGGGTTGCGAAAAGCGTTTTATGACCAGCTTCGTGCATAATAGCCGCCAAGGCCTGTTGCCGCCCCGCAAGCAAGAACACTGCAAGAATATAGGTTGGCCAGTGTGGCAGCAGAGCTGCAACAATAAAAATACCTACTATTCCTAGCCAGGCACTCACCACTACCCACCAGGCTTTGGCGTCACTACGCTGCAAAAACGGCTTGAGTTCTTCTTTACTAATAGGAATATCCATTACGGGGCCCTTTTCCTAGATTATGTGTCAACTCCTAACTTCTTCAGTTGTTCCAGCCAAATATTGCGACCAACGCGATCGTATTTGCGCACGATACTCTTCAGCTGCTGATACTTCTTTTGCGGTCTGATCACTTTTGGCAACAGTGGATCAACCGCCAAACGATGGATGGCCTCGCCGCCCAAACGGCAGGTTTCGGATAGCGATGCATTGACAGGTTTCGATGCCAACGCTGTGTAACTGTTCTCTAGCGACTGTATGAGAGCATCGTATTCGTTATCGAGCCGTTCAATATCCCACAATTGACGTGCCCACTGACTAACCAGAGAGTCCGGCACGCTCTGTAAGACAAAGCAATATGCGTCTTCTTCAAGGCCAAGAGTGGCCAGAGCCGTGGTTATTTCCGCATGATTGAGCGTTAAGTTATTCGGGCGTACCCATAGGTGATCCAGGCCGGCAGCAAACCCATACCATTCCAAAACCAGCAATGACTTTTTGCGAACAGGACGAGCCGTTTTTTTGGGCAGATGGCAGGCGAGCCAGCGATGATCCCAATTATCATAATGAAAAATGTTTTTTTGCCAGCGGTTAATAAAAACGCGTTTAGCCAGCGCTTTTTCCGTCAAACGGTACACCCCACGGCCATCATGAGTAATCAGGCCGGTACTCACCAATCTATTTAATGTTACCCGCAGATTATTGGTGGAAATATCAAATGCATCGGATATGAAACCCAGCTGACTGGTTGCCAGTTCATGTCGTTTATTGACACCCATCAAGTCCAACAGGACATTTTTTGGGGTGGGTTCATAGGCAAACTGATACATAATGAATATTACGATAATAACCTTAATAGGTACCGACTTGTAATATTACGGGATTAAACCACATGTGCTGTAAATTGTAATTCCAATAACAGCTAAAAGTCGCTTAAGTCAACCTCAATGGTATTTATCGTTGCAGCCGTTATCAGCACTTTGGCCACTGGTGTTATTACGCTGACAGGAGATACAGTGTATCTACTCACATACCACAGCTATTTTCTTCCCTTGGATTAACTGATAGAAGGATGTGATTATCTTCCGCATACCCCTTAACATAGAAAACTGATTAAATTTGACTCGGGGTTAAGCGGTTCATAGCACCAGAAAGTAATCTCAGCAGAATGAGCAATAAAAATGGACTCTATCCCTAATACCCCTCAACACTAATGCTGGTGAGTGCCGCCTACTAAACATCGATTCATCTCTTCTGGATTATCCTTCAATTTCTTCAGTTGTTTTTGGCTTTCCTGAATTACGTCGTTGTTCTCCTGATATTCAGGTTTATAATGCTTCAAACGCTGGTGGGCGGTGCGGTAAATATCCTTAGCTCCAGCACTCATCAAAAAATCCGTAATCCCACTGCCAGATAATAAACGATAGCTGGTAAACTCCCCTTCCAGCTGGGCTCTCTGTAGCAGGGTTGATGGTATTGGGACAATCTGCCTGGCCCTGTAGTTAGCGGGAACATCGACCTTACAAATATTCTCCATATACTTGCCTGGCTCGATTTTATACTCACAGTCCGTACGGTAATTCTGCTGTAACCTTTCAATATTTTTACCGAAATCCGGATCTTTCTGGCCGTAAATCACTCTGGGAACCTCGAGAAAAATCATCATTCCCCCGCACATCATGCAGGGCTCCAGAGTGCTATAAATCGTCGTATTCCGCAGATATTTGGTTTCTTTGCCTCGACATTGACTGTTGATACATTGCTGCATCACTCTTAGTTCTGCATGTTGGGTTTTATCGCGACACAAGCCGACAGCATTGCGTTGTATCCCTACAATTCTTTCCTGGGCATTGTCATAAAGGACCGCGGCAATATTGTAACCACGCTTTGGTTTCTCTTCTGGAACAACCCAATCCAGATAGACAATCGAGTACGCGAGTAACATCAGGATCTCGTCTCTTTCCTGCTGCATCAGTGAGTCGGGCAGCGGCTCAGCCTGAGCGCCCAAAGCAATCAGCCAAAAACACAAACTAGAAATAAAACGCGGTATGAAATTCCCGAAATATCTCAAGCGTTTAAAGCCACTCCGCGGCTGTATTAATCACAGTTTGAACCCGTGCCGGTATTGCTTTATGGCGGCGGGTAACCAGGAATAACCCCTCATTAACAGAATGCTCCAATCGATGAATTTTAATTTGCTCAAACTTATGAAAGGCATTTACTGCATGGGCAGGCAGTACGGTAAAACCCAGGCCCATACTGACAGGCTCAAGGATTAGACTAATTTGGTTGGAAAATCCCTTCAATGTAAACATATCTACATGTTGAAATTCTGGAAAATTCGCACCCAGTAACAATCCCGCCTGATGGGCTCCATCCGGGTGGCCGATATATCCCAACTGCAACAAAGTACTCCAATCCAATTTCTCAACTGACGTGGAGGTCACCAAAAACAGCTCCTCGTTACCTACAGACTGGCTCGCAATTTCTGTCAGTGTTGAAGGTCTAGTCATAAAGCCAACATCTGCCCTGTAATCAAGTATGGATTCCTCTACTCCATCGTTGGGGGCAAAACGGTAATCAATGGTGAGTTTTGGCTGTTCCTGCTGTAAATGCAGCAGCTTGGGGTAGAGTCTGAGTCCAACACTTCCGGGGGACTGAATGTTCACCTGCCCTTCATAAGCGGGGTCTTCGCCAAGACGTTGCCCAAGGGTAGAAAGGGAATCAACAATATCCTGGGCTTCGCGATACAGCTTTTCACCAGCCTCTGTGAGGGAAAATTGCTTTCCCTGCCGCTGAATCAGCGCCAACCCCAGGAAACCCTCCAACCGGCGCAGGTGTTGACTGACACCAGACTGAGTCATATGCAGACGCTGCGCCGTGCGGGTAAAACTCCCCACCTCCACCAGTGTGCAGTAGCTACGTAGCCACACAGGATTAATCATTACAAAATTTACTCAAAATAATCATCTATGATAATTATACGTAATGATAACAACACGGTAACTTAATATTTGAAACAAATTCCGGAGAAAGACCAATGAAGAATGTTTACCCTAGGAGCTTTTCCCATATCGGCATTTCAGTGCCAGACCTGGAAGAGGCGGTCAAGTTCTATACAGAAGTTATGGGCTGGTATTTGATTATGCCGCCAACTGAAATTATTGAGGATCACAGCGCTATTGGTGAAATGTGTACCGATGTCTTTGGCGCCAAGTGGGGTAAATTTCGTATTGCGCACCTATCGACCGGGGACCGCATCGGCATAGAGCTGTTCCAGTTTCCCAACCAGGAAAATCCTAAGGATAATTTTGAATACTGGAAGACGGGAATATTCCACTTCTGTGTACAGGATCCTAATCTGGAGGCACTGGCGGAGAAGATAGTCGCTGCAGGCGGTAAAAAGCGTATGCCTAAGCCTCGGTATTACTACCCAGGAGAAAAGCCTTATCGGATGATTTATATGGAGGACCCCTTTGGCAATATCCTGGAATTGTATAGCCACAGCTACGAGCTTATTTACAGTAGTGGTGCCTACACCTGATTTAAAGCTCCACAAAGATTGTCTTTGATTTCGGCACCGGAAGTTCCCCCGGTGCCGTTAGATATTCTTATTGAGGCATCTTCACTATCTACGGTACATTATCAAGGCCAGCTTAGAACTTTAATTTTTTGCAGATAATCAGCCACTGCTTGCCCTAGGACCATATGCTGGTCTTCATCGAGATGAATACCATCGATATCACTGACTTTTACCAGGGTATTGGCATCCAGGTAATGTGTGCCGAGCTCCCTGGAGACTTTCTCCAACTCACCGGGAAAGTCCTTGCAGCGTTGCTCAGCCCCCGCAAATTTATGCCCAATAATGCCCTTGGGGTTATTGATAGCCAATGGGGCAATAATCAATATTTTGGGGATCGACATACCCGGTTCAATGGGGGCCTGCCTGATTACTGACACCAGTTTTGCTACTCCCTGCGCAGCCATCCAGGCCTTATTATCGTGTGTATCCTGGAAGTCATTGGTCCCCAGCATGAGCAGGACACATTTAAGCGGCGAGTGCATTTCTATCACTTGAGCCAGACCATCAACACCCCGCCTGCCCTCACGAAACGGATCTTCCCATACGGTTTTACGACCATTCAGGCAATTCTCGATCACTCGTACATCGGAGCCTTTTTCTTTCAGGCTTCGCTCAAGCACACCGGGCCAACGCAAATGAAAGTCCATGCGTTTCCTGGTATCTGGAATAACCCCCCAGGAAACGCTGTCAGAGTAAACCAATATATTTTCCATTTTCACATAACTCCATAGAGCCATTGAAAAACAATTATCAGCTCCTCAGCTCGAAGGTACTGCCAGATGCGCAATGCCGCGCAGGGTCAACCGCGATATGATCAGCGCGGTCATACCACAGATTGCGATTGCCGCCGTCAGTGGCTGAGGTGTGCCATCAAATACCAAACTGGTTAATACAATCGCCAGGGCGCCCAGCAACATTTGTAAAGCACCACCTAATGCTGCGGCGGTGCCGGCAATAGGCCCATGGTCCTCAAGGGAAAGTACCATCGAGGTGGGGATAACCAGACCGAGAAATACGTTGGTCGCCAGCAGCATTGCTACCAGTAGAACGAACTGGTCAAAGCCGGCAAAAATCACGGTACTCATTATCAAGGAGCTAATTGCAAAACCAGCTGTTGCCCACTTGACCACCGCCACTGAGCCAAAACGCACCCCGAGGTTTGCAGCAAACTGGCTCGAGATAAAGAACCCCAAGGCGTTGAGAGCAAATGCCAAACTGAACTCTGTAGGAGTCAGCCCATAAAATCCCGTGTAAAGAAAAGAGGCCGTTGCCAGGAAAGAAAAGAAACTGGCAATCCCCAACCCACCTATGCAGGTTAGCCCCACAAAGATAGGGTCGCGGAACAGTGTAGCAAAAGCACCCAGCATAGCACTGAAGCTGAATGGGACACGATGCTCCCGCTCAAGCGTCTCCGGCAAGCTGCTCACCGCAAGGAATAAACTGGCGAGAGTAAGCAATGCAATCAGGATAAAAACACTGCGCCATCCAAAAGGAACTATCAGAATGCTGCCTATCAACGGTGCCAGCATCGGGGAAATGGAAATCACCAGCATAACCGTTGTCATCAGGCGAGTAGCGCGCGCACCAGTATAGTAATCACGAATAACCGCTCGTGGGATAGACATTACCGAAGCGGCCCCCACCCCCTGTAAAAAGCGCAGTGCGATCAGCGATTCGATAGTTGGGGCTACAGCACAGCCGACAGAGGCAAGGGTAAAAAGAAGCAAGCCAAAATACAGTGGCGGCTTGCGTCCAAACATATCGGAAGCGGGCCCATAAAAAAGCTGGCAAACCCCAAAGGCGATGAAATAAGACATCAGGGTATATTGTGCCGCCTCAATAGGCGCGCCGAAACTTTCCGCAATATCCGGCAGGGCCGGTAAATACATATCGATAGCGATCGGGCCAACACAGCTTAACAGTCCCAGGATCAGCGCCATCTTGATTAAATCAGACTTCATATAAATTTCTTCAATGCCTATTAGAGCTTTTATTGACTGGAAACCGGCCCATCTCTTACTTTTTATTTAGTAACAAAAGTATCTGACTATTTCCTTTTTAACGTGGGAAACCACCGGGTAATACTCCTTTCTATTTGACCGGATCAGTGCTTGAGACCTTGATCAGAGCAGCAAGCAACAAATTTTAATCTGTAAAGCTAGCAGCTGTAACGGTCCATGTAATGCACTGACTTTTGAGTCAAACACTAATATCCACTGTGAAACCCCGATGCCATGGGATTGACCCCAGTTTAGTGGGCAACAGAGCCCTCCAATTAAGCATGCCTTCTCCTGAGAGTGCATGAAATAGCGACGACTCTGCCAAGAATTCGCGGTGGATTGCAGCTTGACCCAAAGTTTGAGAGGTAACTATGCCCAACCTTAGTAGCTACGCACAGTGTTCAACGACTGATTATGGAGATCATGTTCACTCCTCTGAGCCCAGTACCTTCTAGCCAGTAGCTGTGATAAAACCAAGTCGGCTTCGACAACTCCAATTTTCGCGACAGCGCCATAAGCAGCGACTACCGTTACGCAGCCGCCCAACGCTACAGCGCAAGCCTCAAAAAATTCCCCTGTTTATCGCCCAGACTCCCTGCTGGGTTATCACCCTCAAACCTGAGGGAGAAGCGGTGTACGGCCTCTTAGGCTCACTCAAGTTCCAGCGGCTGCGAACCAGTCTGGTTAGCGGTGTCGATGGTCGTGCCGGAACGCCAAGGCTCGAAGCCGATGAGATAATTTGCAATGCTACAACTCGGTGGCGTCACCTGTGTGAACTGAAGAGTTCGGAAATCGGCTGTTACCTGGCACATCTGCGCGCAATCCGCCACGCCTATCATGCTGGCCTCAACCGGGTCTGCATCTTGGAGGACGACGTACAGCTGGAACCCGATTTCGGCGCGATGCTGGCAGAACTTGAGCGCCTGCCTGATGAGATGGAAATGATCCGCCTAATGGGTCTTAAGGTACGCAAGCGCAAAGTAATCAAACAATTAAATGATGGCATTCATATACTGGTTCGCCCCGAGCGCGGCTGGTGTGGCGCCCAGGGGTACCTGATTAACCGCCAGGGCATGGAAAAAGTGCTGGGCTACGCCAATCGTATTTTTGAGCCTATTGATAAGGTGTTTGATCACTTCTGGCAGTTTGATCTCAAGCTATACGGTGTCGAGCCCCATTTACTCTGGGAAACAGAGCACACCTCCAGTATCGTAAAATCCAATGTAGGTCGGACAAGAGTTGCACGCTGGCTTTATTGGCTGCACCCCTTTGGTAAACTGTGGCGCAGTGCCGGGCGACACATTTACTTACAACGCCATCGCAGGGCCTTTTATCCGGCGCAAAAACCAAAAGAAAAGCCTGGACGCACCGCAAGGATGAAAATGTAGCCGGGCTACATATCCCAGACTCTCTGCATTTTCAGGAACATAAAAGAAGCCGTCCAGGTAATCATCACCAGCCCGGTTAATGCTTCAAGCCCCGCAGTGAATCGCAAGTGTCCCAGGGGCTCAATATCCCCAAATCCAAGAGAGGTATAAGTGGTAAAGGAGAAGTAAGCACAGTCGAGCAGACTGCCATTAAAATTACCCACCAAGGTACCAAAATAGGGCGAATTGACCATGAAATAGTAGCCGTAGGCAAACAGCCAGATCTCCGCCACATGGGCAAGCAAGGCACCAAATACCCCGAGCACTATGGCAAAATTATGTCGAACTGGTACCCAGCGCCCCAGATGAACCAGGGCATTGAGAACCTCGTGGTGAATCAGCACAACGATTGCAACAATCATGCTGTTCACTACAAATGCAAGAGCCAGCTCAACGTCGATCATGGAAAAACTCACGCACCAGTTTTCCTGCTTCCTCCGCCATAACTCCCGATTCAACGGCAATCTTGTGATTGAAGAAACCCGCCTCCCCTAATTTTAACTGGCTCTCAATAACTCCAGCTCGGGGTTCACTGGCACCATATACCAGGCGACCGACACGGGCATGAACAAGTGCGCCAAAGCACATAGTACAGGGCTCAATCGTCACATAGAGCGTAGTGTTTGGCAGACGGTAGTTTTGTTTGTCTTCAGCAGCACGGCGCAGTGCGACAATTTCTGCGTGAGCGCTGGGATCACAGTTTCCGATCGGGCGATTGCTACCCTCACCGATAACCTTGCCATCCTGTACCAGCACCGCCCCCACGGGCACCTCTCCGCGCTCAGCGGCAAGCTCTGCCAGCTCAAGGGCCCTGCGCATAAACATATAGTCTTTTGGTGTTGCCATAAATCTCTTCTAATTACCTCTATTACCCATGATTGCAACTACCCTGGGTAAAATCATTTTCGCCAAACGGCAGCAGTTCCCTCACCAACTAACGTGCGCTTGATAAAGCGGCGTACAATAAAGTCCGCTTCCAGTACCAGGCTATCCTGCTGCTCCAGTTCCGCTCTTGCTTCCCGGCAGCCCTTCCAGGCAAATGGAGTCATGGCGAGAAAGTCGGCAATAGCTTCATGTCCGCGCAACTCAAAAGGAAAGCAACAGCGCATATCCACCTCGGGATAGAGGCCCTCAACCAGCTTCGGTGCGGGGTGCTTGCGCGGTTCTTTGTATAATTGGCCTTTCAAGGTCCATAAATGATCCGGTCCCGGTGCAACATCCAGCAGCTGCCCTCCTTTTTTTAACACCCGCAACATCTCACCATCCGGTGCCGGTGCAAAAATGCGAAGCAAGTTGTCCACGCTGTTCGAAGCTACCGGCAGGTTGACGTTACTAGCCACAACAAACTGGGCAGCACTATCGGATTTTGCCGCCATACGCACACCGGACTTGGAGATATCCACCCCGGCCAGCCCATGGCCGTGCCAGCCAGCAGACTCCAACTCACGCAGGTAATATCCCTCGCCGCAGCCAATATCCAACAGTTTACGGCCTGGCTTATGAGGCAGCAGAGCCGCAATTGCCTCTACCAATGGACGATAGTAACCCGCTTTGAGAAAACGACGCCGCGCACGCAACATATCTGCAGAGTCTCCCGGCTCCTTGCG